>NZ_JBIAQF010000010.1:0-349638 GCF_042888885.1 Streptomyces sp. NPDC002742
GCCGGGGTCCTCGGCGCGACGATCGGCACCGGGGCCTCGCCGTTGCGCCCGTACATCGCCTGCAGCAGGTCGGCCTGCTCGGTCTTGGTCGGCAGACCCGTCGACGGTCCGCCACGCTGGATGTCGATGACCAGCAGGGGCAGTTCGAGCGACACGGCCAGCCCGATCGTCTCCGACTTCAGCGCCACACCGGGACCCGAGGTCGTCGTCACGGCCAGCGACCCGCCGAACGCCGCGCCGAGTGCCGCGCCGATCCCCGCGATCTCGTCCTCGGCCTGGAAGGTGCGGACGCCGAAGTTCTTGTGCCGGCTCAGTTCGTGCAGGATGTCCGAGGCCGGCGTGATGGGGTAGGAGCCCAGGTAGAGGGGCAGATCGGCCTGCCGGGAGGCGGCGATCAGGCCGTAGGACAGGGCGAGGTTCCCGGAGATGTTGCGGTAGGTGCCGGTCGGGAAGGCCTTCGAGGCGGGCGCGACCTCGTAGGAGACGGCGAAGTCCTCGGTCGTCTCGCCGAAGTTCCAACCGGCCCGGAACGCCGCGAGGTTCGCCGCCGCGACCAGGGGCCTGCGGGCGAACTTGGTGGTCAGGAACTTCTCGGTGCCCTCGGTCGGCCGGTGATACATCCAGCTCAACAGGCCCAGCGCGAACATGTTCTTGGAGCGCTCGGCCTCCTTGCGGGAGAGCTCGAACTCCTTGAGAGCCTCGACGGTCATCGTCGTGAGCGGGACGGGATGGACGTTGTAGCCGTCCAGCGAGCCGTCCTCCAGCGGGTTGGCCGCGTAGCCGACCTTCTGCATCGCCCGTTTGGTGAACTCGTCCGTGTTGACGATGATCTCCGCGCCGCGCGGCACATCGGCGATGTTCGCCTTCAGCGCGGCCGGGTTCATGGCCACCAGCACGTTGGGCGCGTCGCCCGGCGTGAGGATGTCGTGGTCGGCGAAGTGCAGTTGGAAAGACGAAACGCCCGGCAGGGTGCCTGCGGGCGCGCGGATCTCGGCAGGGAAGTTCGGCAGGGTCGAGAGGTCGTTGCCGAAGGAGGCAGTTTCCGATGTGAAGCGGTCGCCGGTGAGCTGCATACCGTCACCGGAGTCCCCCGCGAACCGGATGATGACCCGGTCGAGCCGGCGGACGTCCTTCGCCCCCGGCGGTTTGCGCTGTTCTCCTACGACGGCTTCGTCGGCCTGTTCCGTTGGGCTGCTGACCTTGCTCGTCACTGAACTGGACCTCCTTTGAGGCGGCTGTCCGGGAGTGGCCTTCCCACAGACCCTTCCTTTTTCAACCCTACGTCGGTAAGGGTCGCCTTCCTTCGGCCATTCGCATGATGGACGCGGTTTTGAGACGCCCTGACACCCTGACTTGTCGCGATTTCCCCCGTACCCGGTCCCTTCTTCGGATGACGCTCCCCGCTCACCCTCCGGTTCGGCTCCACAACTGACAGACTGTCAGTTCTTCATGAGTTCAGGTATGTGAGAACGGCCAGAACACGCCGGTGATCCCCGTCGCTTTGCGACAGGCCGAGTTTCTGGAAGATGTTGCTGACGTGCTTCTCGACGGCGCCGTCGCTGACCACCAGCTGACGGGCGATGGCGGAGTTCGTCCGGCCCTCGGCCATGAGCCCGAGAACCTCTCGTTCCCTCGGTGTCAGCCCGGCCAGCACGTCCTGCTTGCGGCTGCGGCCGAGCAGCTGCGCCACGACCTCCGGGTCGAGCGCGGTACCCCCCTGGGCCACCCGCACCACCGCGTCCACGAACTCGCGCACCTCGGCGACCCGGTCCTTGAGCAGATAGCCGACCCCGCGACTCGAACCGGCCAGCAGTTCGGTGGCGTAGCGCTCCTCCACGTACTGCGACAGCACGAGCACGCCGAGTCCCGGATGGGCCTTGCGCAGCTGTACGGCCGCCCGCACGCCTTCGTCGGTGTGCGTCGGCGGCATCCGTACGTCCGCGACCACGACGTCCGGCAGCGCGTCCTGCGCCGCGAACTCGGTGATCGTCTTGATCAGCGCCTCGCCGTCCCCGACCCCCGCCACGACGTCGTGCCCGCGGTCGGTCAGCAACCGGGTCAGGCCCTCCCTGAGCAGCACTGAATCCTCGGCGATGACGACCCGCACCCTGTCCTCCACGATTCCTCGGCCCCCCAGAGCCCACCCCGGGCCGCCTCCGGCTGCGCCGGGTTCGTGCCCGCTCGTACGACAGACCCCAGCATTCCAGCATTCGGACCGGGACGCGCCCGAGCGGCGTGAATAGGGGGCCATCGAAGGGGGCCTGGACGCGGTCCTGGAGGAGTCCTGGAATGGTCCTGAAGGGGTCCTGCTCGAATGGTTGATCGTTCTTTCCCGGTTGCCCGGACGTCCTTCGGCGCCCGTCCCGGGCCTCGCGCCCGGCGTGGGCCTCGTGCCCTTCCCGGGCGTCGTGCCCGCCTCAGGCGTCGCGTCCGGCGTGGGCCTCGTGCCCGGCGTGGGGGCATCGCCCGCGCCCGGAGCGGGGCACCGATACCCCACCGGGGTGCCTACAGCGTGCTGCGGGCACCCCACCCTCACCCACCATCACCCGCGGATACCCCGGTGGGGTGCACCGGGGTCATCACCTGCGGGTACCCCGGTGGGGTGCACCGGGGTACCCGCGGAGCCGGGGTGTGTCAGCCCCGCCAGGGCAGCTCCGCCGTGATCCGGGTGGGACCGGCCACCGGCGAGTCCACCACCAGAATCCCGTCCACCGCGTCGAGCCGCTCCGTGAGCCCCGCCAGGCCCGAGCCCTCGGAGACACCGGCCCCGCCGACTCCGTTGTCGCCGACCTGGATCATCAGACGGTTCTCGACCCGCCACACGTCGACGGTCGCCCGCGTCGCACGGGAGTGCTTGCTGATGTTCTGCAGCAGCTCGGAGACGGTGAAGTAGGCGATCCCCTCGATCGCGGGCGCCGGACGTGCCGGCAGATCCACCTCCACCTGCACCGGCACCGTGCACCGTGAGGCCACCGCGGACAGCGCCGCGTCGAGCCCGCGGTCGGTCAGCACCGCCGGATGGATGCCGCGGGCGAGGTCCCGCAGCTCCTGCAGCGCCGTCTTGACCTCGCCGTGCGCCTCGTCCACCATCCGCGCCGCAGCCTCGGGGTCCTCGGACAGCTTCTCCTTGGCGAGCCCCAGGTCCATTGCCAGAGCGACGAGCCGGGCCTGCGCGCCGTCGTGCAGATCGCGCTCGATACGGCGCAGATCGGCGGCGGCCGTGTCGACCACGACTCCCCTGTCCGACTCCAGCTCCACCACCCGCGTGGCCAGCCGCGAGGGGCCGAGCAGCCCGTGCACCATCAGCCGGTCCACGCTCGTCAGCGCCCGCACGATCCACGGGGTCGCCATCGTGAAGAGCAGCCCCACGAGCGCGGTCACCGTGATCTCGAACGGGTTGTCGAGATAGATGGAGTGCGTCCCGTCGCCGTAAAGCTGGAGTCCGTCCTGACCGCCGTACATCGGGAAGATCCAGAACCACAGCGGGTACGTCAGCAGCGCCCACCCGTACGCCCAGAAGTTCAGAGCCACGACGAAGGAGAACACCGACCACGGGAACTGGACCACCGCGTACAGCAGGTGTCGCCACGACGTACCGCTCTTGAGTACGGCGCCCATCCACGCCATGGCCCCGTGCTTCTTCATCCTCAGCGGCTCGGGCTCGGCCACCTCGACACCGAGCAGCCCGCGCGCCCTCGCCCGCTCCAGCGAGCCGAAGCCGCGGCAGCCGGCCAGCGCGGCGGCGAGCACCGGGATGCCGAGGAAGGTGATCAGCAGGCCCGCGCCGAGCGAGACCATCGTGACGGCGAACGTGAACATGATGATCCCGAGCGGGAGGCCCAGCATCACATAACCGAACTCTCGCCAGCTGCGGGCCTCGATCGGCGTCCTCAGCGGGGCCGGAAGACGGTGCCGCCGCCGTCCGGCACCCGCCTCGTCGAATCCGGGACCGCTCCGGTGCCCGTATCCGTGTCCGTACTCCGTGGCCATCGGTTCGTCCGTTCTCTCGTCTCGTCCTGCGTCTCGACCGTCTCGTCCTGCGCCCCGACCGGTTCCGCTCGTCGGCTGCTCCCTCAAGCCTGCCGCCGGTGACGTCGGCCGGACATGGAGCGGATCGGCGTCTTGAACGGGGGGTTTTCCCTACCTGCCTCACTTTGCGAACCCGGGCGGGGCTTCTGCCGGGAGGCCTTGCCCGGGGCCGCCGTCCAGGATCCTTCGTGCCCCTCCAGCCGGGGCGTCCAGGCGGGGGTGTCCGGCCGGGGGTCTCCATCGAGTGAACCGGGGGCGGCCCGGCCCTCTGCCTTTTGTCCTCTGTGGGGCGGCCTCGCCAGCGCCACGGCTCGTTCCCCGGCTGCTGCGCGGGCTCGTTCCCCGGCCGCTGCGTGGGCTCGTTCCCGGTTGCCGCGCGGGTTTTTTCCGACGGTTACGGCGCGGGTTCGTTCTGGCGGTCCCGCCACGGAAGTTCGGCCGTGATGACCGTCGGGCCGCCCACCGGTGACTCGACGACGAACAGTCCGTCCACCGCGCCGAGCCGGTCCGCGAGCCCCGCCATACCCGTACCGCCGTCGAGGCCGGCCCCGCCGCGGCCGTCGTCCGCGACCTGGATGAGCAGTCGCTGGTCCGTCCGCCAGACCTCGACGGACGCGGACCTCGCCCCGCTGTGCTTACTGACGTTCTGGAGCAGTTCGGAGACGGTGAAATAGGCGATGCCCTCGATGGCGGCGGCCGGCCGCGTGTCCAGTTCGGCGGTCACCTTCACGGGCACGGTGCACCGCGAGGCGATGGCGGAGAGGGCGGCGTCCAGACCCCGGTCGGTGAGGACCGCCGGGTGGATGCCGCGGGCCAGGTCACGCAGTTCCTGAAGGGCGAGCTTCACCTCGCCGTGCGCCTCGTCGACCATCGACGCCGCGGCGTCGGGGTCCTCCAGGAGCTTCTCCTTCGCCAGGCCGAGCCCCATCGCGAGATTGACGAGCCGGGCCTGAGCGCCGTCGTGCAGATCGCGCTCGATACGGCGCAGATCGGCGGCGGCCGTGTCGACCACGACCCCCCGGTCCGACTCCAGTTCGGCGATGCGCCGCTCCAACTCGTCGGAGGGGGACAGCAGCCCGCGAACCATCGCCCGGTCCACGTTCGTCAGCCCCCGCGCGATGAACGGCAGCACCGGCCACAGAACGAACAGCGACACGAGCGTCACCGCGAAGGTGAGGACGCCCCAGGGCAGCCGTATCAAGTCGTACAGCACCGCGCGCCAGCCCACCGGGTCCTTCAGGCTCGACCACAGCCAGCCGAAGAAGCCGGTCCGGCGCACCGGCAACGGGCTCGGCTCGTCGATCCGCAGCCCCAACAGCCGCCGCGCCCGCGCCCGCTCCACCTTGCCCAGCTGTCGCGAACCCCGCAGCCCGGCCGCGAGCAGCGGCAGTCCGACGACCGTCACCGCGAGCCCCGCGCCCGTGGCGAGCATCGTCACCACGTACACGAATCCGATGATCGAGGCCGGCAGGTTTGCCAGGAGATGGGCGATCTCCAGCCAGGTCTGCCGGTCGAGGGCGAGTCTCGCGGGGGACAGCCGGTCACCGTCGGACGGATCGTCCGGCGGACTGGTGGGCGCGATGCGTTCGGTCATATCCGCTAGCCTGCCCGGCGGCGCGCCGCCGCGCCATGAGGTGGACCGCCGCGATGCACTGGGGAAAACCCCACCCCCGGGGGTGGGGCAGGGTGCGACGCCGAGGTGCTCCCGGGACGCGTTCACACCGTGAGACGTGAACGAGCCACCGATGGTCGAGGGATGGCCGAGGCGTGACGGGCTGCTTACGCTCTCTTTAGCAGGCCCTAGACTCCCGTCCGTACAGATCGTCGAACATGGCGCATCACAGAGTGCGCGACGGCGCACGACGGGGCGCAACGAGGTCAGGGAGTGAGGGGCTGACGTGCCGGAACCGACCGTTCTCGCGGCGACCGGGGCCGTCGTCGCGGCGGACTACTTCCAGTCCTACTCGGTCGTCGGACTGCTCGCCGTCGTGGGCGTGCTGTTCGTCGCCGTCGCCTTCGGGGCCGGCCGCCTGCTGCGGCCCGTGGTCCCCACCCCCGAGAAACTCCTGACGTACGAGTGCGGTGTCGACCCCGTCGGCGAGGGCTGGGCCCACACCCAGGTCCGCTACTACGTGTACGCGTTCCTCTACGTCATCTTCGCCGTCGACTCGATCTTCCTCTTCCCCTGGGCCACGGTCTTCGCCGCTCCCGGCTACGGCGCCGCGACGCTGGTCGAGATGTTCATCTTCCTCGGCTTCCTGGCCGTGGGCCTGCTGTACGCATATAAGAAGGGCGTCCTGACATGGACGTGACCCCCTCCGCCCCGGAACAGCCGGTGCTGCTGCCCGAGCCCAAGCGGCTCGGCGCGCTCGCCCGACTCGCCCCCGAGCCCATGAAAGTGGTCCTGAACTGGGGCCGCCGCTACTCGCTCTGGGTCTTCAACTTCGGCCTCGCCTGCTGCGCGATCGAGTTCATCGCCGCGTCGATGGCCCGCCACGACTTCATCCGCCTCGGCGTGATCCCGTTCGCGCCGGGCCCCCGCCAGGCCGACCTGATGGTGGTGTCGGGCACGGTCACGGACAAGATGGCACCCGCGGTCAAGCGCCTGTACGAGCAGATGCCCGAACCGAAGTACGTGATCTCCTTCGGCGCCTGCTCCAACTGCGGCGGCCCGTACTGGGACTCGTACTCCGTCACCAAGGGCGTCGACCAGATCATCCCCGTCGACGTCTACGTTCCCGGGTGCCCGCCGCGCCCCGAGGCCCTGCTCCAGGGCATCCTCAAGCTCCAGGAGAAGATCGCCCGGGAATCGCTGGGGGAGCGCTACGGGTCCGGCGCGCCGCGACCGTCGGCCGCCGCACTCCAGAGCGGCCTGATGAAGCCACCGGCACCGCCCACGGAGAACCCGGCCGCTCCTGAGGCGGACCCGACCGCTCCCGGGGTGGCTCCGACCGCTCCTCAGACGGATTCGACCGCTCCCGGGGTGGCTCCGACCGCTCCTCAGACGGATTCGACCGCACCCGGCGAGGAGGACCGATGACCGTCGGCTGGCTCCCCGGCCCCGCCGAGGAACTCTTCGGCTCCGACGCCACGGCCGAGGAGTCGTACGAGGTCCTGACAGTCGACGTACCGCCGACCTCCTGGATCGCGGCCCTGGCCACAGCCCGCGACGCGCTGGGCTGCACCTACTTCGACTGGCTGAGCGCCGTCGACGAACCGGGCACGGGCTTTCGCGTCTCGGCCCACGTGGTGGCCCTGTCCCCGGTACGGCGCCTCCTCGTCCGTACGACCGTCCCGCACGCCACCCCGGTCCTGCCGTCGGCGGTCTCCGTCTACGCGGGCGCCGCCTGGCACGAGCGCGAGACCCACGAGATGTTCGGGGTGACCTTCGAGGGCCACCCCGGCCTCGACCCGCTGCTGCTGCCGGAGGGCTTCGAAGGCCATCCGCTCCGCAAGGACTTCGTCCTGGCCGCCCGCGTCGCCAAGGCATGGCCCGGCGCGAAGGAACCCGGCGAGTCCGAGCACGGCGGCCCGAAGCGCCGCCAGATGCTTCCGCCCGGCGTCCCCGACCCCAACGAGTGGGGCCCCCTCAAGGGCCAACTCCCCCCGGCTCCGTCCCGCCCGGCCCGTGGCGCGGCCCGCCCCGCCGGCGACCGCCCGGTGCGCAGGGCCCGCACGGCGGGGGAGGGCTCGGCCAGCCAGGCGTCCGCCGCCCTCGCCGATGCCGACGCGGGCGCAACCGCCGACGCCACGAGCGCTGGTGCGGCGTCGGCCGGGGCGAGTGCCGCTTCCGGTGCGGAAGCCGCGCGACCCGCACGCCGAGCCCGCAGCGCAAGCCAGGGCTCCGCGACCCAACGGACACAACAGACGCCCCTTTCGGACCCGACGCCCCTTTCGGACCCGACGGCTCCCTCGGAATCAACGGCTGCCACGGACCCGACGGCTCCCGCGGCTTCCGCCGAACCGCCCGCCCCGGCGAGTGCCTCGCGGGCCGCCGAGCCCGACTCGGCCACGACGCCTGGCAGAAGGCCGGCCGCGAGGCGCGACGCCGATGCTCCGTGGCACCAGGCGAAGCCCGCTTTCGACGACTCGGAACCGAAGGCGGAACAGGGACCGAAGCCCGAAGCGACGCCGGAGCCGAAGGCGGAACAGGGACCGAAGCCCGAAGCGACGCCGGAACCGAAGGCGGAACAGGGACCAAAGCCCGAAGCGACAGCGGGGCCGAAGCCCGGGGCTGGGTCCGCCCCGAGATCCGAGGCGAAGCCCGAGCCCGAGCCGGATTCCTGGAGTGAGCCCGAACGCCTCCCGGACGCGATGCCGGAGCCCGAGCCGGAGCCCGAGCCGGAGTCCGAGCCGGAGTCCGAGCCGGAGCCAGGTCCGGAGCCGAAGGCGAAGCCCAGCTCCCAACCGAATTCTCCTCAACCGAATTCTCCTCAACCGACTTCCGCCGACCCGAAGCCCGCCGACCCGAAGCCCGGCGAATCGAACTCCGCCGACCCGGAGTCGACCCCCACCCCCGACGACCCCACCGGAGGTACGCGGTGAACGACGCTCTCGACGTCGCCCTACGCCTCCTCGTCGTCTTCGTCGTGTTCCTGACGTTCCCCCTGATCGTCGGCCAGACAGAGCACAAGGTGATGGCCCACATGCAGGGCCGCCTCGGCCCGATGTACGCGGGCGGCTTCCACGGCTGGGCACAACTCGTCGCGGACGGAGTGAAGTTCGCGCAGAAGGAAGACATCGTCCCCGCGGGCGCGGACCGGCGCATCTTCCAGCTCGCCCCCGCGGTGGCCCTCCTTCCGTACCTCCTGGTCCTCCTCGTCATCCCGATCGGCCCGGGTGAGGGCGCGGTCGGCGAGGTCGTCGACGCGGGCATCTTCTTCGTCCTCGCCGTGATGGGCGTGGGCGTCCTCGGCTCGCTCATGGCGGGCTGGGCGTCGGCCAACAAGTTCTCCCTCCTCGGCGGCCTGCGCACCGCCGCCCAGCTGCTCGCGTACGAGCTCCCGATGCTCCTGACGGCGGCCTCGGTCGCGATGGCGGCCGGCACGGTGTCGCTCCCCGGCATCGTGGACGCCTTCCAGTGGTGGTGGCTGCCCTGGCAGATCGTCGGCGCGATCGTGTTCTTCGTCGCCGGCCTCGCCGAACTCCAACGGCCCCCCTTCGACATGCCCGTCGCCGACTCCGAGATCATCTTCGGCGCCTACACCGAGTACACGGGCCTGCGTTTCGCCCTGTTCCTGCTCGCCGAGTACGCCGGCATCGTCGTCCTGTGCGGTCTGACCACCGTCCTCTTCCTGGGCGGCTGGCACGGTCCCTGGGGCGCCGACGGTCTCGGCTGGGTCTGGACCCTCCTGAAGAGCGCGATCCTCGCCTTCGTCGTCATCTGGCTCCGCGTCACCTACCCCCGCCTGCGCGAGGACCAGCTCCAGAAACTCTCCTGGACCCTCCTCGTCCCCCTGTCCCTCGCCCAGATCGCCCTCACCGGCATCGTCAAGGTGGTGATCACGTAACCATGGCCCCCATTCCTGGCTCCGGCCTCGCCAAGGGCCTGGCCGTCACCCTCCGCACGATGACGAAGAAGACCGTCACCGCGCAGTACCCGGACGCCCAGCCCGAACTCCCGCCCCGCACCCGCGGCGTCATCGCCCTGTTCGAAGAGAACTGCACGGTCTGCATGCTGTGCGCCCGCGAGTGCCCGGACTGGTGCATCTACATCGACTCCCACAAGGAGACGGTCCTGCCCGCGGCCCCAGGCGGCCGCGAGCGCAGCCGCAACGTCCTCGACCGCTTCGCCATCGACTTCTCCCTGTGCATGTACTGCGGTATCTGCATCGAGGTCTGTCCGTTCGACGCGCTGTTCTGGACCCCGGAGTTCGAGTACGCGGAGACCGACATCCACGAACTCACCCACGAACGCGACAAGCTCCGTGAGTGGATGTGGACCGTCCCGGCTCCGCCCGCCCTCGACCCGGGTGCCGAAGAACCCAAGGAAATGGCCGCCGCCCGCAAAACCGCCGACAAACTCGCCACCGAGCAGGCAGCACAGGCCCAGCAGGCAGCACAGGCCGACCCCTCGGCCTCCGCTCCGGCAGAGTCTCCGGCCACACCCCCCTCCGGCCCGCAGGAGGGACAGTCGTGACCTTCGCAGCAGCCACGGCCACGGCGGCCCAAGCGACCACCACGGTTGCCGCCGAGCATCACGGCTTCCTCTCCCCGACCGGCGTCGAGATCGCCTTCCTCCTCGTCGGCGTGCTCACCTTCGGCGCCGCGATCGTCACCGTCACCACCAAGCAACTGGTGCACGCGGCACTCTGGCTGGTGGTCGCCCTCGGCGGCCTCGCCGTCGAATACCTGCTGCTGACGGCCGAGTTCATCGCCTGGGTCCAGGTCCTCATCTACGTCGGTTCCGTCGTCGTCCTCCTTCTGTTCGGTCTGATGCTCACGAGGGCCCCGATCGGCCGCTCCCCGGACGCCGACTCCGGCAACCGCTGGGCCGCCCTGACCGTGGCCGTGGCCTCGGCCGGCGCCCTGGTCTGGGTCGTCGTCGACGCCTTCCGCACTACCTGGGTCGACCTGAACGGCGCCGCCGCCGGTTCCACCGAGGTGACCGGAGCGAGCCTCTTCCAGAACTGGGTCCTCCCCTTCGAAGCGCTCTCCGTCCTCCTCCTCGCCGCCCTGGTCGGCGCGATCGTCCTCTCCCGCAAGGCCAAGGCGGACGCCGCCGGGACGACCACGACGACCACCACGCCTCAGGTCCCGGGAAGCCGCGACGGCAAGCAGGACAAGGAAGGTGTCCGCTGATGCACCTCGCCTATCCCGCCGTGCTCGCAGCCCTCCTGTTCTGCACGGGGCTGTACGGAGTCCTCGCACGCCGCAACGCGATCCTGGTCCTGATGTCGGTCGAGCTGATGCTCAACGCCGTCAACCTGAACCTCGTCGCCTTCGACGTCTGGCTCTCCAGGGCCGCCCGCGACAGGCTGCATTCCGGCCAGGCCCTGACCCTGTTCACCATCGCCATCGCCGCCGCCGAGATCGGCATCGGCCTGGCGATCGTCCTGGCCGTGTACCGCAACGGCGGCACGTCGGACATCGACAAGCTCCGCGACACCGCCGAGGGCCACGGCCCCGACAGCGACGACCCCGACAGCGACGCCCCCGCGGCCGAGAAGGCTGAGGCCACCGCGTGACCACGACCACCCTCGCCGTCCTCGTTCCCCTCCTTCCGTTCATCGCAGCCGTCGCCGGACTACTCCTCGGCCGGGCGGCGCCGGGCTTCGTCCGTCCGCTCGCCGTCCTGCCGACCCTCGCGTCGCTCGTCCTCGCCGTGCTGGTCGCGGTGCACCAGGGCGGCGGCCAGGCCATCGAAACGCACACCGAACTCACCCCGACCGGCTCGGTCCCCATCGAACTGGGCCTGTACATCGACGGCTTCGCCGCCCTCGTCGCCGTACTCGTCGGCGTCGTCGCCACCTGCGTGCAGATCTATTCGACGGGCTACCTGCACGACGACCCGCGCTACCCCTCGTACGCCGCTCTCGTCTCCCTGTTCACCTCCGCGATGCTGCTCGTCGTCTACTCCGGCGACCTGATGGTGCTGCTGGTCGGCTGGGAGGTCATGGGCATCTGCTCGTACTTCCTGGTCGGCCACTACTGGGAGACCCCCGAGGCCCGCGCCGCCTCCCTCAAGGCCTTCCTGGTCACCAAATTCGGCGACGTCCCCTTCCTCATCGGCCTGTTCGCGCTGGCCACCGACGCCGGTTCCTTCCGGATCACCGCGGTCCTCGGCACCGTCGTGAGCGGTGGACTGCACCACGCCACCCTGGTCGCCCTGCTGCTCCTCGCGGGCGTGGCGGGCAAGTCGGCGCTGTTCCCGCTGCACACCTGGCTGCCCGACGCGATGGCGGGCCCCACACCCGTCTCCGCGCTGATCCACGCCGCGACGATGGTCGCCGCCGGTATCTACTTCGTCGCCCGGCTCCTCCCCGTCTTCCAGGCCTCCGCGGCCGCGATGGTCGTGCTCGCCGTCATGGCCGGTGTCACGATGGTCGGTTCGGGACTCGCGGCGCTCGCCCAGGACGACATCAAACGGGTCCTCGCCTACTCGACGATCGGTCAGCTCGGCTACATGGCCGGCGCCCTCGCCGTCGGCGACCGCGGTGCCGCCGTCTTCCACCTCCTCGCGCACGGCGCCTTCAAGGCGCTGCTGTTCCTCGCCGCCGGCGTGATCATCCACGCGTCCGGTACCAACTCGCTGGCCGTCATGTCCCGGATGAAGGACCTGCGCACCCGCGTCCCCGACGCCTTCTGGACGATGACCGTGGCGCTGCTCGCGCTCGCGGCGATCCCTCCATTCAGCGGCTTCTTCTCCAAGGAGGCCGTCCTCGGAGCCGCCGAGCACGTCGCCACCGGGCACACAGAGCAAGCCCCCGGCGCCGCGGGCTGGATCGTCCTGGTCACCGGCCTGGTCACCGCCGTCCTCACCGCCGCGTACGCGACCCGGCTGTGGCTGCTGGCCTTCCGCGGACACGGAGCCGAGGCCCCGGACCACGGCAGGCAGCCGATCACCATGACGGCCGTGCTGTGGGTGCTCGCCCTCCCCTCGCTCGCGTTCGGTCTGGCCTTCGGCCCGCTGCCCGACTGGTTCGACGGCCGCGACCTGACGCCGGTCCTCACCACCTCGGTACTCGGCACAGGACTCGCCCTGGTCGGCGGGATCGTCACCTACGGAGCCTGGCGGCACACCACGGCCCTCGCGGCCCGAGTCCCCCTGGGTGCGGTCGCGGCCCACCCCGGCGCCGATGCCGGACAGGTCGAGGCCGAGGCCATCGCCGGCCACGCACCAGCCTTCGGAGACGTGGCCTACGTCCCCGACCCGGCGGACCCGGGCCGGCTGCTCCTCGGCCCGCTTCACCGTCACGCGGCCGTCGGCTTCCACCTCGACGCCGTGTACACCGTGCTGTTCGTCCGCCCGGTCCAGGCCGGAGCCTCGCTCGTCCGGTTCCTCGACCGAGAGGTCGTCGACACCTATGTACGCGGTGCGGGCGCCCTACCCCGCTGGCTGGGCACGGCCGTACGTCGTGCGCAGACCGGCAATGTGCAGACCTATGTGAGCGCGCTGCTCGCCGGCACCGTCGTCCTGGTGGTCGCCGTCCTCCTCGTCGCCACGGGAGCGTGAGCACGCGTGATCGATATCAGTGAATCCGTGATGCAGATTCTTCTCGCGTTGATCGTCGTCGGCCCGCTCATCGGGGCCGCCGCCACCCTTCTGCCGGCCCCGCCAGGGCTGAAGGGGAAGTCGCCCGAGCAGGCAGTGCTGCGCCACGGCGTGACCGTCACGGGCGTGGTTCTCATGGCCGCGATCGTCCTCGCGCTCGGCTTCGACCACGACCATCCGTCGAAGATGCAGGCCACGACGGACATCAGCTGGATCCCCGCACTCCACGTGCGGATCCACCTCGGTGTCGACGGCATTTCCCTCCCCCTTCTGGTCCTGACCGCGCTGCTGACCTTCCTCTGCGCGCTGTATTCCTACTTCAAGATGCCCGCGGGCCCGACCCCGAAGGCATTCGTCGTACTGCTGCTCGTCCTCGAGTCCGGCACGCTCGCGACCTTCGCCGTCCTCGATCTGCTGCTGTTCTTCCTCGCGTTCGAGACCGTCCTGATCCCGATGTACTTCCTCATCGCCCGCTGGGGCGGTGCCCAGCGCCAGGCCGCGGCCTGGAAGTTCATCCTCTACACCCTGCTCGGTTCGGTCGTCATGCTGCTCGGCCTGCTCCTGATCGGAATCAAGGCGGGCACATTCGACATGGTGGCACTCGCCACTGACAACGGCCGGTCGCTGAGCACATCCGTGCAGGTCATCGCCGTTCTGGCGATCGGAATCGGGCTCGCGGTCAAGACGCCGATGTGGCCGCTGCACAGCTGGCTGCCCGACGCCCACACCGCCGCCCCGACCGTCGGCTCGGTGCTGCTGGCCGGCGTCATGCTGAAGATGGGCACGTACGGGTTCGTCCGGATCCTGCTGCCCATCGCGCCGGACGGCTTCCGGACCTTCGCCCCCTACCTCGCCGCCTTCGCCGTGGTCGGGATCATCTACGGCTCCCTGGCCTGCCTGGCCCTCGCCAAGCAGGGTGCGAAGGGCGACCTCAAGCGGCTCATCGCCTACTCCTCCGTCGGCCACATGGGCTTCGTCCTGCTCGGCATCTCGACGATGACCCCGACCGGTGTCAACGGCGCGCTGTTCGCCAACATCGCCCACGGGCTCATCACCGGTCTCCTCTTCTTCCTCGTCGGAGCGCTGAAGGACCGTACGGGCACCAGCGACCTCGACACTCTCGCCGAAGGGACGGGCGCCGCGCTGTACGGCAAGGCCCCGCGCCTCGGCGGCCTGCTGGCGTTCGCCGCGGTCGCCTCGCTCGGGCTGCCGGGCCTTGCCGGGTTCTGGGGCGAGATGCTGGCGCTGTTCGGCGCGTTCGAGCCCGCAGCCGGCCTCAGCCGTCCCGCTTATCTGACATTCATGGCGATCGCCGCGTTCGGCACACTGCTCACCGCCGCGTACATGCTCATCGTGGTACGCCGCGTCTGCATGGGCGCGACGCCGCAGGATTCACCGAAACTCGCCGACGTCCAGGACTACGAGTTCGCCGCCTGGACGCCGCTCGTCGCCCTCACCGTCGTCGCCGGTCTGTGGCCCCGGGCCCTGCTCGGTCTGACCGACCCGGCCGTACAGCAGCTCCTCGCAGGAGGCACCCGATGAGTTCCCTGGTCCAGTCCGTCGACTGGCTCGCCATCGCGCCGCCCACCCTCGCCGCGGTCGTCGGACTCGTCGTGCTCGTCACCGATCTCTTCATCGGCGACGCGAGGAAGGCCGTACTCGGCTGGATGTCAGTGGCGGGCCTCGCCGCGTCCGCGCTGTTGCTTCTGCCCCTCCGGGACGGCGACCGGGCCACGTTCTGCCTGACGGGCGACGCGAACGGCTGCAGCTATGTGGCGGACCGCTTCACCCTGGTCATCCAGTTCCTGGTTCTCGGCGGCGCGCTCCTCGTCGCCCTGCTGTCGGTCACCGCCCTGAAGGACGCCGACAGGGAACTCCCTGAGGGGGAGTACTGGTTCCTGCTGCTCTCCTCGGCGGCCGGCGCCGCCCTGCTGCCCGCCTCCCGTGACCTCGCGACCCTCATCGTCGCCCTGGAAGTCGCCTCGCTGCCCGCCTTCGCGCTCGTCGGCATCAAGCGCGGCGACAAGAAGTCCTCGGAAGCGGCCCTGAAGTTCTTCCTGTCCTCGGTCACCGCGACAGCGGTGAGCCTGATGGGTGTCAGCTTCGTCTACGCGACGACCGGCACCCTCTACCTCACGCAGATCGCGGACCGGATCCAGCACGTCGACGGACAGTTCCACACCCTCGCCCAGACAGGCGTCGTCCTCACCCTGGTCGGCTTCGCCTTCAAGACGGCCGCCGTGCCCTTCCATTTCTGGGTGCCCGACACCTACGTAGGGGCTCCCCTGCCGATCGCCGCCTATCTGTCGGTCGTCGGCAAGGCGGTCGGCTTCTCCGGGCTGATCCTCGTCACCGTCGTCGCCTTCCCCTCGTACGCGGACGTCTGGGGCCCGGCGCTGGCGGCACTGGCAGCCCTCACCATGACGGTCGGGAACGTCGGCGCCCTGCGACAGCGGTCCACGCGCGCGTACAGCGCCGTACGGCTGCTCGCCTGGTCCTCCGTCGGGCAGGCCGGCTACCTGCTGGTCCCGATCGCGGCCGCCGCCTATTCCAAGGACGCCGAGAAGGCCATCGGCTCCACCGTGGCGTACGCCCTCATGTACGCCGCTGTGAACCTCGGTGCCTTCGCCGTGGCCGCCCTGGTGGCACGCAAAAGCCCCCTGAACCGAATCAGCGACTACCGGGGCCTGTACGCCGAGAGCCCCCTCTCCGCGCTGGTTCTCGGCTTCTTCCTGCTCTGCCTCGCCGGTCTGCCCCCGGGCATCATCGGCCTCTTCGCGAAGGTGACCGTCTTCTCCGCCGCGGTCGACGCGGGGCTCGGCTGGCTGGCCGTCGTCATGGCCGTCAACGTGGTGATCGCGCTCTTCTACTACCTTCAGTGGACGACGCTGCTCTTCCGCGCTCCCGAAGGCGAGCCGGTTGCGCACCGAGCACCGGTTCCGCTCACCGCGGCCATCGCCCTGACGGCCGTCCTGGGTGTCGTCCTGTCCGGGGCGCCCCAGTTGATCCTGCGCTTCTCGGAGACCGCTCTCTTCTGAACCGCTCTTCTGAACCGTCTCTCCCGGAGCGTCTCTTCTGATTCGCCGACCGGTTTCCCGACCCGATCCCGACCGGGTTTCGCCGCCCCGTCCAACGGGTTCCTCCGCCCCCTCCAAGTGGCACGCGCACGTGTGCGTCGCCGTTCGAATCACCCGGACGGCCCACGCACCGGGCAGTGCGCACAAGGGAACTAGTGCTCTCCGTCTGGCGTTGACCAGTACGGGAGGGTCCACTGAAGAGTGGAAGCAGAGCATCAGCAAGCAATGGGTTCCCCTGCCGCACGACTTGGAGGGCGTACCGTGCACCGCCGGCACAATGGGCTCAGGACAGCCGTACTCCTCGGGGGACTGTCCGCACTCATCATCGTCATCGGCAGCTTCTTCGGGCGTACAGGTCTGATCGTCGCGCTGTTCATCGCGATCGGGACGAACGCGTACGCGTACTGGAACAGCGACAAACTGGCTCTACGCGCGATGCGCGCACGCCCGGTGAGTGAGTTCGAGGCCCCGGCTCTCTACCGCATGGTCCGCGATCTCTCGACCCAGGCCCGCCAGCCCATGCCGCGCCTGTACATCTCACCGACGGAGGCGCCGAACGCGTTCGCGACGGGCCGCAACCCGCGCAACGCGGCCGTGTGCTGCACAGAGGGGATCCTGCGCATCCTGGACGAGCGCGAGTTGCGCGGTGTCATCGGTCACGAGCTCAGTCACGTCTACAACCGGGACATCCTGATCTCGTCCGTGGCCGGCGCCCTCGCCTCCGTGATCATGTTCCTGGTCAACTTCGCCTGGCTGATCCCGGTCGGCCGGTCCAATGACGACGACGGCCCCGGCATTCTCGGGATGATCCTGGTCATGATCCTGGGCCCGCTCGCCGCTTCCCTCATCCAGCTCGCCATCAGCCGCTCCAGGGAGTACGAGGCGGACGCGTCGGGTTCCCAGCTCACCGGCGACCCCCTCGCCCTCGCGAGCGCGCTGCGCAAGCTCGACGCCGGCACTAAGCAGCTACCGCTGCCTCCCGAGCCGCGCATCGAGACCGCGAGCCACATGATGATCGCGAACCCCTTCCGCCCAGGACAGGGGATGTCCAAGATGTTCTCTACGCATCCGCCGATGGCGGAGCGCATCGCCCGGCTCGAGCAGATGGCAGGTCGTCAGCAATGAAGACAATTCTGAACGTCATTTGGCTCATCCTGAGCGGCTTCTGGCTGTTCCTCGGGTACTTGGCCGCAGGCATCATCCTGTGCATCACCATTATCGGCATCCCGTTCGGGATCGTTCTTCTGCGTGAAGCATCGCGGTCGGGTCGACCCGTCCTTCGATGACCATCAGGGGCAGGAGTTGAATCTCCGGTAGGGGAACCTGTTGCACGTCCTCCAGGGCAGCGTTTACGCGACTCCAGGTGCCGTCGGAGGCCCAGGCGTTGAAATGCTTTGAAGCCTGGATGGTCGCACCGGTTTCCTTGATCACGTTAGGCCAGGACTTACCGGTGCGAGCCTTGTAGAAGATGGCGTCCACGGATCGTCGGACAGTCCCACGGCGCCCCTTCGGGAGCAGGGGAGCGACCTTTGCCCACTCCTCGTCGGAGAGTCTGGCAGCGGGGACACCAAGGCCGACAACGGCGTACCAGGCCCGCACGGTGCAGGGGACACCGCCGCGCCGATCATCGGGTACTGGACCCGTGATCGTGACCTTCAGTTCCAGCATGGACAAGATCGCCGCTTGCTGCTCCGGGGTCATGCCCGGGAACGACTTCTTCGCCATGCTCGCCAGCGCGATGAGATCACGAGTGCGCCGGTCGGTCTCCTCCATCTCCGTCAGCCAGTCGGTTGCCTCGTCACGCAGGCTCTGAAGCTGTTGGAGTTCTTCGTTGAGGACCGCTGTAGCCGCCTCAATGGCGTCCGCCGACTTGCTTTGCTTGGCCGATGCGACGATGACGGCAGCGATCGACGCGTTCATGCCCCCGATCTGCTGATCAAGGTCTGCGATCCGGTCGGCCAGGGCGACTGTGTCCCCTTCCGCGATTCCGATCCATTCGGCAGCCAGCGCCTGGAGTTTCTTGCTGTCGCTCGCGATCTCCGTGACGTGCTTCCAGACGTGCTCTTCTAGCGCGTTGGCATCGATGCGTGAGCAGCCACAGGACTTCTGACCAAGGTCCTTGGGCGCGTTGCCGGAGCATCGGTAGAACCGGGCGCCTTCCCGCGTTGGTGTGAAGCTGATCCCCGCGTATGTCTTCCCGCAAAGGCTCACGGTTCGGCCGCTCAGCGGATAGAACCACCGTTGCCCGCTGCTCCGCTTCGCTGTTTCGGCGACCTTGCGCCGTAGCTCTGCACTCTGTTCCTCGGTAAGGATCCGAGGCAGTTCAATCCGTACGGAGTCGCCCCAGATGGGGTCGCCATTCTCGTCGTTCTTGGCGTGCTTTCCGCGGAAGACGAGTACACCGTCGAGTACGGGCGTCGACATGACGCGATCCCGGAGATTGTCGCGTGTCCATGGCTTGCCGGAGCGCGCTGTGGACCCTTCGGCGATCAGTCGGATGGTGGCCTTGCGGAGGTTGAGTCCTTCGCCGACGACCAGGTCGTACACGTGCCGGATGACCCCTGCCTCGTGCTCGTCGACTACCAAGTAGGAGCCCGGGGTGCCTTTGTTGGCGATGCGGTAGCCGTAGGGAGGCCGGCCGCCGATGTGCGCGGCCGGCGTGAGTTCCGCCTTCTCCTGCAACCCGCCCTGTGTGCGATCCCGGATCGTCTCCCACTCGGTCTCGGCGTAGTCGGCGTCACGGCGCATCTTCTTGCGCCCTTCCATCGTGGTGTTGTCGTAGTCGTCGGCGACGTACACCCCGATGTCTTCGAGGGCCCAGACCCACCGCCAGAAGGCACGGCCCTTGCGGCCGATCGGCCGTCCGGCACGACCACGATGTCGAAGGGGCGTGGGATCTGCTGTGCGTCCTCCATCAGACGTTTCAGATCACCGCGATGGGCCGCTTCCAGGGAGCCAGAGACGCCCTCATCCTTGTACGTAGCGATGTGCGTCCACTGCTTGAGCGCGATATGGCGGAGGGTCTTCCGGCTCTGCCTGGCGACGCCGTAGCCCTTCTTTTGTTCCTCGGCGGAGACCCGCAGATAGTCGACAGCGCGCAGCGACTGTGTGCCGGTTGATCGAGTAACTGCCACGATGGCTGAGGATAGGGGTGTGCTTACATTGGACATCGTCGACTCCTAACTAGTCGGCCAGCCCCGGGGCGGTTGCAGCCGCTGCCGGGGCATCCATGCCAACTCCCAGCGTATCGCGACAATGTGACGCTCTATCGGGCCTTTCGACCATTCTGTGGCGAACCCGAGGACCGAACAGAATCCGGAGTAATAGCGCCCGCTCGGCCGGTGGCAGCGTCTTGTCGGGGATCCAAATGACACTGGAGCCGGGCATTAGGCAACCCCCGGGATCGGCGCTTCCTGCCGCACGAATTTGCGGTTCGTGGCCAGGTCTTCTGCGATGCCCGCGGCGATGAGTGCCGCACCGGGGGTGTGGCCGGAGCCGACATAGCGTCAATGAGCATCTGTGACCGTGCCAGGCACGGTTTCGTGGCCACGGTGTTCGGCCCGGTCGGCGCGCAGGGCGGCGTATGTTCGAGTAGGCGCGCGACTTGGTGAGAATGTGGCCCCGGTAGCCGAGGGTGTGAACCCAGGCCCGCAGATGCAGGGGTGTGAACTCCGAGAGACCGCCGAGGCGCCAACACGTGTGCATGAGTGCCCGAACGTGGTCGGAGACACGAGCAGCGTCGATGTCCTGCCGGTTCCTGAGAACTCTGCCACTGCTTCCGCGACCTGAAGATGCGCCGCGAATCCGTCGAGGCGGCGCAACGCGCGGTCGATCAAACCGACCCGAAGTACGCCCGCACCCTGGGGTTCTGCCGCATGGTGCTCGCCCAAAGCCACCTGCTGAACGGTGAACTGGAAGCCGCCGTTACGACAGCCAGTCCGGCCGTGGACGGCGGAGACATCCTCCAGCCCTCCCGCTTCCGGCGCTACGTGACCGACTTCCAAGCCGAAGTGAGCATCCACTCGGCGAACCCGATCGTGGCCGCCTTCAACGACCAGGTGCACGACGCCCTCGCCCGCCTGGACGACGAGTAGCCGCCGCTACCAGGGACGCCAGTCCCGAGGCCCGTCGTCATTGCGCAGCCCAGCGATACGCCGGCGATACTCAGCCGCCGTCCGCTCATCCTCCTGCACGTTCTGCATCAGCCACGTCGTCATACCGAACTCCTGCAACCCACGCAGCGTCTCGTACCCGTGCCACTCGTACAGGTCCCGACCATACGCAGCCACGAAGTCGGCATACTGCGCATCGGTCTGCCACCCAAGACTGTGGTGCTCAACGGACGTGACCATCAAATCCCACTCAGGATGATCCGCAACTCTTGCTTGTCGAAGGGATCGAACGAAGGCAGCGCCAGACCGTCTGGCACCGCCAAGGAATGCAGATCCCGCAGGATGCCGCCCAGCTCCCCATACGTGGCCTTACGGTCCCCTTCCTCATCAGGTGCCAGAACGTCCCCATTTTGTATGCGACTGCTGAACTAGGGGGAATTGATGGCGGTGGGAAACGAGTGGCCGTTGAGCCTTCCCTTGGTTCCTGCCTAACGCTCGCCGAACCCCTGGTCTGTCGGAACCACCTCGCGGCCCAACGGCATCAGTGAGATGGGGATGAGCTTCAGGTTGGCCCACCCGAACGGGATCCCAATGATCGACAGGAACAGCGGGATGCTTGTGACCAGGTGGGCCAGAGCCAGCCACCACCCCGCGAAGATCACCCAGATCACGTTCCCGATGAACGATCCTGCCCCAGCGCCTGGCTTCTCCACGGTGGTGCGGCCGAACGGCCAGAGGACGAAGCCGGCGATACGCAGCGACGCGACACCGAACGGGATGGTAATGATCAAGATGAAGCAGATGATCGCTGCGATGAGGTAGCCGATCGCCATCCAGATGCCGCAGAAGACGAGCCAGATGATGTTCAGCAGCAGGTGGAAGAGCTTCATGATCGGTACCTCCAGGTGGGTCCGTCGGCATGCCTCTCTCACCAGTATCGGCTGGTCATGCTTTCAGGCGGAACCGCAACGCACCTGTGGCGTGATCGGGAAGGTTGCGGGACAATCTCGTTCGGCTATACGACGGTGGAGCGCCAGGACGCTGGCGCGCCGTCCTGTATCGGCAACGTCCTGTGGCTGGTCCTCGCGGGCTGGTGGCTCGCCCTTGCCCACATCGTCACCGGCATCGCCATGTGCCTGACGATCATCGGCATCCTGTTCGGTATGGCCAACTTCAAGCTGATCCCGATCTCGCTGTTCCCGCTGGGCCGCGACATCGTGCGCACGGATCAGCCGTTCGCTTCGCGCTAGCGGTACGGGCCCGCGGGACACGGTCGTGGTCCCGGCGGGCGTCCGCGCACCCGCCGACTTCCGAGGGCGTCCCCGGGCGCCCCTCCTTGCCGCCGAAAACTGCGTCGAAGTCCGGCCCCGGTGAGGGTTGTCCACAGGCTCCCCGATTGTCGGTGCCGCGCTGCATGATGAACCCATGACCGAAATCGAGCAGTTGCTGGCACGGGTTGCCTTGGAGGCCCGCAACACCCGCCCGTGGGGCTGGCCTTCGCTCCCCGCGCCCGTGGGTCCGGCCGAGGTCGCCCGCGCCGAGGCGGTACTGGGCTTCCCGCTTCCCGCGCTGCTCGCGTCGCTCTACCTGCGTATAGGGGACGGCGGATTCGGTCCGGAGTACGGCCTGCTGCCCCTGCTCGACGGACCGCCCTCGGGTGAACCCGCGGTCGTTCCGCAGTATCTGGCCAGCCGCGAGAGCGGCCGCAAGGACCCCGAGTGGCCATGGCCCGAGGGTGTCCTGCCGATATCCCACTGGGGCTGCGGAATGTACGCGTGCGTGGACTGCCAAAGCCCCGACGGCGCGGTTCTGCTCTACGAACCGAACGCCGACGAGGCCGACCACGCCTGGTACGTGGACGCACCCGACCTCGCCGCCTGGCTGCTCGCCTGGCTCGAGGGAACGGGCTGGTACGAGGAGTCCAGCGACGGCGCGGACCTCCCCCTTTGGCCAGACTTCCGGATACGGACGAAGGTGAGGCAGGCTTCCTGACCCGCTAGCGCGAAGCCGCCCACAGCCGTACGCCGTATGCCGCGGCCCCTACCGCAAGGACGGCCGCGCCCACAACCACCGAAACCGCCGGCAGGGCGAACGCCAGCGTCACGCATCCGAGGAGTCCCAGCACCGGCAGTACCCGCGACGCCGTAGACGAACTCAAAGTCCAGGCGGAGGCGTTGGCAACTGTGTAGTACGCCAGCACACCGAAGGAGGAGAAGCCGATCGCGCCGCGCACATCCACGGTCGCGGCCAGCGCGGCGACCACCACGCCCACGGCCAGCTCCGCCCGGTGCGGGACCCGGAAGCGCGGATGCACGGCGGCCAGGGCGCCCGGCAGATGACGGTCACGGGCCATGGCCAGCGTGGTCCGCGAGACACCCAGGATCAGGGCGAGCAGCGAGCCGAGCGCGGCCACCGCGGCCCCTACCCGTACCACCGGCACGAGCCCGGGCAGCCCGGCTGCCCGTACAGCGTCGACCAGCGGCGCGGGGGCGAGCCCCAGCCCTGCCGATCCGAGCACCGAAAGGACAGCGACAGCGACTGCCGCGTACACCACGAGCGCGATGGCCAGAGCCAACGGGATCGCGCGCGGGATGGTGCGCGCCGGATCCCGTACCTCCTCACCGAGCGTCGCGATCCGCGCGTACCCGGCGAACGCGAAGAACAACAGACCGGCCGCCTCGAGCACCCCGCCCGCGCCGGACGACACTCCGATGCCCAGCCGCCCGGCATCGGAGACGTCCGAGCCGAGACAGCCGACCACCACGGAGGCGAGGACCGCCAGGACCACTGCCACGATCGCCCGCGTCAGCCAGGCCGACTTCTTCATGCCGCCGTAGTTCACGGCGGTCAGCACGACCACGGCCGAGACCGCCACCGCGTGGGCGTGGGCCGGCCAGACGTACGCGCCCACGGTGAGTGCCATCGCCGCGCAGGAGGCTGTCTTGCCGACGACGAACGACCAGCCCGCCAGATATCCCCAGAAGACGCCGAGCCGCTCACGCCCGTAGACGTACGTACCGCCGGAAGCGGGGTACAGGGCGGCGAGCCGTGCCGAGGACATCGCGTTGCAGTAGGCGACGACGGCGGCGACCGCGAGTCCGAGCAGAAGCCCGGATCCGGCCGCACGCGCCGCCGGGCCGAGTGCGGCGAAGATCCCGGCACCGATCATCGAGCCGAGCCCGATGAGTACGGCGTCCCCGAGGCCCAGCGTGCGGCGCAACTCGGGAGTGGACTGAGTCATGGGCCGCACCCTACTGATCACCGCAACCGGCGGGAGCCCGGCAACGTCCTGTTCATCAGCACGCCATCGATATACGCGTGGTCCGCACCGCACACGGACAGCGCGGGCACGGCCCGCCCGGACCGAATTCACAGGGCGGGCACGGCGTGACGACAGCACGGAGGGGCAGGTTCAGGACATGGGCATCATCAGCTGGATCATTCTGGGGCTGCTGGCCGGCGCCATCGCCAAGTTCCTGCTCCCGGGGCGCGACCCGGGGGGTTTCATCGGAACGACCGTCATCGGTGTCGTGGGCGCGTTCATCGGCGGCTGGATATCGGCCCGCTGGCTGGACCACCCCATCACCAAACACTTCTACGACGGCGCCACTTGGGCCGCCGCCATCGGCGGCTCGCTCGTGCTCCTGATCCTCTACCGCATCCTGTTCGGCGACTCGCGCCGCTGAGCGCGTGCCCCGCGACCGCGGCCGACAACCGAGAAGGGCGGGCACGCCGGGGTGCCCACCTTTCCTCGTACCTTCAGCCACTGCCTGGGCACGTAGTCCTGGGCCCGTGAGAAGCGAGCGGGACGACTGCCGGCCCTGCGAAGAACCGGCCCGCAACGCCCAACCCCATGAGGAGAGTTGGCGAAGCGCTGCTGGCACCGCTCGATGCTGTTCGGCGCTTTGTGTGTCAGGCGCGTCAGGCGTTCTACCTGTAGTTCACGAACTGCAGGGCGAAATCGAAGTCCTTGCCCTTGAGGAGAGCCTGAACGGCCTGCAGGTCGTCGCGGCTCTTCGAGCTGACGCGCAGCTCGTCGCCCTGAACCTGGGCCTTCACGCCCTTGGGGCCCTCGTCGCGAATGATCTTCGCCACCTTCTTCGCGTTGTCCTGGGAGATGCCCTCCTCGATCGTCGCGAAGATCTTGTACTCCTTGCCGGAGAGCTGAGGCTCACCGGCGTCCAGCGACTTCAGCGAGATGCCCCGCTTGATCAGCTTGGTCTCGAACACGTCGAGGATGGCCTTCACCCGCTCCTCGGAGTTCGCCTCCATGAGGATCTTCTCGCCGGACCAGGAGATGGAGGCGCCGACGTTCTTGAAGTCGTAGCGCTGCGAGATCTCCTTGGCGGCCTGGTTGAGGGCGTTGTCGACCTCCTGCCGCTCGACCTTCGAGACGATGTCGAAACTGGAGTCGGCCATGTCCTGTGGCTCCTTGTATCGGGTGCGTAGGGGCGGCCGTCGAGCCCGGCGTAGGCCTCCGGCCGCATCCGCATAAGCCTAGCCATCCCCCTCCCTCCAAGCGTCGATCAATTGGGTGGCGAAGCATCCCCGGGCATCAGGTATCGTTTACGTCGTTGCCAAGGAGCACCGCCCAAAAGCGGGGCTCAGGGGTAGCGACCCTGGCGGTGTGCCCGAGCGGCCAAAGGGAGCAGACTGTAAATCTGCCGGCTTAGCCTTCCGTGGTTCGAATCCACGCGCCGCCACATGAAGGTAAACCCCCTCCGATCTGCGGAAACGTGGATCGGAGGGGGTTTCTTCGTATTTGAACGAAGGTGTTCGCA
The DNA here is from genome assembly GCF_042888885.1 of Streptomyces sp. NPDC002742. Taxonomy (NCBI): domain Bacteria; kingdom Bacillati; phylum Actinomycetota; class Actinomycetes; order Kitasatosporales; family Streptomycetaceae; genus Streptomyces; species Streptomyces sp. NPDC002742. The sequence continues at coordinate 25,214 of NZ_JBIAQF010000010.1, forward strand.
GGTGGAGCGAAATGCGTGACGTGCCTCACGTGCTCTTCAGTGGATCCAGCGGACTGCGGGATCTGATCAGGACCGCAGAGCTGGGCTGCGACGACTGCAGCGCATCGGGGGTCGATATGGGCTTGCCGGTGGCGTGGCGCGGCGTGGCGCGCCGACACGATGACGGCCAGGCCGTGACAGCCCGGTGGCCGGCACTTTGACGTCCGTGCGGTGAACCTCGGTCGGGCCGTTCATCCGTGAGCGGTCCAGTGGTCCAAGGGTCCAGCGGTCCACCCCTGCAGCCGTGCAGGCGTCCACCCGTGCAGCCGTCCAGACGTCGTCGACGGGGGCGGGCGGTGGCGGGCGTGCCGGGGGGATCAGTGCGCTCACGGGGCACACTGATCCCATGTCATCGCGTCGCAGAAACTGCCCGGAGTGCCGTCGGGAGATCGCCGTCGTCGCCGGCCGTTTCGCTCGGCACGATCCGCCCGGCGCGCGGGGGAGCGGTGAACTGGTCTCGTGCCCGGGTTCGCGTCGGCAGGCGCACCTAGGAGCCGCCCAGCCCGCGCTGGACGGTTACGCCGTCCCGGAATTCCCCGGCCAGCTCCCGCTGTTCTGAACCGGACGCCCGAAGGGGCGGCGGGCCCCTAGTTCCCCGCCACCGACTTCACCGCCACCGAGATCGGCGTCGAGCCGCTGACCGTTTCCAGGGTCAGACCGGCAGTGGCCGGGGTGTCGACCAGTTCGGCGAGGACCGCGGCGACATCGTCGCGGGGGATCATGCCGCGGCCGGTGGAGGCCTCCAGGCGTACGAGGCCGGTCCCGGCGTCGTCGATCAGGCCGCCGGGACGCAGGATCGTCCAGTCCAGGCCCGTACGGCCGCGTACGTACTCGTCGGCCTCGCCCTTGGCTCGCAGATACACGTCGAAGATGTCGTCGCCGGGGTGGGCCGGGTCCGCGCCCATGGAGGAGACGACCACGTGCCGGCGTACGCCCGCGCGCTCGGCGGCGTCCGCGAACAGGATCGCGGCGCCCTTGTCCACCGTCTGCTTGCGGTCCGCTCCGCTGCCCGGTCCCGCGCCCGCGGCGAAGACGGCCGCGTCCGCGCCCTGCAGATGCGCGGCGACCTCCTCCACCGACGCCGACTCCAGATCGCACAGGACCGGCTCCGCGCCGGCCGCCCGTAGATCGTCGCCCTGTTCGGCACGGCGGATGATCCCCGCGACCTCGTCTCCGCGCGCGGAGAGCAGTCGCTCCAGCCGCAGCGCGATCTGACCATGACCACCAGCGATGACAATGCGCATGTTTCCGACCGTACGCCGGGAGGACCGCGTTCGCCGCACAACCCTGTGGACAACTCGTGAGTCACATGGGTGATCGCTGTGGATCCACCAGTGATCACCGTGAGACCGAATGACGAATAGTGAACACGCGAACGAGGGAACGCTGTGCGGGTCCGTACGGCGTCGTTGAGGAGACCATCATCACCGTCATACGCAAGACCGTCACCACGGTCGGCTGCACCGCTGTCCTGCTCGCCACGGCGGCCGCCTGCGGCACGGTCCAGAACCTCACAGCCGGCCAGAAGGTGGACCACGCCGTCGAGCGGCTCGGCGAACAGAAGTCCCTCGCGTTTCAGTTGGACCTCGACGCCGATGCAGACGCGATCAACAAGCTGACGGGCGAGGCCAGTTCCGACGAGCCTCTTCCGCCGGAGTTCGCGAAGTTCGTCAGCGGGCTGCACATCGACGTCTCGGTCAAGTCCAAGAAGGCGTTGGCGGATTCGGGTCAGAAGGATCTCATCGGGACGAGCGTGAGGGTCACGGGGACCGGCGGCGTCCTCGTCGAGTACCGGATCGTCGGCGACTTCACGTACTACCGCGCAGACTTGAAGGCCGTCGGCGAGGCGATGGGCGTCCCCATGCCGTCGGTCGACGATCTCCCCGCGAGCGAGAAGGAGATGAGGAAGGCCCTCGAAGGCGACTGGGTGAAGGTCGACACCAAGGAACTGGAGCGTTCGCGGAAGTCCGCCGGGGGTGCCTCGAAGGGGGGCGTCGATGCGGGCGGCATCGACGCCAAGACCCAGAAGAAGGTCCTCGACGCCGTACGAGGTGTCATCGGCCGCGAGGTCACCTTCCGTACCAGGGATGGGGCGGACGGTGTGGAGCACGTCGTCGCCACGGGTAACGTCCGCGACCTCCTCACCGGCGTCTTCGGCAAACTTCGTCCGTTGCAGGGCGACCTTCCGGCGGGTGCGGAACTTCCCTCGGCCAAGGACCTCAAGGACGCGCCGAACAGGAAGGTCGCAGTCGACTTCACCCTGAAGAACGGTGACCTGCGGCAGATCAGGGTCGACCTGGCCGTCCTCGCCGACAGCCCGAAGACCGCCAAGCTGCCCCTCGTTCTGAAGTTCTCCGAGGCGGGAGACGTCAGCGCGCCGTCGGGAGCCACCGAGATCCCCGCGAGCAAGCTTCCCGGGGGCAACCCCCTGGGCGGTGCGTTCCTGGGCGGCGACGACCTCTAAAGCGCGGGCGCCCGGCCGCGGAAGTCTTCCACGGCCCCCGGGACAGCCTGTCTGTCCAGGCCCACGGGGGCGCGTGGAGCCCGCGGAAGCCCTGCAGTCGGTGCAGCCTGCAGTCGGCGCAGTGGTCGATGCGGTCGGTCGCGCAGGCGAACCGGGGCGGCCCGTACGGTGGCACGGCACGCGCGCGTGCCACCGGCCCACCTGCCCCCCGGACGTCACCTCCGCGCGTGCGACCTGCCCCGGGCGCCACCGGTCACCTTCACGCGCGCGTGCGGCGCCGTCGTGCCCGCCCCGGACCCGGTCCGGACCCGGACCCGGACCGGTTACGACGGCTCTCCCCGTCCCTGCCGGGGCAGTTCCAGCCCCGGCTCGGCCGCCGAGTTGAAGTACTCCCGCACAGCGCTGGTCCGCGCCACCACGCGCCCGCGGTGGACAACGATCCGGCTGTACGAGAGGGACAGCGCTCCCGCGAGCCGGTCCCCGCGTACGGCGAGCAACTCGGCCGGGAATCCGGCCTCCACGCGCACCTCGGGCAGCCCGAGAGCGGCTCGCGCGGCACAACTCACCGCGTCGTAGGCGTCCTCGGGGCGCAGCCCGCTTCGCGAGGCCAGCAGGTAGGCGGCTTCCAGCGGGTCCCCGCGTCCCACCGGGTTGGACACGTCGCGCAGGGCACCACTGCCCGCCGCGACCCGCACGCCTGCCGCCCGCAACAGTCGTACGGGAGCGATGCCGCGCCGGTCGGCCGAACCGCAGCCACCCTGCGGCAGACACACCACTGTCACTCCGGTCGCGGCGAGTTGGTCCGCGGCGCGGGCGGCCACTTCGGACGGCAGCCGGCCGAGCCCACCGCACGGGCCGAGTGTCACCCCGGGCCGCAGCCCGCCCGCCATCGCGGCGAGCCGGGCGAGCCGGGCCGGGTCGGCGGCGTCCGTGTGCAGATCGACCGGACAGCCGTGCTCGGAGGCGAGTTCCAGGACGGCCTCGACGTACCCCGTCGGATCGGGGTCCGTGTCCGGGCAGCCGCCCACCACGGAGGCGCCCATCTTCAGGGCGTCCCGCAGCAACGCGAGCCCGTCGGCGCCGGCCGCCCCGGTCAGTACCCGGGGCATCGCCACCGTCGCCAGTTCGGCGATCCCCCGCAACGACCGCCGCACCTCGAGCACCGCCGCCAGCGCGTCCAGGCCCTGTACGTCACCGACGCGCACATGGGACCGCAACGCCGTCGCTCCGTGTCCCAGTTGCAGCAGCGCCGCCTCGGTGGCCCGGCGCCGGATCTCCTGGTCGTCGTACGTGAGAAGGCCGTCGTCGTCAGCTGTGAGGGCCGTGTCGCTGTGTGCGTGGGCCTCGGCGGGGGCCGGCAGAAGGAGGTAACCGTCCAGGTCCACCTTGGCGGCGAGAGCCCCCGAGGCGCCCGCGGCCAGGCTTCCCGCGGTGCCGACCGCCTCGATGCGACCGCCACCCAGCCGTACGTCCACGGCCCGGCCGTCGGTGAGCCGAGCCCCGCACAGCAGGAGAGCGGCCGTGTCGGTCTGTCCCGACGAGGAGTGGGGCGGCTGCTGCTGACTGTCGGGCATCGCGCTCCTGGGGCTCGGGGGCGGCTGCGGGAGGGACGACTGCGGAGTGTGGGGACACAAGATCACCCAGCGTGAGTCGAGCCTAGGGCGGCGACCCGTCGACGTCGGGGAGGAGCGCAATAGTCGTACCGGTGTGGTCCGTCGGCGAGCCGGGGACCAGCCATCTCGTGACCGGGGCAGCGGCAGCGGCAGCGGCGGGGGCGGGGGCTGAGGCGAGGCGGGGGCAGAGGGTCACGCTGCGCCCGTGGGTGGCCGGAGGCCTGTCACCCCGTGTGATCCAAGGGGTCTGAGGGGCCTGTGATGGGTCCTGGGAACGCCCGGGGAAACCCCTGGGGTCAGGCCGGGGCGGAGGCCGCGAAACGGATTTGGGCGATCGGCGGCGGACCGTGTAATGTCTTCATCGCTCGCCCCAATAGCTCAGTCGGTAGAGCGTCTCCATGGTAAGGAGAAGGTCTACGGTTCGATTCCGTATTGGGGCTCTGGTGTGAGAGGTTCCCGTCGCAAGACGGGGGCCGATCGCATCTCAGCGGTGTAGCTCAGTCGGTAGAGCAAGCGGCTCATAATCGCTGTGTCACCGGTTCAAGTCCGGTCACCGCTACTGACAGTAGCCGATTGTGGGGTCGGTCCTTCGATCGGCTACTCTTCTATGCGTTAATGTCCCATCCGTTCGTCAAGGAGCACTCCTGTGGCTGCCACCGACGTCCGCCCCAAGATCACGCTGGCCTGCGTGGAGTGCAAGGAGCGGAACTACATCACCAAGAAGAACCGGCGTAACGACCCGGACCGACTGGAGATGAAGAAGCACTGCCCGCGTTGCAACGCGCACACCGCGCACCGCGAAACGCGATAATTTCAGGCTCGTACACGAGGCCGTCCCCTTCACGGGGGGCGGCCTCGCGTCGTTGTGGAACCGATGTCCGGCGCGTACCCGGCGTCATAGGGCGACCAGCGGTTTAGAGCGAAGATAGGCCGTCCGGCCAGACGGCCGGTCCAGCTGTGACGTCAGCGCAGCGAAGACAACCAGGAGGTGCCGAGCCCATGGCGCTCGACCAGTCCTTCGTAGGGCGTTCCTACCCGCCCACCGACCCCTATGAGGTCGGCCGGGAGAAGATCCGCGAGTTCGCGGAGGCCGTGGGGGACAGCAACCCTGCGTACACGGACCCCGAGGCCGCACGTGCTCTCGGTCACCCGGACGTGATCGCCCCGCCGACTTTTGTGTTCACCATCACGTTCAAGGCCGCGGGCCAGGTCGTCCAGGACCCGCAACTGGGCCTCGACTACAGCCGGGTGGTGCACGGAGACCAGAAGTTCGCGTACACCCGCCCCGTGCGCGCGGGTGACCGGCTCACGGTCACCTCGACCATCGAGGCGATCAAGTCCCTCGCGGGCAACGACATCCTGGACGTGCGTGGCGAGGTCCACGACGAGGCGGGCGAGCATGTCGTGACGGCGGTCACGAAGCTCGTGTCCCGCGCGGCGGAGGTGGGCTGACATGACGGCGAAGATCTCTTACGCGGACGTCGAGGTCGGCACCGAACTGCCGTCCCAGACGTTTTCCGTGACGCGCGCCACGCTCGTGCAGTACGCGGGGGCCTCCGGGGACTTCAACCCGATCCACTGGAACGAGAAGTTCGCGGTCGAGGTGGGCCTTCCCGACGTCATCGCGCACGGCATGTTCACCATGGCCGAGGCGATCCGCGTGGTCACCGACTGGGCGGGCGACCCGGGCTCCGTAGTCGAGTACGGCGTCCGCTTCACCAAGCCCGTCGTCGTCCCGAACGACGACAAGGGCGCCACGATCGAGGTCAGTGGCAAGGTCGCGGCCAAGCTCGACGGCAACACCGTCCGCGTCGACCTCACGGCGACCAGCGCCGGACAGAAGGTGCTGGGAATGTCCCGAGCGGTCGTACGGCTGGCTTGATCCCAAGGCCGAGGTAAGGGGCGTCCGCCATTGCGGGCGCCCCTTACGCGTTCCTGGGGCGCCCTTTACGCGCTCCTGTACGGGCTGGCGTACGCGTCTCTGCGGAGGTTCCTGTCAGGCGCGCACCCAAGGCATCCGCACAGCCGTATCGCTTGACTTAGTTAGTGATTGAGCACTAACTTAGCCGCATGGTCAGGATGAGCGCAGAGGAGAGGCGCGAGAGCGTCATCCGCGCGGCGATGAGCGAGTTCGCCCGGGGCGGCTACTACGGCACGTCCACCGAGGCGATCGCCAAGCGCGTGGGTGTCTCGCAGCCGTATCTCTTCCGGCTCTTCCCGGGAAAGAAGGCGATCTTCCTGGCGGCCGCCGAGCACTGCATGGACCTCGCCCGACGCACCCTGGAGGAGGCCACCGAAGGGCTGGAGGGCGAAGAGGCCGTGCATGCCATGGCGAACGCCTACGTGAAGGTCATCGCGGAGCACCCGGAGCGGCTGCTCATGCAGATGCAGATGTACGTCGCGGTGGCGGCAGCCGAGGAGGCCGGCGACCACGAGCTCGGCGAGGCGGTCCGGGCCGGCTGGATGCGGCTCTGGGACACGGTTCATGTGCCGCTCGGGGCCGACGCGGACGAGACCGCGACCTTCATGGCGTACGGAATGCTCATCAACTGCCTGGTGGCGATGGGGTTCCCGCCCGAGCACCGGGTCTGGGAAGGGCTCTATCCGTCGGCTCGGGTCACGGGGCGGCTGGAGAAGTAGCGCGACGGTGAAGGCGGTGTTCGGCACGTCTTCATGACCTCAAAAGTTAGTCATCAATAACTAACCATCGATAGCGATCACATCACCTTCTGGGGGAGCGATGTCTCAGCGGACGGCACGGACAGCGAGGAACGGATCGGCGGCACCGGCCCCGGCAGGGGCCGCAGGACCGCCCGAGGGGTCGGCCCCGGCGTCGGCCGCAGCACCGGCCGGGCGGCGCGGTGGAGCCGGGTGGGCCCTCCTCATCACCAGCGTCGCCGGGTTCATGGCGGCCCTCGACAATCTCGTCGTCACCACCGCACTGCCCTCCATCCGCAAGGACCTCGGCGGAGCGCTGGACGACCTGGAATGGACCGTGAGCGCCTACACGCTCACCTTCGCCGTCCTGCTGATGTTCGGCGCGGCGCTCGGCGACCGGTTCGGCCGCCGCAGGCTCTTCCTGGTCGGCCTGAGCGTCTTCACCGGAGCCTCCGCCGCCGCGGCCATGGCGCCCGGCATCGACTCGCTGATCGCCGCCCGCGCGGTCCAGGGCGTCGGCGCGGCGATCATGATGCCGCTGACCCTGACCCTGCTGACGGCCGCGGTTCCGGCCGCCAAGCGCGGGATGGCATACGGGATATGGGGCGCGGTCAACGGACTCGCGGTCGCCTCCGGGCCCCTCATCGGCGGCAGCCTCACCGAGCACATCTCCTGGCACTGGATCTTCTGGCTGAACGTTCCGCTGGGCCTCGCCGTGCTCCCGCTCGCGCGGCTGCGTCTGTCCGAGTCGTTCGGCGCCGGTGCCCGGCTCGACTTCCCGGGGACCCTGCTCGCCAGCGGTGGTCTCTTCGGGATCGTCTACGGCCTGGTCCGCGGCCCCGCCGACGGCTGGACCAGCCCGTTCGTCCTGACCGGCCTGTTCGCGGGCGTCGCGCTGCTCACCGGCTTCGTCATCCACGGCACCCGGGCCGAGCACCCGATGCTCCCGATGCGGCTCTTCCGCTCCCGCGCCTTCGCCGGGATCAACGCGGCCAGCCTGCTGATGTTCCTCGGGATGTTCGGCTCGATCTTCCTGCTCAGCCAGTACATGCAGGGCGTGCTCGGGTACTCGCCGACCGAGGCGGGGCTGCGCATGCTGCCCTGGACCGGTATGCCGATGCTCGTGGCGCCCATCGCCGGCTACCTGTCCGACCGCATCGGCGGGCGCCCCGTCGTGGCCACCGGGCTCTTCCTGCAGGCCGCCGGGCTCGCCTACTACGCCTCCGTGGTCGCCGCCGACGCCTCGTACGCCTCCCAGCTTCCCGCGCTGATCATCAGCGGTGTCGGGATGTCCCTGTACTTCGCCCCGGCCTCCAACCTGGTCATGTCCAGCGTCCGGCCGCACGAGCAGGGCATCGCCTCCGGTGCCAACAACGCGCTGCGCGAGGTGGGCGGCGCGCTCGGGATCGCGGTGATGTCCTCGATCTTCTCGGCGCAGGGCGGCTACGCGACGGCCCAGACCTTCATCGACGGACTGCGGCCCGCGCTCGTGGTCGGCGCCTCGGTCGTCGCCCTCGCGGGTGTCGCGGCCCTGGTCATCCCGACCGCCCGTCGTACGGCGCGCACCGAGACGGCCGATGCCCCGGCGCACGCCTCCGAATCGGACTCGCTCGAAGCCGGCTCGCTCGAAGCCGGCGCTCTTGCGACCGCCTCCGCCGGAACCGTCACCCTCGAAACACCCTCCCGCTGACGCGCGGCACGAAGCACCGGTTCACGTGGCTTCGGACGAGCCCCGCGAAACACCCGACCGCCTGATCGAACCTCCAGGAAAGTCAGCCCGGTCAAGCCCTCGGGACGTGAACGGCCCCGCCCACCGGCGGGGCCGTTCACGTGTCCGCAGCGCACCGGTGGCCGGGCGCCCCCGCCCCTTCTCGTACTCTTGGGCCCGTGCAGGAACTCCACGATGCCCCGCTCGCCCCGCTGACCACCTTCCGGCTCGGTGGCCCGGCCGCCCGGCTGGTCACCGCCACGACGGACGCCGAGGTGATCGCCGCCGTGCGCGAGGCCGACGACGCCGGTACGCCGCTGCTGCTCATCGGCGGCGGATCGAACCTCGTCATCGGCGACAAGGGCTTCGCGGGGACCGCCCTGCGCATCGCCACGAAGGGCTTCTCGCTCGACGGTACGAGGCTGGAGCTGGCCGCGGGCGAGGTGTGGACCGACGCGGTCGCCCGCACCGTCGAGGCCGGGCTCGCCGGGATCGAGTGCCTCGCAGGCATCCCCGGCTCCGCGGGCGCGACCCCGATCCAGAACGTGGGCGCCTACGGCCAGGAAGTGTCCTCGACGATCATCGAAGTGACCGCCTACGACCGGAAGACGCGCGAGACGGTCACGCTGACCAACGCCGAGTGCGCCTTCTCGTACCGCCACAGCCGCTTCAAGGCCGATCCCGAGCGCCATGTGGTGCTGCGCGTCCGCTTCGAGCTGGAGGACGCGCAGGGACTGTCGGCGCCGGTCAAGTACGCCGAGACGGCCCGTGCGCTCGGCGTGGAGCCCGGCGACCGAGTGCCCCTCGGCGCCGCCCGCGAGACGGTCCTGAAGCTGCGTGCCGGTAAAGGGATGGTGCTCGACCCCGAGGACCACGACACCTGGTCCGCCGGGTCGTTCTTCACCAACCCGATCCTCTCGGACGAGGCGTTCGCCGTCTTCCACGCGCGCGTGAAGGAGCGGCTCGGCGCCGACGCCGTACCGCCGGCGTACGCGGCCGGTGAGGGCCACACCAAGACCTCCGCCGCCTGGCTGATCGACAAGTCGGGCTTCACCAAGGGCTACGGAACCGGGCCCGCCCGTATCTCCACCAAGCACACGCTGGCCCTCACCAACCGGGGCGGGGCCACCACCGAGGACCTCCTCGCGCTGGCCCGGGAAGTCGTGGCCGGTGTCCACGACGCCTTCGGGATCACCCTGGTCAACGAGCCGGTGACGGTGAACGCCGGCCTCTGACGGGCCTGAAGGGCATGAAGGCTCCTGGCATGAAGGCTCCGGGAGTCCGCGAGGTTCCTGAAAGGCTCCAGAGGTCCCTGAAAGGCTCCGCGGGGCCCGTGCCCAGCGCCCCGGCAGGTGCGGGCATATGGACCAGCCCTAGTAGGCGACGCCCACGCCCTGCTTCACGGTCCCCGGGTCGTCGATCATCGCCAGCATCGCGTGGGCCACGTCCGCGCGCGCGATGAAGCGGCCCTTGGGCGGGAAGCCACCCACAACCGAGCGGTACGAGCCGGTCAGCGGCTTGTTCTGGAGCCTGGGCGGACGGACGACGGTCCAGTCCGTGGAACTGGCCGCCAGTTCGCCCTCCATCTCCCTCAGGTCGGCGTACACGTCCTTCAGGATGCTGGAGATCAGCCGACGCATCGCGCGGTCGACGCGCGTGTCGTTCGCGGCGCCGGGGCCGACCGGACTCGCGCTGACGACGAGCAGTCGCCGCACCTGCTCCGCCTCCATGGCACCCAGCACCGTACGGGTGAGCCGGGCCGCGACCCCGGCGTCCTTGCGGCTGCGCGCGCCGAGACCGGACAGGACGGCGTCCCGGCCCGCGACGGCGGGGCGCAGCGACCCCGGGTCGGTGAGATCCGCGCGGAACACCTCCAGGCCCGCGCCCGTGACGGTGAGCCGCGCGGGATCCCGTACGACGGCCGTGACCTGGTGGCCCGCGCCCAGGGCCTGGCGGACGATCTCCTGGCCGATGCCTCCGGTGGCACCGAAAACGGTGAGTTTCATGACCTGCTCCGCATGAGAAGGAGATGGGGTGGGTGAGTGTTCACTCACTCGTGCTTCTTCTAGAGTGAGTAAGTACTCACCCACCCGTCAACCCCGTCAGGACGTGTCATGGAATCCTTGGGCCCCATGGAGCAGAAATCCGCCACGGAGCCCACGCCGTCGAAACCGGCCAGGATCCGCATCCTCGACGCGGCGCACGAGCTCATGCTCACGCTCGGTCTCTCCCGTGCCACCACCAAGGAGATCGCCAGGGCGGCCGGCTGCTCCGAGGCGGCGCTCTACAAGTACTTCGCGAGCAAGGAAGAGCTCTTCATCCGGGTCCTCCACGAGCGGCTGCCCCAGCTCGGCCCTCTCCTGGAGCGGCTGACGGCCGAGCCGCGGGAGCACTCCCTGGAGGAGAACCTCACGGAGATCGCCCGTCAGGCGGCCCTCTTCTACGAGCAGAGTTTTCCGATCGCCGCCTCCTTGTACGCGGAGACACAGCTCAAGCGACGTCACGACGACGCCATGCGGGCCATGGGCGCGGGCCCGCACATGCCCATCCGGGGCGTCGCCGCCTATCTGCTGGCGGAACGGCGGGCCGGGCGTGTCCAGCCGGACACCGACACCTACGCGGCCGCGTCCCTCCTCCTCGGGGCCTGCGCGCAGCGGGCGTTCGCCTACGACGCCACCGAGGAGGGCACGCCGCCGCCCCTGGACACCTTCGCCCCGGCGCTGGTCCGCACCCTGCTCGCCGGGATCGCGCCCGGGGACAGGACGGGGTCCGCGGGCGCCTCGGACAAGCTCTAGCGGGCTAGGCGGTCAGCCAGTCGTCGACGCCGGCCAGCAGCTTCGCGCGGACGTCCTCCGGCGCGGCGGAGGCGCGGATGGACTGGCGGGCCAGCTCGGCCAGTTCCGGGTCCGTGAAGGCGTGGTGGCGGCGGGCGATCTCGTACTGGGCGGCGAGCCGGGATCCGAAGAGCAGCGGGTCGTCGGCGCCGAGGGCCATCGGGACACCGGCTTCGAACAGAGTGCGCAGGGGGACATCGGCGTGCTTCTCGTAGACGCCCAGGGCGACGTTCGAGGCGGGACAGACCTCGCAGGTCACCCCGCGGTCCGCGAGGCGCTTCAGCAGCCGCGGGTCCTCGGCGGCCCGCACCCCGTGGCCGATCCGGGAGGCGTGCAGGTCGTCCAGGCAGTCGCGGACCGAGGCGGGACCGGTCAGTTCGCCGCCGTGCGGCGCGGACAGCAGCCCGCCCTCGCGGGCGATGGCGAAGGCCCGGTCGAAGTCCCGCGCCATGCCCCGCCGCTCGTCGTTGGAGAGCCCGAAACCGACGATCCCCCGGTCCGCGTACCGCACGGCGAGCCGGGCCAGCGTGCGGGCGTCCAGGGGGTGCTTCATCCGGTTGGCGGCCACCAGGACGCGCATTCCGAGTCCGGTCTCCCGCACGGCCGAGTCGACCGCGTCGAGGATGACCTCCAGGGCCGCGGTCAGACCGCCGAGGCGCGGGGCGTACGACGTCGGGTCGACCTGGATCTCCAGCCATCCGGAGCCGTCCTTCAGATCCTCCTCGGCGGCCTCGCGCACCAGGCGCTGGATGTCCTCGGGCTCTCTCAGGCAGGACCGCGCGGCGTCGTACAGGCGCTGGAAGCGGAACCAGCCGCGCTCGTCGGTCGCCCGCAGCTTCGGTGGTTCGCCGCTGGTCAGCGCGTCCGGCAGCCGTACGCCGTACTTGTCCGCCAGTTCCAGCAGGGTGGTGTGCCGCATCGAACCGGTGAAATGCAGGTGCAGATGGGCCTTCGGCAGTTCACTCACATCACGTACGCGCTCCATCCGAAGATCCTGCCGTACGCGTGTGTCGTGCCGGTAGCGCTTTCGCTGATCGGAGACCTGCTCGAACGAACGAACGGGGGCCGGCCACTCCTGAGAGTGGCCGGCCCCGCACGCGCGCGTGGAGCGCGATGACGTCACCGGCGCCCCGAAGGGCGCGAGAGGGCGGAGGAGGTCAGTCCTTGGCCTCGGACAGCAGCTTCTGGATGCGGCTGACGCCCTCGACCAGGTCCTCGTCACCGAGGGCGTACGACAGGCGCAGGTAGCCCGGCGTGCCGAAGGCCTCGCCCGGGACGACCGCGACCTCGGACTCCTCCAGGATGAGCGCGGCCAGCTCGACCGTGTCGGCGGGGCGCTTGCCGCGGATCTCCTTGCCGAGGAGTCCCTTCACCGAGGGGTACGCGTAGAAGGCGCCCTCGGGCTCGGGGCAGAGCACGCCGTCGATCTCGTTCAGCATGCGCACGATGGTCTTGCGGCGGCGGTCGAAGGCCTCGCGCATCTTCGCGACGGCCGTGAGGTCGCCGGAGACGGCGGCGAGCGCGGCGACCTGGGCCACGTTCGAGACGTTCGACGTGGCGTGCGACTGGAGGTTGGTCGCGGCCTTGATCACGTCCTTCGGACCGATGACCCAGCCCACGCGCCAGCCGGTCATCGCGTACGTCTTGGCGACGCCGTTCACGACGATGCACTTGTCGCGCAGCTCGGGCACCACCACGGGCAGCGAGTGGAATTCCGCGTCCCCGTAGACCAGGTGCTCGTAGATCTCGTCGGTCAGGACCCACAGGCCCTTCTCGGCGGCCCAGCGGCCGATCTCCTCGATCTGCTCGCGGGTGTAGACCGCGCCCGTCGGGTTGGACGGGGAGACGAAGAGCAGCACCTTGGTGTTCTCGGTGCGGGCGGCCTCCAGCTGCTCGACCGAGACGCGGTAGCCGGTGGTCTCGTCCGCGACGACGTCCACCGGGACACCGCCGGCGAGACGGATGGACTCCGGGTAGGTCGTCCAGTACGGCGCCGGGACGATGACCTCGTCGCCCGGGTCGAGGATCGCGGCGAAGGCCTCGTAGATGGCCTGCTTGCCGCCGTTGGTGACCAGGACCTGGGCGGCCTCCACCTCGTAGCCGGAGTCGCGCAGTGTCTTCGCGGCGATCGCGGCCTTCAGCTCGGGGAGCCCGCCGGCCGGCGTGTATCGGTGGTACTTGGGGTTCGAGCAGGCCTCGATGGCGGCCTGGACGATGTAGTCCGGGGTCGGGAAGTCGGGCTCACCGGCGCCGAAGCCGATCACCGGACGTCCGGCGGCCTTGAGTGCCTTGGCCTTGGCGTCCACGGCGAGGGTGGCGGACTCGGAGATCGCGCCGACTCGGGCGGAGACCCGGCGCTCGGTGGGAGGGGTTGCAGGGCTCATGGGACCCATCGTTTCAGACCGGAAACGACCCCGGCACACGGGTTTCACAGACTGAACGTCGGCAGAACATCCGTCCGGATCCACGCGCCCCACCAGTCGATCTTCAGCGGAGGAAGCCCGTACGGACACTTTCTGTTCGACGACCGGCTCCGGACCACGTACACTCTCACCTCGTTGGCCTTCACCGGCCGCGCTCAACCGGTGCACACCGAGCACCCGGTCGGATGCGGTACGTTGGGGAAATCAAAGGGTCGTAGCTCAATTGGTAGAGCACTGGTCTCCAAAACCAGCGGTTGGGGGTTCAAGTCCCTCCGGCCCTGCTACACACGCCTTTCATCAGGATGTGTGCGCGCATGTACGTACTGCAATGCACCGCCGTGCGGCTCAGCCGGGCGCGGCACGGTCACGACCCGGGAATCAGGTGAGGACGAGTGACGGACGCCGTGGGCTCCATCGACATGCCTGATGCCGAGGCGCCGGAGTCCAAAAAGAAGGCCCGCAAGGGCGGTAAGCGTGCCAAGAAGGGCCCGCTGAAGCGCCTTGCCACTTTCTACCGCCAGATCATCGCGGAACTCCGTAAGGTTGTCTGGCCGACTCGCAATCAGCTGACGACTTACACCACAGTGGTGATTGTGTTCGTCGTCATCATGATCGGCCTGGTGACCGTGATTGACTATGGGCTCAACCACGCCGCCAAGTACGTCTTCGGCTGAGCCGAGAGCGAAGGGCGCCGTCACCGGCGCCCCTTTCGCGTGTTCCACCCCCATGTATCCAGGAAGAAGCAGCCACCGTGTCTGACCCGAACCTGAACGACGCCACCGAGTCGGTCGAGTCCGTTGACGACGAGCTCGAGATCGTCGAGGGAGCGGACGTCGTGGACGAGTTCGAGGCTGCCGATGCCGCCGCCGGCGAGCCCGCCGAGGAGGCGGCCCTGCACGTCGAGGACGAGTCCGGTGAGGACGTCGAGGACGAGGACGTGCCCGCCGAGGCGCTCACCGACGACGACGCCGACGAGACCGAGGCCGAAGCAGAGGCCGAGGCCGAAGTAGAGGCCGAGCCCGTCGACCCCGTGACCGCCCTGCGCGAGGAACTGCGCATGCTCCCCGGCGAGTGGTACGTCATCCACACGTACGCCGGTTACGAGAACCGCGTGAAGACCAACCTCGAGCAGCGTGCCGTCTCGCTGAACGTCGAGGACTTCATCTTCCAGGCCGAGGTGCCGCAGGAAGAGGTCGCGCAGATCAAGAACGGCGAGCGCAAGACGATCAAGCAGAACAAGCTCCCGGGCTACGTCCTGGTCCGCATGGACCTGACGAACGAGTCCTGGGGTGTCGTCCGCAACACGCCCGGCGTCACCGGCTTCGTGGGCAACGCCTACGACCCGTACCCGCTGACCCTGGACGAGATCGTCAAGATGCTCGCCCCGGAGGCCGAGGAGAAGGCCGCCCGCGAGGCCGCCGAGGCCGAGGGCAAGCCCGCTCCGCAGCGCAAGGTCGAGGTCCAGGTGCTGGACTTCGAGGTCGGCGACTCGGTCACCGTCACCGACGGCCCGTTCGCCACGCTGCAGGCCACCATCAACGAGATCAACGCCGACTCGAAGAAGGTCAAGGGCCTCGTCGAGATCTTCGGCCGCGAGACCCCGGTCGAGCTTTCCTTCGACCAGATCCAGAAGAACTAGCACCTTCTGGACGTACGTCTTCCGAACAGGTCAGACGGGCTGTCACAGCCTGTCTGACCTGCTCGGTTTTTAGCCGCGCACAGATACCCGTTATCGTTGTGCGGTATGCCTCCATCCGGATCATCACCTCGGTTGAAGGCAGCCGTCCGGGGCGACTCGGACGTAGGAAGGCGAAAACGAAAGAGGACCCGGAATGCCTCCCAAGAAGAAGAAGGTCACGGGGCTTATCAAGCTCCAGATCAACGCCGGTGCGGCGAACCCGGCCCCGCCGGTCGGCCCCGCGCTCGGTCAGCACGGCGTCAACATCATGGAGTTCTGCAAGGCCTACAACGCCGCGACCGAGTCGCAGCGTGGCTGGGTCATCCCGGTGGAGATCACGGTCTACGAAGACCGTTCCTTCACCTTCGTGACCAAGACTCCGCCGGCCGCGAAGATGATCCTCAAGGCCGCGGGTGTCGAGAAGGGCTCCGGCGAGCCGCACAAGACCAAGGTCGCCAAGATCACCCAGGCGCAGGTCCGCGAGATCGCCACGACCAAGATGCCCGACCTCAACGCCAACGACCTGGACGCCGCCGCGAAGATCATCGCCGGCACCGCCCGTTCCATGGGCATCACGGTCGAGGGCTGACACCCACCTTCGTAGGAACCATGCGGCTCCGGCCGCACGTGGCAGGGCCTGCTCGGCCCGTACCACGACTCCTCAGAACACATCAGGAGCAGTAGTGAGCAAGCGCAGCAAGTCTCTCCGCGCTGCGGACGCCAAGGTCGACCGGGAGAAGCTCTACGCCCCGCTCGAGGCCGTCCGTCTCGCCAAGGAGACCTCCACGAGCAAGTTCGACGGCACCGTCGAGGTCGCCTTCCGCCTGGGTGTCGACCCGCGCAAGGCCGACCAGATGGTCCGTGGCACCGTGAACCTCCCGCACGGCACCGGTAAGACCGCCCGGGTCCTGGTCTTCGCGACCGGTGACCGTGCCGAGGCCGCGACCGCCGCGGGCGCCGACATCGTCGGCTCCGACGAGCTCATCGACGAGGTGGCGAAGGGCCGTCTGGACTTCGACGCCGTCGTCGCCACCCCGGACCTCATGGGCAAGGTCGGCCGCCTCGGCCGCGTGCTCGGTCCCCGTGGTCTCATGCCGAACCCCAAGACCGGCACCGTGACCCCGGACGTCGCCAAGGCTGTCACCGAGATCAAGGGTGGCAAGATCGAGTTCCGCGTCGACAAGCACTCGAACCTGCACTTCATCATCGGCAAGGTGTCCTTCGACGACACCAAGCTGGTGGAGAACTACGGTGCGGCCCTCGACGAGATCCTTCGTCTGAAGCCGTCGGCCGCCAAGGGTCGCTACATCAAGAAGGCCGCGATCAGCACCACGATCGGCCCCGGCGTTCCCGTCGACTCGAACCGCACCCGCAACCTCCTCGTCGAGGAGGACCCGGCCGCCGTCTGAGCCTCCCGCTCACCCCGGTGACCGCGTCGCGCACGCGTATCTGAACGGGCCCCGCAACCTTTCGAGGTGCGGGGCCCGTCCTCATGTCCGGAGGCCTTTCCGGGCGATCGCCCCGGAGAGATTTCGGATACGGGTGTCAGTGGGCCGCGCTAGCGTGCGGCTCACGGAATTCGCATAGGGGTGGGACGAATGAAGAGCATCATGGTGCGCCGCGTGACCCTCTCGATCGCACTGACGGCCGCGCTGGCGGGGGCGGCGGCCTGCAACTCCTCCGGTTCTTCAGGGAGTTCGGACAAGGGCGACAAGGCCGGCCGCAAGAGCGCCACGCACGTCAGCCCCATCGCGGCCCTGCGGTCCGCCGAGAAGTCCACAAACGGCGCGGACTCCGCCCGGGTCGAGTCCACGACGAGCATGGGCGCGCTGATGTCCATGAAGTCGAGCGGCGTCATGGGCTGGGGCAACGGCCTCATCGGCGACATGACGATCACGTACACCGGCGGCACGATGGCCGACACGATGCGCAAGATGGGCAGCGCCTCCATGGAGGCCCGCTATCTGTCCGACGCCTACTACGCGAAGATGGGCGACGCTTTCGCCCAGCAGGCGGGCGGCAAGCACTGGATCAGGTACGGGTACGACGACCTGGCGAAGTTCGGGGGCGGCTCCGGCGCGCTCGTGAAGGACCAGGCGCAGAACAACTCGCCGAACCAGTCGGTGAAGCTCCTGCTGGCGTCCGGCGACGTCAAGAAGGTCGGCGAGGAGACGGTCCGCGGCAAGAAGACCACGCATTACGCGGGCACGGTGAACATCGCGGACTTCGCGGCCAGGAGCTCCCGTCTCACCGCGGGTCAACTCGCGGACATGAAGAAGCAGTTCACCCAGGCGGGCATCACGACGGAGAGTGTCGACATCTGGGTCGACGGCAAGGACCTGGCCGTCAAGGCGGTCTCCAAGGCCGCGATGACGGGCGGCACGATGTCCTCCACGACGTACTACAGCGACTACGGAGTGAAGGTCTCCGCCGCGGCGCCCCCGGCCGGTGACACCGAGGACTTCAAGGACCTCCTGAAGAAGCAGGGCATGACGCCCGGCAGCGGCGACACGTCGACCGGGTCCGGCACGAGCTCCGGCTGAGTCCCGCCGCCCGGCCCTCGCCCCGCCGCCAGCCTCTCCAGGGCCGCGGGAAACTCGGATGATCACGTGAGCTCCGTTGAGTACGCTCGCTTCGAATCTGTGAATCGCTCATCTGTTCCCTGGGGGGAAGCATGAGGCTTTCTGTGAACGACTCGGCGGGGCGCCGCACGATCGGTGCGGCACTCGCGGCGCTGGTGCTCGGCGGGGGTGCCGTGGGCTGCACGAAGGGCGCCGCGGAGGAGTCGCCCGCGCTCACGCCCGCCGCGGCCGTGGCGAAGGCGGCGAAGAAGACCGAGGACATCACCTCTCTGCACTACCGGATGACCGGCCAGGTGCCTCCGGAGGGCAAGGTCAGCGGCGAGGCGGCGATGCGCATGAAGCCGCTGGCCATGAGCATGAAGATGACCGCCGAGGAACGGGCCGCCGACGGCCCGGTCGAGATCCGGCTCGTGGGCAAGGCGATGTACGTCGGTGGGGGCGCCCAGGCCGCCAAGGACATGGGCGGCAAGCACTGGATCAAGTTCGACATGTCCGCGCTCGGCGCGGACAAGGAGCTGAGCGCCGACCAGCTGGGCGGCGGAGCGGCCGACAAGAACCCGGCGGCCGAGTCCAGCTTCCTCACCGGTTCGAAGGACGTGAAGAAGGTCGGGACCGAGACCGTCGACGGTGTGCGGACCACGCATTACAAGGGGAAGGTCACCCTCGACGAGTTCCGCAAGTCGCTCAAGAGCGAGGACAAGGCCACCCGTGAGAAGCGGGAGAAGAGCCTCGACCAGTACACGAAGCTGGGCGTCGACGCTCTCACGATGGACATGTGGATCGACGGCGACGACCACACCAAGCAGTTCCGTATGCGGGGCACCGCCGACAAGGGACCGCTCGACATGACCATCACCTTCCTCGACTTCAACGAGCCGGTGACGGTGACGGCCCCGCCCGCCAAGGACACCGTCGACCTCGCCGAGATGATGAAGGGCGCCCAGCAGGGCTGACCCGGGCTGACCCCTCCGGGCGGATTTGCTTGGCGACGTCCCCTTCACGTACTCTCCTCGAGAAGCCAAAGACCGCTGGTCGTTGCCTCGCACTCGCAAGAGGGTGTGGTGACCGAAGGATCCGCTGAAACTGCGGACGACCCGCGTAGGTGTTCGTGGAAGTGTTCCCGGAGTTCGCACGCGCAGCGTGCGGAGGAATCCGGTCGAGCTACGCCCCGTGCGCCTGCGCCGGGGCGTTTCGTTTTGTCAGTCCCTTCTGAGCGGTCCTCATCACCCGGAAGGAGGCCGACGCTCTATGGCAAGGCCCGACAAGGCTGCCGCGGTAGCCGAGCTCGCGGACCAGTTCCGCAGCTCGAACGCCGCCGTGCTGACCGAGTACCGGGGTCTCACCGTGGCGCAGCTCAAGACGCTGCGCCGTTCGCTCGGTGAAGACGCCCAGTACGCCGTGGTGAAGAACACGCTGACCAAGATTGCGGCCAACGAGGCCGGGATCTCTACGCTCGACGACCTGTTCAACGGTCCGACGGCGGTCGCGTTCATCACCGGTGACCCGGTGGTGTCCGCGAAGGGTCTTCGTGACTTCGCCAAGGACAACCCGAACCTCGTCATCAAGGGCGGTGTCCTTGACGGCAAGGCGCTGTCCGCCGACGAGATCAAGAAGCTTGCGGACCTCGAGTCCCGCGAGGTTCTGCTCGCCAAGCTGGCGGGTGCCTTCAAGGGCAAGCAGACGCAGACTGCTCGTCTCTTCCAGGCGCTCCCCTCGAAGTTCGTCCGCACCGCGGAGGCGCTTCGTGTCAAGCAGGCCGAGCAGGGCGGTGCCGAGTAATTCGGCTCGCGCATTGACCGCCGCCTGAGGCGACGGTCGTAGCGGGCCGAACGTACGCCCGCCTCACCAGTACATCCCGGCACCTGCCGAATTAGTGGAAGGACGCCATCATGGCGAAGCTGTCCCAGGAAGAGCTGCTCGCGCAGTTCGAGAACCTCACCCTCATCGAGCTCTCCGAGTTCGTGAAGGCCTTCGAGGAGAAGTTCGACGTCACCGCCGCCGCCGCGGTCGCCGCTGCCCCGGTCGGCCCCGTCGCCGTTGAGGCCGTCGAGGAGCAGGACGAGTTCGACGTCATCCTCACGGGTGCCGGCGAGAAGAAGATCCAGGTCATCAAGGTCGTGCGTGAGCTCACCTCGCTGGGCCTGAAGGAGGCCAAGGACCTCGTCGACGGCGCTCCGAAGCCCGTCCTCGAGAAGGTCGCCAAGGAGGCCGCCGAGAAGGCTGCCGAGTCCCTCAAGGCCGCCGGCGCCTCCGTCGAGGTCAAGTAACTCGACGAGTCCCCCGAGGACTCCTGTGAAGCTGTGACAGCCGCTCAAGAAGCGCTGTAACGCTGACGCACCGAAGAGCGATCACCCAACTGGGTGGTCGCTCTTCGGCGTTCCAGGGGGTCCCCGAAGCGGCAGCCTTGCGCTGCAGGCGGCGACGAGTATGGTGATCTTCGTTGTGCCTCCAACCACCCTGTGACAGGCAGAGGGACGGGTTGCAAGACGGGCCGCACGTGACGATCGCGGCACTTGCTCGGGCATGGGGGGCCTTGACGAACCGCACGCAGCGCGCAATTCTCAGGACGCGTCGTCACAACGATCCGTATCCGAGGCATGGATCGCCGACGAAGAGGGCAGTATCGATGTGCATTGAGGGCGTGGCTTGCCGCAGGTGTTGACAACAATGAGGGTCTCCCGAAACCGGGACTGGACATCAGTGGGCCTAGTGGCTACACTGACCCTTTGCGCTGCCTGTTAGCTGCCTCCTGCCCGTCACCAGGGGCATACCCGTGTTTGAGCATCGACGGTTGGACTATCTCTGACCTGGCCTTTACCCGGCCGGATCGGGAACGGCCCGACGCTTTGTCCGACATGGGACCGGTACGCGCGTAGTGAGTCCGAGCCCTCGGAAGGACCCCCTCTTGGCCGCCTCGCGCACTGCCTCGACCGCGAATACGAACAACGGCGCCAGCACCGCCCCGCTGCGCATCTCCTTTGCAAAGATCAAGGAGCCCCTCGAGGTTCCGAACCTTCTTGCGCTGCAAACCGAGAGCTTCGACTGGCTGCTCGGCAACGACGCGTGGAAGGCTCGTGTCGAGGCGGCTCTGGACAGCGGACAGGACGTCCCCACCAAGTCCGGTCTGGAGGAGATCTTCGAGGAGATCTCCCCGATCGAGGACTTCAGCGGGTCGATGTCCCTGACGTTCCGCGATCACCGCTTCGAGCCCCCGAAGAACTCCATCGACGAGTGCAAGGACCGCGACTTCACGTACGCGGCCCCGCTCTTCGTCACCGCCGAGTTCACCAACAACGAGACCGGCGAGATCAAGTCCCAGACGGTCTTCATGGGCGACTTCCCGCTCATGACCAACAAGGGCACCTTCGTCATCAACGGCACCGAGCGTGTCGTCGTGTCGCAGCTGGTCCGCTCGCCGGGTGTCTACTTCGACTCCTCCATCGACAAGACGTCCGACAAGGACATCTTCTCCGCCAAGGTCATCCCGTCCCGGGGTGCCTGGCTGGAGATGGAGATCGACAAGCGCGACATGGTCGGTGTCCGCATCGACCGCAAGCGCAAGCAGTCGGTCACCGTTCTCCTGAAGGCTCTCGGCTGGACCACCGAGCAGATCCTCGAGGAGTTCGGCGAGTACGAGTCCATGCGCGCCACCCTGGAGAAGGACCACACCCAGGGCCAGGACGACGCGCTGCTGGACATCTACCGCAAGCTGCGTCCGGGCGAGCCGCCGACCCGTGAGGCCGCGCAGACGCTTCTGGAGAACCTCTACTTCAACCCGAAGCGCTACGACCTCGCCAAGGTCGGCCGGTACAAGGTCAACAAGAAGCTGGCCGGCACCGCCCCGCTGGACGCCGGGATCCTGACCGTCGAGGACATCATCTCGTCGATCAAGTACCTGGTGAAGCTGCACGCCGGTGAGACCGAGACCGTTGGTGACAGCGGCACCTCGATCGTCGTCGAGACCGACGACATCGACCACTTCGGCAACCGTCGTCTGCGCAACGTCGGCGAGCTCATCCAGAACCAGGTCCGCACGGGTCTGGCTCGTATGGAGCGCGTCGTCCGCGAGCGCATGACGACTCAGGACGTCGAGGCGATCACGCCGCAGACCCTGATCAACATCCGGCCGGTCGTCGCCTCCATCAAGGAGTTCTTCGGCACCAGCCAGCTGTCGCAGTTCATGGACCAGAACAACCCGCTGTCGGGTCTCACCCACAAGCGCCGTCTGTCGGCGCTCGGCCCGGGTGGTCTCTCGCGTGAGCGGGCCGGCTTCGAGGTCCGTGACGTGCACCCGTCGCACTACGGCCGCATGTGCCCGATCGAGACCCCCGAAGGCCCGAACATCGGCCTGATCGGCTCGCTCGCCTCCTACGGCCGGGTCAACGCGTTCGGTTTCGTCGAGACCCCGTACCGCAGGGTCACGGGCGGCTTCGTCACCGACGAGGTCGACTACCTGACGGCCGACGAAGAGGACCGATTCGTCATCGCGCAGGCCAACGCGCCGCTGACGGACGAGTTCCGCTTCGAGGAGTCCCGCGTCCTGGTCCGCCGTCGTGGCGGAGAGGTCGACTACGTCCCCGGTGACGACGTCGACTACATGGACGTGTCCCCGCGCCAGATGGTGTCGGTCGCGACCGCGATGATCCCGTTCCTGGAGCACGACGACGCCAACCGTGCCCTCATGGGCGCGAACATGATGCGTCAGGCCGTTCCGCTCATCAAGTCCGAGGCGCCGCTGGTCGGCACCGGCATGGAGTACCGCTGCGCGGTCGACGCCGGTGACGTCCTGAAGTCGGAGAAGGACGGTGTGGTCCAGGAGGTCTCCGCGGACTACATCACCACCGCCAACGACGACGGCACGTACACCACGTACCGCCTGCACAAGTTCTCCCGGTCGAACCAGGGCACCTCCGTCAACCAGAAGGTTGTCGTGGACGAGGGCGCCCGCGTGATCGAAGGCCAGGTCCTGGCCGACGGTCCCGCGACCGAGGACGGCGAGATGGCGCTCGGCAAGAACCTGCTCGTGGCGTTCATGCCGTGGGAGGGTCACAACTACGAGGACGCGATCATCCTGTCGCAGCGCCTCGTACAGGACGACGTCCTCTCCTCGATCCACATCGAGGAGCACGAGGTCGACGCCCGTGACACCAAGCTCGGCCCCGAGGAGATCACCCGGGACATCCCGAACGTCTCCGAGGAGGTCCTCGCCGACCTCGACGAGCGCGGCATCATCCGTATCGGTGCCGAGGTCGTCGCCGGCGACATCCTCGTCGGCAAGGTCACGCCCAAGGGCGAGACCGAGCTGACGCCGGAAGAGCGCCTGCTGCGCGCGATCTTCGGTGAGAAGGCCCGTGAGGTCCGTGACACCTCGCTGAAGGTCCCGCACGGCGAGATCGGCAAGGTCATCGGCGTCCGCGTCTTCGACCGTGAAGAGGGCGACGAGCTGCCGCCGGGCGTGAACCAGCTGGTTCGTGTCTACGTGGCGCAGAAGCGCAAGATCACGGACGGTGACAAGCTCGCCGGCCGTCACGGCAACAAGGGTGTCATCTCGAAGATCCTGCCGATCGAGGACATGCCGTTCCTGGAGGACGGCACCCCGGTCGACATCATCCTCAACCCGCTGGGTGTCCCGTCCCGAATGAACCCGGGACAGGTGCTGGAGATCCACCTCGGCTGGCTCGCCAGCCGCGGCTGGGACGTCTCCGGTCTCGCGGACGACTGGGCCCAGCGCCTGCAGGCCATCGGCGCCGACCAGGTCGCCCCGGGCACCAACGTCGCCACCCCCGTCTTCGACGGTGCGCGTGAGGACGAGCTCGCGGGTCTCTTCGAGCACACCCTGCCCAACCGCGACGGCGACCGTCTGGTCCTCCCGTCCGGCAAGGCGAGGCTGTTCGACGGCCGCTCCGGTGAGCCGTTCCCGGACCCGGTCTCGATCGGGTACATGTACATCCTCAAGCTCCACCACCTGGTCGACGACAAGCTGCACGCCCGCTCGACCGGTCCGTACTCGATGATCACCCAGCAGCCGCTGGGTGGTAAGGCTCAGTTCGGTGGCCAGCGCTTCGGTGAGATGGAGGTGTGGGCGCTGGAGGCGTACGGCGCCGCTTACGCCCTCCAGGAGCTGCTGACGATCAAGTCCGACGACGTG
This sequence comes from Streptomyces sp. NPDC002742, assembly GCF_042888885.1. Taxonomy (NCBI): domain Bacteria; kingdom Bacillati; phylum Actinomycetota; class Actinomycetes; order Kitasatosporales; family Streptomycetaceae; genus Streptomyces; species Streptomyces sp. NPDC002742. Next base: position 49,361 of record NZ_JBIAQF010000010.1, read on the forward strand.
ACCGGCCGCGTGAAGGTCTACGAGGCCATCGTCAAGGGCGAGAACATCCCCGAGCCCGGCATCCCCGAGTCCTTCAAGGTGCTCATCAAGGAGATGCAGTCCCTGTGCCTCAACGTGGAGGTGCTGTCCTCGGACGGCATGTCCATCGAGATGCGCGACACCGACGAGGACGTCTTCCGCGCAGCGGAGGAGCTCGGCATCGACCTGTCCCGGCGCGAGCCGAGCAGCGTCGAAGAGGTCTGACGGGAGTCCGGCCGGGCCTTGGCCACCTGTGGAAAAGGTGATCAAGGCCCGCCGGCCCCAGGACCCCCGTTTCAGACCCCTAAGACTTACAACCCTGAGAGGGATTGACGCATAGTGCTCGACGTCAACTTCTTCGATGAGCTCCGGATCGGTCTGGCCACCGCTGACGACATCCGTCAGTGGAGCCACGGCGAGGTCAAGAAGCCCGAGACCATCAACTACCGCACCCTCAAGCCCGAAAAGGACGGACTCTTCTGCGAGAAGATCTTCGGTCCGACCCGGGACTGGGAGTGCTACTGCGGCAAGTACAAGCGTGTCCGCTTCAAGGGCATCATCTGTGAGCGCTGTGGCGTCGAGGTCACGCGCGCCAAGGTGCGCCGTGAGCGGATGGGCCACATCGAGCTCGCCGCTCCCGTCACCCACATCTGGTACTTCAAGGGCGTTCCGTCGCGTCTTGGCTACCTGCTCGACCTCGCCCCGAAGGACCTCGAGAAGGTCATCTACTTCGCCGCGTACATGATCACGTACGTCGACGAGGAGCGCCGCACCCGCGACCTGCCCTCGCTGGAGGCCCACGTCTCCGTCGAGCGTCAGCAGGTCGAGAACCGCCGCGACGCCGACCTCGAGGCCCGCGCCAAGAAGCTCGAGACCGACCTGGCCGAGCTCGAGGCCGAGGGTGCCAAGGCCGACGTGCGCCGCAAGGTGCGCGAAGGCGCCGAGCGTGAGATGAAGCAGCTGCGCGACCGCGCGCAGCGCGAGATCGACCGTCTCGACGAGGTGTGGACCCGCTTCAAGAACCTCAAGGTCCAGGACCTGGAGGGCGACGAGCTCCTCTACCGTGAGCTGCGTGACCGCTTCGGCACGTACTTCGACGGTTCGATGGGTGCCGCGGCGCTGCAGAAGCGCCTGGAGTCCTTCGACCTCGACGAGGAGGCCGAGCGCCTCCGCGAGATCATCCGCACCGGCAAGGGCCAGAAGAAGACCCGCGCGCTCAAGCGCCTCAAGGTCGTCTCCGCGTTCCTGCAGACCAGCAACAGCCCCAAGGGCATGGTGCTCGACTGCGTGCCGGTCATCCCGCCGGACCTTCGCCCGATGGTGCAGCTGGACGGTGGCCGCTTCGCGACCTCCGACCTGAACGACCTGTACCGCCGTGTGATCAACCGGAACAACCGTCTGAAGCGACTCCTTGACCTCGGTGCCCCCGAGATCATCGTGAACAACGAGAAGCGCATGCTTCAGGAGGCCGTCGACGCGCTCTTCGACAACGGCCGTCGTGGTCGCCCGGTCACGGGCCCCGGCAACCGTCCGCTGAAGTCGCTGTCCGACATGCTCAAGGGCAAGCAGGGTCGATTCCGTCAGAACCTGCTCGGCAAGCGTGTGGACTACTCCGCGCGTTCCGTGATCGTCGTCGGTCCGCAGCTGAAGCTGCACCAGTGCGGTCTGCCGAAGGCCATGGCGCTGGAGCTCTTCAAGCCGTTCGTGATGAAGCGCCTGGTCGACCTGAACCACGCGCAGAACATCAAGAGCGCCAAGCGGATGGTCGAGCGCGGCCGCACGGTCGTCTACGACGTCCTGGAAGAGGTCATCGCCGAGCACCCGGTTCTGCTGAACCGTGCGCCGACGCTGCACCGCCTCGGCATCCAGGCCTTCGAGCCGCAGCTGGTCGAGGGCAAGGCCATCCAGATCCACCCGCTCGTCTGCACCGCGTTCAACGCGGACTTCGACGGTGACCAGATGGCCGTCCACCTGCCGCTCTCCGCGGAGGCGCAGGCCGAGGCCCGCATCCTGATGCTGTCCTCGAACAACATCCTCAAGCCGGCCGACGGCCGCCCGGTCACGATGCCGACCCAGGACATGGTCCTCGGTCTGTTCTTCCTGACCACCGACGGCGACCTGCGGAACGTGAAGGGCGAGGACCGCTCCTTCGCCTCCGTGGCCGAGGCGATCATGGCGTTCGACGCCGGCGAGCTCTCGCTGCAGTCGCGCGTGGACATCCGCTTCCCGGTGGGCACTATCCCGCCGCGCGGCTGGACCCCGCCGGCGCGGGAAGAGGGCGACCCGGAGTGGCAGCAGGGTGACACCTTCCGGCTGCGTACGACCCTGGGCCGCGCGCTCTTCAACGAGCTGCTGCCCGAGGACTACCCGTTCGTCGACTACGAGGTCGGCAAGAAGCAGCTCTCCGAGATCGTCAACGACCTCGCCGAGCGCTACCCCAAGGTCATCGTGGCGGCGACGCTCGACAACCTGAAGGCGGCCGGCTTCTTCTGGGCGACCCGTTCCGGCGTCACCGTGGCCATCTCCGACATCGTCGTTCCGGATGCGAAGCGCGCGATCGTCAAGGGCTACGAGGACCTGGACGAGAAGGTCCAGAAGCAGTACGAGCGCGGTCTGATCACCAAGGAAGAGCGCACGCAGGAGCTCATCGCGATCTGGACCAAGGCGACCAACGAGGTCGCCGAGGCGATGAACGCGAACTTCCCGAAGACCAACCCGGTCTCGATGATGGTGAACTCGGGCGCACGAGGCAACATGATGCAGATGCGTCAGATCGCCGGTATGCGTGGTCTGGTGTCGAACGCCAAGAACGAGACGATCCCGCGTCCCATCAAGGCGTCCTTCCGTGAAGGTCTGTCCGTGCTGGAGTACTTCATCTCCACCCACGGTGCCCGTAAGGGTCTGGCCGACACCGCTCTGCGTACCGCCGACTCGGGTTACCTCACCCGTCGTCTGGTCGACGTCTCGCAGGACGTCATCATCCGCGAGGAGGACTGCGGCACCGACCGTGGTCTGCGTCTGGCCATCGCCGAGCGCGGCGAGGACGGCGTGCTGCGCAAGACGGAGAACGTCGAGACCAGCGTGTACGCACGTGCGCTGGCCGAGGACATCACCGTCGACGGCAAGGTGCTGGCCCCGGCCAACACCGACCTCGGCGACGTCCTCATCGACGAGCTCGTCAAGCACGGCATCGAGGAGGTCAAGACCCGTTCGGTCCTGACCTGTGAGTCCGCCGTCGGCACCTGCGCCATGTGCTACGGCCGCTCGCTGGCCACCGGCAAGCTGGTCGACATCGGTGAGGCGGTCGGCATCATCGCCGCCCAGTCCATCGGTGAGCCCGGTACCCAGCTGACGATGCGTACCTTCCACACCGGTGGTGTGGCCGGTGACGACATCACCCAGGGTCTGCCCCGTGTCGTCGAGCTCTTCGAAGCCCGTACGCCCAAGGGTGTCGCCCCGATCTCCGAGGCCTCCGGCCGCGTGCGGATCGAGGAGACCGAGAAGACCAAGAAGCTCGTCGTCACCCCGGACGACGGCAGCGAGGAGACGGCGTTCCCGATCTCCAAGCGCGCCCGTCTCCTGGTGGCCGAGGGCGAGCACGTCGAGGTGGGCCAGAAGCTCACCGTGGGTGCCACCAACCCGCACGACGTGCTGCGCATCCTGGGTCAGCGTGCCGTCCAGGTCCACCTGGTCGGCGAGGTCCAGAAGGTCTACAACTCGCAGGGTGTGTCGATCCACGACAAGCACATCGAGATCATCATCCGGCAGATGCTGCGCCGTGTGACGATCATCGAGTCGGGCGACGCGGAGCTGCTGCCCGGCGAGCTGGTCGAGCGTTCGAAGTTCGAGACCGAGAACCGTCGTGTGGTCCAGGAAGGCGGCCACCCGGCCTCCGGCCGTCCGCAGCTGATGGGTATCACCAAGGCCTCGCTGGCGACCGAGTCGTGGCTGTCGGCGGCGTCCTTCCAGGAGACGACCAGGGTTCTGACGGACGCGGCGATCAACGCCAAGTCCGACTCCCTGATCGGCCTCAAGGAGAACGTCATCATCGGTAAGCTCATCCCGGCCGGTACGGGTCTGTCCCGCTACCGCAACATCCGGGTCGAGCCGACCGAGGAAGCCAAGGCCGCGATGTACTCGGCCGTCGGCTACGACGACATCGACTACTCGCCGTTCGGCACCGGCTCCGGCCAGGCCGTCCCGCTGGAGGACTACGACTACGGTCCGTACAACCAGTAGGCAGTAGGCAGTCAGTACGAAGGGCGGTCATCCCCGACGGGGTGACCGCCCTTCGGCGTTCCCGTTCGCGTTCCCGTTCCGGGTCGCGGTCCGCTCCGCTCCGGGCGTGGCCCTAGTGCGGGAGCTGGAGATACGGCTCCAGGGCGCGCAGCCGGGTGTAGTTGTCGGGGTGGGTGGAGAGCAGCCTGGCGAGGCCGCCGGGCTCCTGGAGCTTCCTGCCCTGGGTGACGGCAGCCGCCTTCGCGGCGTCCTCCTCGGCCTGGAAGTGGTGCAGGACCTCGGCCATCTCGGGTGCGAAGCCGAGGGCCGCGGCCTGCTGATCGGCGCGCAGTTCGCCGAGGCGGCCCGCGTAGGCGAGGAGGTAGGGCGCGACGACGAGGGGGATGGTGATGTACCAGGCGACGAGGAACCCGGTGAGCACGAACATCCCCATGAAGAGGATCAGCAGCCCGGTCGCGGCCGCCGAGAAGACCCCGGCGACGGCGAGCGCGATTCTGGCCATCCCGCGGGTGAACGCCCAGGCGAGCCGGCCGGGCAGCGAGTACCAGTAGCCGAGGAGCCCGGCCCAGGCGTGGCCGCCGGTGTGGTGGCCGAGTTCGTGGGCCAGTACGGCGGCGAGGTTGCTGCTGGGAATCCGGTTGAGGGAGTAGGTGGTGACGCCGACGACATGGCCGGCGACCGCGACCGCGTTCAGGTCGTCGCTGTTCTCCACCATCAACTCGTAGGTACCCGCCTCGATACCCGCCCGGGCCGCGACCTCGCGCCAGATCGGCTCCAGCCGGGCCCGCTCCTCGGCCAGCGGCGTCCGCAGCCTGAGCACGTGACGGGCGAAGCGCAGCTCGGTGGGCCGGTGGAAGACGAGCGCCCCGGAGGCCAGCCAGGCCACCACGACCAGCCAGCCCACGACCGTGCCGAACAGTCCGAGCGCGAGGGCCGACACCACGGCGAGGCTCACCAGGGCCCCCGGGATCTGTGTCGCGAGCTGCCCGATGGCGGTGGCGTCGGCACCCCGCTGATGGCTCGCCAGATGAACGCGTGAGCCCTGGTGGCGGTAGTCGAGATCGTCGGGCGCGACGGCGGGCCGCGGGACGAACGGTGCCGGTGGCGGCTGCTGACCCGCGTACCGCGCGTCAGTCCCCGGGTACTGCGGCGGAGGCGCCGCCGTCTGATGGTGGGCCGCCTGCTGATGTGCCGAGGGCGCGCCGGAGCCCGGGTACTGCGGTGCGGGACCGCCGGTCCCCGGGTACTGGGGCGGGTGCCCTGTCGTCCCCGGGTACTGCGGTCCGGGATCGCGGGGGTACCGAGGGGGCTGCCCTGTCGCCCCCGGGTACTGCGGTCCCGGTGCGCCCGTTCCGGGCCCCCCGGGGTACTGCGGTGGGGGAGCGGCGGACCACGGGTGCTGGGGTGGCGGATCGTTGGTTCCCGGGTATCGGGGCTCGGGGGACGCGGGGGCCGGGCCGGGGGGCTGGGACATGCGGGCTCCTTCGGTGTGGCTGGTGGCTGTGCGGGACGTCAGCCGATGAGCGGTGCGCTCGGCGGTGGGACGACAGGCGCCTGCGGTGTCGAGCCGGGTGAGGTCACGCGGGCTCGCCCTGCGCGGCGTCCGGCGACGGCGCGGCGGGCGGTACGACGGACCGGGCGTCGTCCGGGCCGCCCGGTACCGGGGGCACGGCGGGAGCCGGTCCGGGGGTGGCGTACGGCGACGGGGAGGGTGCGGGCGGTCCGTACGAGGGCGAGGCCGACGGTGCGGACGGCGGTCCGTACGAGGTGGGGCTGCCGTGCTGCCACGGAGTCGGGCCGGGCCCCGCGTCCGGGGCGCCGGTGTACGGCGGCTGAGCGCCCGCGTAGGGGGGCTGTCCGGCGTACGGCGCCGGAACGCCGGTGCGGAGCGGCTGTGCGTCGTACGACGGTTGCCCCGAGGAGGGCGGCGGACCTCCCGCGTACGGGGGCTGCCCGGCGTAGGGGGGCTGCCCGGCGTACGGAGGACGGCCACCCTCGTACGGAGGACGGTCGCCGTACGGTGCCTGTCCGGCGTCCGGCGTCCGGGGCGACGGGCCGGGGTGCGGAGGCTGGCCCGGATACGGCGGCTGGGGCGGCGTCTGCGGCGTTCCGGGCGCAGCCCCGGCAGGCAGTGCCCCCTGCCCCTCCCGCGGCCCCGGAGGCGCCTGCTGCTGGATCAGCTCGTCGACGGCCCGCAGGGTCGAGCGGGCCGACTCCGCCTTCTGGAAGTCCTCCAGGGTGTCCCCGGCGATGACCTGCAGCTGGCCTCTGATGAGGGCCAGCTGGTCCTTCTGGATGGACCCGATGACCATCTTCGTGTCCTCGGGGTGCTGGGAGAGGTGCAGGGCCCAGGCGGCGACGCCCCCGTGCTGGAGGTGGTACTGGTAGAAGTTGATCTTCTCGGTGATCAGCTGGTGGTCCTGCTGCTGGCGCAGGATCTCCAGCTCGTGCTGCTGCCGGGCCAGCCGGAGCCGGAACTCGTGCTCGGGATCGAGCATGTCCGACTCGTAGCGCAGGCTCCGCTGCCGGCGGCGGTGCGCGATCGCCTCGTCGTCCAGCCGCAGTCGTACGGCGCAGGTCACGGCGAGCCCGATGCCCGCCGCGAAACCGCCGCTCTCCACGGCCTGCTGGACCGCGCGCTCGGCGGCCGGGCTGTCCTCGATGGAGAAGGCGCGGCACACCGGGCGCGCGAGCTGGTGCAGTTCACGGGTGAGCCGGGTCGGCACGTCGCGCTCGCCGCTCGCCACGTACGCGATCGGGTCCGAGACCCGCCAGGTCAGGTCCGCGGTGGCGCCGAAGGAGAACGCGTCGTCGTCGCTCGGCACCTCCAGGGCGAGCTGCACGGGGTGGCTGCCCATGTCCACCTCGTACACGGATGTGTAGCGGCGGGTGGCCGCCTCCGAGCGGCTCGGCCGGTGCGGCGGCGTGTAGACGTCGTACGTGCCCTTCGCGGTGACGAAGACCAGCGCGTGGTCGATCGCGGTGACCGCGCGGCGGACCGTGTGGTCGAAGCGCGCGATCGGCCGCACGGTGAGCACCGGGTCGATGAGCGCGGTGTGCCGGTTGGCGTCCTGCTGCCACTCCGGCTGACGGCGGAACTCCGCCATGGTTCAACTCCTCGATGGATCTGGGGTGGAGGTGGAGGGGATCAGGAGGCCGAGCAGGCGGTCGGCCACCGGTGGGCGCGGGCCGCCGTCCGGGGCGCGCAGGTTGACCAGTTCGTGGCTCAGGCGCCTGAGGTCGTCCGCGGTGACGACCAGCGCGGGCAGCAGCAGCTCCAGGGCCTGTGCGACGTCCGCCCGGCGCTCGGCCAGCCGCACCCAGGTGTGCAGGGCGTCCAGGGCGCCGCGGGTGTGCCCGCGGTCACCGAGCGCGGTCCGCCAGAGGGTGGCCAGGTCGCGGGCCGAGTCCACCTCGTACATGCCGGTGTCGGCGTACCACTCGACGAGCGCGCCCTCCTCGGCGTTGTCGCAGGCGCGCACGAACGCGGCCAGCGCGAGCGCCCGGACCGAGGCCGTGTCGTGGTGGAGCAGGCGCACCAGCTCGGAGAGCATCTCGCCACGCCGGGCGCCGACCGAGAGCAGCAGGGCGGTGGAGTCGATCAGGTTGTTCGACTCGGTCCTGCCGCTGCCTCCGGCGCGGGCGCGGGCGGCGAGCGCGCTCAGTGCCGGGCCCGCGAGGTCCGGGCGCAGCGGGGTGAGCAGGCCGAAGGCGCGGATCGCGGTCCAGCGGCGGGCCCAGTGGGTGTCCGTGCACCACTGGGTGAGCAGGCGCAGTACGACGGGCGCGTCGAGGAGCTGGGCGAGTGTGAGGGTGTTCGCGGCGGTGACCCGGGGACCGAAGGCCTTCGACACCGCCCAGCCGTCGATCAGCAGCGCCACCGCCGAGGGCAGGTCGGCGCGGGCCAGCAGCGCGGCGGCCGCGGCGGCCCGGGTACGGACGACCGGGCGGCTGTCGCGGGCCAGCTCCTTCAGCCAGGAGACCAGCGCGGGCCGCGCCGACGGATGGCCCGTCCACACCTCCCCGAGCAGCAGACGCGGGGTGTTCTCCTTCTTGAAGTAGGCCGTGAACTGCGGCACCGAGCCCCACTCGGTGGCCTCGTCCCGTACCTCGCCCCCGGCCCGCGCCCGCTCCAGCCGGGTTTCGGCGGCGAGGCCGAACAGCGGGATCTCCGGCGGCTGTTCGGGATGCTGGAGCCGCTGGAAGTGCACGTACAGCTTGTCGGCGAGTTCGGCGGCGAGTACGTACGGCGCCTGGTCGAAGACGGCGAGAGAGATGAGGAAGGCCTTGTCGCGCAGGGTGGCCTCGGGGTCGCTGAGCCACTCCCGGCACTGCTGCTCGACGGCCGCGTGCCCGAAGTCGGCGAGGCGGGCCGCCGCCTCCTCGCCGCCGTCGTAGCGGGCGACCTCCAGGGCGAACCGGGCGACCTCGGCGGGGCGGTGGGCGCCGCGCGCGAGGAAGTCGCGGACGGGGGCCAGGGCGAGCAGACCGGCGTTGTCTCCCGGATCCTTCCGCAGATCGGCCAGGTGGGCGCGCAGCACCTCGGCCGCCTCCGGCGGTTCCCAGCGGGAGGGGGTGACCCCCAGCAGGAACGGAGAGTTCTCCAGGGTCACCACCAGATACCCGTCGGCCCTCGTGAGCCGGTCGCGGGCCGCGTACAGATGGGTCTCCCGCAGCGGACGGTTGCGGCTCAGCGGCAGATCGCGCAGGACGTGCCCGCCGGGCGCGGTGAGCCGGGCGCCCAGGTTCGCCGGGCCGGTCTCGGCGGACAGCGCGTGTACGGCGGGCACGCCCAGGTGGTGCAGGAGCATCAGCGCGGCGGCGTAGCGGCCGGTGGAGTGGGCGCCGGTGAGGACGAGGACGCGCTCGTCGCGCAGCCGGGCCAGGGCGGCGGCGAAGGAGGGGCCCTCGACGAAGACTCCGGCGAGCGCGTCGAGCCGCTGCCGGGGGATCTCCCCGGAGACGTACGCCGCTGAGGCGGACGCCGTGCCGTGGTGGTGGATCTCCGTCTTGCCGCCCATGAACACGTCACGGGCCGAGCCGCCCGCCGACACTCCGTGCTGGGCCCCGCCGACCAGGCTGCCGCCGAAGGACGCGGCCTCGCTGAAGATGAATCCCGGGGTGTGCGCGACGAGTTCGCGCTGCGCGGCCCTGGCCTCCTGGGTGCGCTCCTCGGGCTCGCCGGAGTCGGCGCCCGCCTCGGAGGCCGGGTGCGGTTCTCCCGGCCACTGCCGCTCCGGCGGTGGTATGTCGTCCAGGGCGCCCCGTGTCGTGGGCGGAGGCACCGTCATGCCGGGTCACCCCCGCTCCTGCCCAGGTGGACGTCCCCGGTGACCTGCCCGCCGGACACCCCGTGCTGGTCCCCCGCGACGAGGCTGCCGCCGAAACTGGGGGAGCCGCCGCCGAAGTTGAAGACGACGTTCCCGGCGGCCGCGGCGGGCTGCTCGGGCTCGACCCGGGACTCGGACCGGGATTCGGGCCGGGACTCGGGCCGGTCCGAGCCCGGGGTCTCTGCCGCTGCCGCCGCTGCCGCCGTTCCTGGCTCGCCCCCTGTCCCCGTCCGCAGGCCTGTCCCGGACCCCGCTCCTGCCTCCGGGTCCGGGGCCCCCGCCACCGCCGACGCCGGGCGCTCCCCCGAGCCGCCCGGCGCCGGGGTTCCCCGTCTTTCGTGGTGGCTTTCGTCGTGGGCTTCCCGGTGATCGCCCGCCCTGTACGGAACCGGGCCGTGCAGCCAGGCCCGCAGGGGTCCGTTCTTGCTGTCCACCGTCACCGGGTGGAAGCCGTCCGCCGGGATGCCCGGGTGGCCGTGCCGCACGATCCCCGCGTGCACGCTCTCCGAGACGCACAGGGCGAAGTCGTCCGGCCGCTCCCGCAGGGCCGCGCGCAGCAGCTGGGCGTCGAGGAGCCGGCAGGCGTGGTTGAGGTCGGAGCCGACCCAGCCGTCGTACGCGTCGACGGCGACGTATCCGGTGGCGACGACGGCGCGCAGCCGGATCTGGGCGGAGCTGGACGCGGTCCGGTTGACGGTGCGGAGCTGGGCGGGGACCTCGGTGAGCAGGGAGCGCAGCAGGCCCGTGACCGGGGCGTTGGCGTCGATCAGCTCCATCACCGAGTCACCGCGGTCGGCGCGCAGGCGCAGCCGTTCATCGATGCCGGCGCTCTCCAGCGCGCGGTCCGTGATGTCGTACAGCATCCGGCGCAGATAGGCCTGCTCGACGTCGTCCCGGTCGCTGTACGTCTCGATGTCCAGCAGGAGGATCGTCCGGCTCACGGGGTCGGTCATGGTCGCCTTTCGGTGGGGGCCTCGCCTGGCAAGCAGGTTGGCGTCACCGGTGGGGCGGGTGTGAGGGCGGATGTCCCACTCGAAGTGTGACCGTATGCACAGAAGCGGTCATCGGTCACGGGCGCACCAGGTGCCGGAGGTCCCCCGGGCTCGGGTGTTCCGGGTGCCGGAGGTCCATCCGGCTCGGGCGTCCCAGGCGCCGGAGGTCCACCGGGCCGGGGGCCCAGGTGCCAGAGGTCCCCCGGGCTCGGGCGTCCCGGGTGTCAGAGTTCCATCGGGCACGGCTGTCCCAGGTGCCAGAGGGTCAGCCCCGGGCGATCCGCCGCAGCACGTCCATACGCAGGATCACCATCGTCCGCCGGCCCGTCAGCACCACGCCCCGCTCGCGGAGTTCCTTCAGGAGGCGCTGGACCATCTCCCGCGACGCTCCCACGGAGCCCGCCAGCTCCTGCTTGCTCAGCGGGACGGAGAGCTCGATGCCCTCCTCCGTGCGGCGGCCGTTCGTACGGGCCAGGTCGAGGAGGAGCGCGGCGAAGCGCTCGCGGACGCTCATGGAGGCGAACTCCAGACGCCGGCGGTCGGCGGCGCGGGTGCGGTCCGAGGTGAGGCCGAGGAGGGCGAAGGAGACCGCGGGGGAGCGGGCCAGGAAGTCCTTGAAGTGTTCGCGCACGAGCGCGACCGTGCGGACCGGCTCCAGGGCCGTCACCGTCGCGGAGCGCGGCCGGCCGGTGAGCGCGGCGGACTCGCCGACGATGTCGCCGGGGCCGCGCAGCGCGAGCAGGGCTTCGTAGCCGTTGGCGGCGGACGCCGTGACCTTCGTCCAGCCGTGCGTCACGATCAGCACGTGCGAGGAGGGCTCGCTCTGGTGCAGGAGCACCATCCGGGGCGTGAAGGACAGCTCGCGCCCGAGCGAAAGCAGCGCGGAGCGGTCCTCGCTCTCCAGGCGCGCCAGGAACGGCACCCGGTCGTCCAGGCTCTCGTCCCCGGGTAAAGGCGCAGCCGCCATGAGTCCGTCCCCCATCCCCCGGTCGGCCTCGCGGCCGACGCACAGTGACCAACGCGCAGCAACCGGTCAACGTACTCACCCAGTGTGTGCGGTGCGCTCGGAATCGGGAGCTTCACCGCTGAACCGGTGACAAGCTGCGCCAGGCGTGAACAGCCCCGAGAATGGATCGGGAGAAGTCCGGCGTGTCGGGCACCACGGCATTTGTTTTGACCGAAGTCCGTGAGGTAGGTACGCTCTTACCTTGTGCCTGGGGTGTGCCCTGGCTCTCGTGCGTGCCTTCAGACCGCAAGGGGAGCCGTAAGCGGCCACCGCAATCTGCGCCCTTTTCGCCTCGCGGCGAGGGTTCGCAGTATTCGACACACCCGACCGCGTGGGTCGGTGGCGTTCCAGGTTAGCTCCACCATTCGGCACACAGAAACCGGAGAAGTAGTGCCTACGATCCAGCAGCTGGTCCGGAAGGGCCGGCAGGACAAGGTCGAGAAGAACAAGACGCCCGCACTCGAGGGTTCGCCCCAGCGTCGCGGCGTCTGCACGCGTGTGTTCACGACCACCCCGAAGAAGCCGAACTCGGCCCTGCGTAAGGTCGCGCGTGTGCGTCTGACCAGCGGGATCGAGGTCACGGCTTACATTCCGGGTGAGGGACACAACCTGCAGGAGCACTCCATCGTGCTCGTGCGCGGCGGCCGTGTGAAGGACCTGCCGGGTGTTCGTTACAAGATCATCCGAGGTTCCCTGGACACCCAGGGTGTCAAGAACCGCAAGCAGGCCCGCAGCCGCTACGGCGCCAAGAAGGAGAAGTAGAAAATGCCTCGTAAGGGCCCCGCCCCGAAGCGCCCGGTCATCATCGACCCGGTCTACGGTTCCCCTCTGGTGACCTCCCTCATCAACAAGGTGCTGCTCAACGGCAAGCGCTCCACCGCCGAGCGCATCGTCTACGGCGCCATGGAGGGTCTGCGTGAGAAGACGGGCAACGACCCGGTCATCACGCTGAAGCGCGCGCTGGAGAACATCAAGCCCACGCTCGAAGTCAAGTCCCGCCGTGTCGGTGGTGCGACGTACCAGGTTCCGATCGAGGTCAAGCCCGGTCGCGCCAACACGCTCGCGCTGCGCTGGCTCGTCGGTTACTCGCGCGCCCGTCGCGAGAAGACCATGACCGAGCGTCTGCTCAACGAGCTTCTCGACGCCTCCAACGGCCTTGGTGCCGCTGTGAAGAAGCGTGAGGACACCCACAAGATGGCCGAGTCCAACAAGGCCTTCGCGCACTACCGCTGGTAGTCGCTACCCACATCGAGACCGAGAGAAGACTGAAGCCTTATGGCTACCACTTCACTTGACCTGGCCAGGGTCCGCAACATCGGGATCATGGCTCACATCGACGCGGGCAAGACGACCACCACCGAGCGGATCCTCTTCTACACCGGCGTCAGCTACAAGATCGGTGAAGTCCACGACGGCGCCGCCACCATGGACTGGATGGAGCAGGAGCAGGAGCGTGGCATCACGATCACCTCTGCTGCCACCACCTGTCACTGGCCGCTTGAGGACAACGACTACACGATCAACATCATCGACACCCCGGGGCACGTCGACTTCACGGTCGAGGTGGAGCGTTCGCTCCGCGTCCTCGACGGTGCGGTCACGGTGTTCGACGGTGTCGCGGGTGTCGAGCCGCAGTCCGAGACGGTGTGGCGTCAGGCCGACCGTTACGGCGTGCCGCGCATCTGCTTCGTGAACAAGCTCGACCGGACCGGCGCGGAGTTCCACCGCTGCGTCGACATGATCAAGGACCGCCTCGGTGCGGTGCCGCTGATCATGCAGCTTCCGATCGGTGCCGAGATGGACTTCAAGGGCGTTGTGGACCTGGTCCGCATGAAGGCGCTCGTGTGGTCCGCCGAGGCGGCGAAGGGCGAGATGTACGACGTCGTCGACATCCCGGCCACGCACACCGAGGCTGCCGAGGAGTACCGCGGCAAGCTGGTCGAGGGCGTCGCGGAGCACGACGACGAGATCATGGAGCTGTTCCTGGAGGGCCAGGAGCCCACCGAGGAGCAGCTGTACGCCGCGATCCGTCGTGTCACCATCGCGTCCGGCAAGTCCACCGACGTCACGGTCACCCCGGTGTTCTGTGGCACCGCGTTCAAGAACAAGGGCGTCCAGCCCCTGCTCGACGCGGTCGTGCGCTACCTTCCGACCCCGCTTGACGTCGAGGCCATCGAGGGCCACGACGTGAAGGACCCTGAGGTCGTCGTCAAGCGCAAGCCGTCCGTCGACGAGCCGCTGTCCGCGCTCGCGTTCAAGATCATGAGCGACCCGCACCTGGGCAAGCTCACCTTCGTCCGGGTCTACTCGGGCCGCCTGGAGACTGGCACCGCGGTGCTGAACTCCGTCAAGGGCAAGAAGGAGCGCATCGGCAAGATCTACCGCATGCACGCGAACAAGCGTGAGGAGATCGAAGCGGTGGGCGCCGGCGACATCGTCGCCGTCATGGGCCTGAAGCAGACCACCACCGGTGAGACGCTGTGCGACGACAAGAACCCGGTCATCCTGGAGTCCATGGACTTCCCGGCGCCGGTCATTCAGGTCGCCATCGAGCCCAAGTCCAAGGGTGACCAGGAGAAGCTGGGTGTCGCCATCCAGCGTCTCGCGGAGGAGGACCCCTCCTTCCACGTCCACTCGGACGAGGAGACGGGCCAGACCATCCTCGGCGGTATGGGCGAGCTGCACCTCGAGGTGCTGGTCGACCGTATGAAGCGCGAGTTCCGGGTCGAGGCCAACGTCGGCAAGCCGCAGGTCGCGTACCGCGAGACGATCCGCAAGGGCGTCGAGCGTCACGACTACACGCACAAGAAGCAGACCGGTGGTACCGGTCAGTTCGCCAAGGTGCAGATCGCGATCGAGCCCATCACCGAGACCGATGGTCCGGCGTACGAGTTCGTGAACAAGGTCACCGGTGGGCGTATCCCGCGTGAGTACATCCCGTCGGTGGACGCCGGTGCGCAGGAAGCCATGCAGTTCGGCATCCTGGCCGGCTACGAGATGACTGGCGTCCGCGTCATTCTTCTCGACGGTGGCTACCACGAGGTCGACTCCTCGGAGCTCGCGTTCAAGATCGCCGGTTCGCAGGCCTTCAAGGAGGCCGCGCGCAAGGCTTCTCCCGTGCTTCTTGAGCCGATGATGGCCGTCGAGGTCACCACGCCCGAGGACTACATGGGTGAGGTCATCGGCGACATCAACTCCCGCCGTGGTCAGATTCAGGCCATGGAGGAGCGTATGGGCGCCCGGATCGTCAAGGGTCTGGTGCCGCTCTCGGAGATGTTCGGCTACGTCGGAGACCTCCGTAGCAAGACCTCGGGTCGCGCAAGCTACTCGATGCAGTTCGACTCCTACGCCGAGGTTCCCAGGAACGTCGCCGAGGAGATCATCGCGAAGGCCAAGGGCGAGTAACACACCCCGTTTACACGCTTTAGGCTTGACACCGACCGCCGGGGCTCACCCGGAAGGGAAAACCCCGGCGGGCGGCATCCCAGCAAAGATCACCTGGCGCCGATGAGTAAGGCGTACCAGAACCACTCCGCAGGAGGACCCCAGTGGCGAAGGCAAAGTTCGAGCGGACTAAGCCGCACGTCAACATCGGCACCATCGGTCACATCGACCACGGTAAGACGACCCTCACGGCCGCCATTACCAAGGTGCTGCACGACGCGTACCCGGACCTGAACGAGGCTTCGGCCTTCGACCAGATCGACAAGGCTCCCGAGGAGCGCCAGCGCGGTATCACGATCTCGATCGCGCACGTCGAGTACCAGACGGAGGGCCGCCACTACGCCCACGTCGACTGCCCCGGTCACGCTGACTACATCAAGAACATGATCACGGGTGCGGCGCAGATGGACGGCGCCATCCTCGTCGTCGCCGCGACCGACGGCCCGATGCCGCAGACCAAGGAGCACGTGCTCCTGGCCCGTCAGGTCGGCGTTCCGTACATCGTCGTCGCCCTGAACAAGGCCGACATGGTGGACGACGAGGAGATCCTGGAGCTCGTCGAGCTCGAGGTCCGTGAGCTCCTCTCCGAGTACGAGTTCCCGGGCGACGACCTTCCGGTCGTCAAGGTCTCGGCGCTCAAGGCGCTCGAGGGCGACAAGGAGTGGGGCCAGACCGTTCTGGACCTCATGGCCGCCGTCGACGAGGCGATCCCGACCCCGCCGCGTGACACCGAGAAGCCGTTCCTCATGCCCGTCGAGGACGTCTTCACGATCACCGGTCGCGGTACGGTCGTCACCGGCCGTATCGAGCGTGGTGTCCTGAAGGTCAACGAGACCGTTGACATCATCGGCATCAAGCAGGACAAGACCACGACCACGGTCACCGGCATCGAGATGTTCCGCAAGCTGCTCGACGAGGGCCAGGCCGGTGAGAACGTCGGTCTGCTCCTCCGTGGCATCAAGCGCGAGGACGTCGAGCGCGGCCAGGTCATCATCAAGCCGGGTTCGGTCACGCCGCACACCGAGTTCGAGGCCCAGGCCTACATCCTGTCCAAGGACGAGGGTGGCCGCCACACGCCGTTCTTCAACAACTACCGTCCCCAGTTCTACTTCCGTACGACTGACGTGACCGGTGTTGTGACCCTCCCCGAGGGCACGGAGATGGTCATGCCGGGCGACAACACTGAGATGACCGTTTCGCTCATCCAGCCCGTCGCCATGGAAGAGGGCCTGAAGTTCGCCATCCGTGAGGGTGGCCGGACCGTGGGCGCCGGCCAGGTCACCAAGATCAACAAGTAATTGTTGACCGTATGACCTGGTAGCTCCTTCAAGAGCTCCAGAAAGGGCCCGTACGACTTCGGTCGTACGGGCCCTTTCGCTGTGTCCGTCACCCGCCACCCGGCGGAATGTCCGTCACCGGCCGATCGACGTGTCCGTCGCCCGTCGGCGCCGATGGTCACGTGGCGGGGACCCTCACTGCATGTTCTGCACATGCGGATGGTCGTACGAGGCCGTGCACACGTAGACCTGCAGGTTGTAGCCGCGTCCGATGTTCAGCTGGGTGGCGCAGGCCGGCCCGAGGAAGTGCAGACCGTCGTAGCCGGCGTCTTCGACCGGGCGCCAGCTGCCGTTGCCGCCGTCCCATTCGACGCCGTCGATCGTGAGCAGCGGGCGTACGTCCGCGCCGCACTCGGAACAGGCCATGGGGAACGGGTCGCTGAAGCTCCAGGGCGCGTGGCCCCCGAGCTTGCAGCCGGGGGCGAGGCTGAGGTCGTACTGGTAGTACACGACGTCGATGTCGTCCAGCTCCTCCGGATTCTGTTCCACCTCCCACTCCTCGATCCGCTCGGCCAGGTCCTCCGGTAGCTCGTGCGGGGCCGGATACTCGACGACCGTCTCCGGGTGCAGGACGCAGGGCTCGGGGAGATAGTCGCTGTTGCCGACGACCGACGGCTGAGGGGCGGCCGCGAGGGGCCGGGTGACGTCGGAGGAGGCCCGCCAGCGCAGCCGGACCGCGGGGAGGTAGTCCTCGGCGTGGTCGAAGGGGCACCACAGCAACTGGAGCAGGTCGGTACCGGCGGGACGGGGCAGTTCGGGAACGTCGGCGGCGTACAGCTGCACCACGGGGATCAGCGGGACCGGGCCGTCCTGGGCGATGCGTGTACGGGCGGCGGCGCGGTCGACGTGCAGCCGCTCCTCGGGGCTGAGGAGGTCGGCGTCCTCGGCCCGGGGGCGGGCCCAGGCCTCGGCGAGGATGCGCCGCCTCAGCAGTACGTCGTCGGGGGTGACACCGCGGTGCGAGGGTCCGGCGTGATCCGGGCACGTGGGCCAGGGCTCATCGGCGGGCCACAGCAGAGGGCCGCCGATCGAACTGTCGGCGGCGGTGGGCGCGCCGGGACGGGGGTGCAGCCGGACCGCGGTACGGGCCAGCGGCGCCAACTCGGGGAAGAGGGCGGTGACTTCGAGGGGGCGGGGCGGAGTCGTGCGGGGCATGGGGAGAGGGTACGGGGGAGAGGTCGCCCACCTGCCGAAGGGGGCTTCCCGGAGTGCAGCCGCCAGTCCGGGGGAGCGTGCCGTTCGTCGGCCGGGCTAGCTCCGGTAGCGGGGCAGGTTCCGGGTCGAGATGGTCCACTCGGCGATGGTGACGTCCTCGCCGTAGACGAAGTCCTTGCGGGTCGCATAGCGCGGCCCCTCGGGGGTGCAGTGGATGTCGCTGAGGACGGCGCCCGTGCCGGTGCGGGGGTCGAAGACGGCGTAGACGGGGATGCCGATCAGAGGGTACGGCAGTCGGGCGTTCCGATGGCGCGTTCAACGGCCGCCCTGTCTCGGACCCAAGAGACCTGCGGATCCTCGAACTGCGGTATGGCATGATCCGGGCCCAAGCCCTCACCCCGAGGGAGTCGCTGGCCTTCATCGAGCAAGTGCTGGGAGAGACATGACCCACGGGACCTCGGTCGGGGAAGCTTCCGAGCTGAAGTGGTTCAAGAGCAGCTACAGCAACAGCAGCGAATGCGTCGAGATGGGCCCCACCCCCACCAAGATCCACCTCCGTGACTCCAAGAACCCCCAGGGCCCGCACCTCACATTCGCCTCCACCGCGTGGGCAGCCTTCCTCCCGTGCGCCACTCAAGCGTGAGTCAGGAGAACGGCTCGCGCTGGTCTGCGGCGACGGGCCACGTCCAGGCGCCGATCTCGGAAACGGGACTCGGCTATGACGTGTTCGCCCCGCTGTGGGGGATTCTGGAGCTCGGCGCGGTGACGGAATCGGCGGCGAGGGTTCTGCGGGACGTGTCACTCGCCGACTTCGTGGCGGCTCACCGGGACGAGGTCGATCGGCTCCTCGCACTGGTTCGGACCATCGGCGACTTCTCTCCCGAGACGATGGCCGCCTTCGAGAGCCAGGGAGGATGGAACGAAGGCCATGAGGTGACGGCCGAGTACCTCACGATCTACTCGGGATGCATCGAGAACTACCCTCCCGAGGTCGGTGATCCAGCCGTACTGCGGCGCATGGTCCGCATGGGCGGGGACCTCCAACTGGTGGCTTTCATGGACGCTTTGGTGGGAACGGCCACCGTGAGAGGCCCTGGTCCCGACAGGGCTGTGCCTCTGGTCGTCGAGGCCGTGCGGACGGCGGGATCGTTGCTGGGTGTCCGGAGCGACCGGGCGGTGGCGGACACCTTCCGGATGTGGCGTGTCACGTCCCTGCCGGACACCCTGCGCCCTGACTCCTCCTCAAGTGCCGAGGCCAAGACCCAGTTCAGGGCGTACGCCCATGGCCTGGAAGCTGTGATCGATCCGTATACGTGAGTCGCGTCCGACGCCGAAGTGACGCACGGGCCGACCGAGTTGGTTGCCCGGTCCGGCGGTGGCTTGATCCACACATGTCCTCGTGCTCGGGTAAATTCGCTGATGCGTACGAGAGTTACTGAGGCGAACGTGACGGGGGTTGCGGCGTGGCGGGGAATCGGCCGACGGATTGGGATGTCCTGGACCTGGACAAGGACCCCACTCCGGGGGATCCGGACCGGGTGCGCCACCTGGCCAAGAACCTGCACGACTTCGCCGACGACGTCTCGGACGCGCTCCGGCTCATCAAGGGGATGGCGGACGAGGACGCCGTCCTGCAGTGGGCGGGGAAGTCGGCGAAGGCGTTCCAGGACGAGTTCTCGGGTGTGCCGAAGCAGCTGAGGAAGCTGAAGAAGTCGTACGAGATGGCGGGGGACGCGCTCGCCGACTACTGGCCGAAGCTGGAGCGTGCCCAGGCCCTGGCGGACAAGGCGCTCGCCAGGGGCCGCGAGGCGCGGTCCGATCTGTCGTCCGCCAAGTCCCGTCTGTCGTCGGCTGATTCGTGGGTGACCAAGGCCGGCAAGGAAGCGGACAAGTACAAGGACGATCCGACCGGCAGCAAGGACACCGAGAAGCCGGACGAGGCGAAGGTACGGGCCGCGGCCCGGGACGCCCAGCACGCGAAGTCGGCGCAGACCTCGGCTCAGTCGGATGTGACGAACGCGAACAGTGCGCTGGACGCGGCGAAGAAGATGGCCGCGGACGCCCGCAAGATGCGGGAGGAGGCCGCGCGGGACGCCAAGTCGAAGATCGACGAAGCTTCGGACGCCGGTATTCACAACCGGAAGTGGTGGGAGGAGGTCGGGGACTGGTTCTCCGACAACTGGGACACCATCGTCGCGGTCTGCAAGGTCGTCGTGGCCGTGGTCGGGATCATCGCGATGATCATCGGGGGGCCGATCCTCGGCGCGATCGTGCTGATCGCCGCCCTCGTCGTCCTCGCCGACACGCTGAACAAATACGCGAAGGGCCAGGCGTCCCTATGGGATGTGGGCTTCGCGGCGCTGGACTGCATACCCGGCGGCAAGGGGATCACCAGCCTCGGCAAACTCGCCAAGGGCATGAAAACCCTTGGCAAGGGCGGCCTCAAAGCCATGGCGAAGGGCTTGGGGAAGGGCGGCCTTCGGCGCGGGATCGACGACGCGGTGAGCAAGGGTAAGCGAGCCCTGGGACGCACCAAGAAGGGCGACCCGATCGACATGGTCTCCGGCGAGATGCTCATGGAGGAGACCGACGTCGAACTGCCCGGACTGCTCCCACTTGTTCTGCGGCGTACGCATCTTTCGACGTACCGGTGGGGCCGTTCCTTCGGCGCGTCCTGGGCTTCGACCCTGGATGAACGCCTTGAACTGGACGAAGAGGGTGCGGCCTTCGCCGTGGAGGACGGCATGATCCTCCTCTACCCGGTGCCCGAACCAGGCGCCACGGTCCTGCCGTTGGAGGGTCCCCGCTGGCCACTGGACTGGGACGGCACGCCCGATGCCCCGATTCGCATCACCGATCCGGTCACAGGCATCACCCGGCACTTCGCCCCTCGGACGGCGCCGGCCGCGGTAGACGAAGCGTTCACGCTGCCGGTTGCCGCGATCACCGACCGCAATGGCCTCCGCATCGATTTCGACCGTGACGCAGCCGGCGTCCCAGTCGCCGTACGTGACTCCGGCGGTCGGCATCTCCACGTCGATACCGAGGGAGACCGCGTCGTCCGGATCCGTCTGCGCAACCCGGAGGACGGCCCGGAGGGCTCGGTTCTGAGGCGCTATGGCTACAGTCCCGATGGCGACCTCACCGAGATCTACAACTCCAGCGGTTTGCCGTTGAACCTCACGTACGACAACCAGGCACGCATCACGTCGTGGACCGACCGGAACGGCTACTGGTACCGCTTCACCTACGACGACCAGGACCGCTGCATACGTGGCGAGGGCACCGACGGGCTCCTCTCCTGCACGATCGCGTACGACGAGGAACACCTCGAAACGCGATACACCGATGCACTCGGCAACACGACGGCCTATCGCCACAACGAGTTGTACCAACTCGTCGCCGTGACGGATCCTCTTGGCCACACGACGTGTTCGGAGTGGGACCGATACGACCGATTGCTTTCCCGCACGGATCCGCTCGGTCAGACGACGCGTTACGAGTACGACGATCAGGGCGCGCCGACGGCGGTCGTCCGACCGGACGGCCATCGGGAGTCGGCGGAGAACAACGCGTTCGGCCGGCCTGTGTCGGTGATCCAGGCCGACGGCCACGTCTGGCACATGGAGTACGACACGTGCGGCAACCTGACGGGCGAGACGGACCCCACGGGAGCCCGGATCTCCTACCGGTACAACGCGATCGGTGCGCTCACCGCCGTGACCGACGCCGTCGGCCGCACCGCTCTTGTGGAGCCCGACGCGACGGGGTTGCCGGTCGCGTCCACCGATGCCGAGGGCGCGACGACACGGTACGAGCGTGACGCGTTCGGCAGAGTGGTTGCCGAGACCGCTCCGGACGGGGCGGTAACCCGATTCGGTTGGACGCGGGAAGGCCGGTTGAGCCACTGCGATCTTCCTGATGGTGGCACGGAACGCCGCGTCTACGATGGCGAGGGCAACGTCCTTGAGCGCGTGGACGCCCTGGAACACGTGACACGCTTCGAGTACGGCGGATTCGATCTGCCCGTGGCCCGAATCGACTCCGACGGCTCCCGCCTGGAGTTCTCCTATGACGCCGAACTGCGCGTCACTTCGGTCAGCAACCAACTCGGCGCCGCATGGCGCTACTTCTATGACGCCTCGGGCAGACTGGTCCGCGAGCAGGACTACGCCGGACGTTCGCAGAGCTATCGCTTCGATGCGGCCGGTCGGCTCGCCGGGCAGACCAACGGTGAGAATCAGTCCGTCGAGTACGTTCGTGACCACTTCGGCAAGGTAGTGGAGCAGCGGACCCCCGAAGGGGTCACGACCTATGCCTACGACCCGGTCGGCAACGTGTACCGCGTGGTCAGCGGCCGGACGGAGCTGACATACGAGCGTGACGGCCGTGGGCGGGTGCTCGCCGAGACCTGCAACGGCGCCACCGTGCGCTCTGCCTACGACTCGCTCGGCAGACGGACCCGCCGGGTGACGCCGTCGAATGCCGAGAGCGTCTGGGAGTACGACGGACGGGACAGACCGGTGCTGCTGCGAACGGCAGGCAGAACCGTCACGTTCGCGTACGACGAGGCCGGGCGGGAGGTCGAGCGCCGCATGGGCGCTGCCGTACTGAGCCAGGCCTGGGGAGCGGGCGGCAGGCTGAACTCGCAGACGCTGACGGCACACACCGATCGGTCGGAGCAGCTCGAACCGGGCCTGATCCAGCACCGCGCATACCGGTATCACCCGGATGGCGCGGTCGCCGCGATCAGTGACTCGATCGACGGCGATCGTGCGGTCGAAGTCGACGACCTGGGCCGGATCACCGGTGTCAGGGCGGCGGCCTGGTCGGAACGCTATGTGTACGACGCCGCGGGCAACGTTCTGCAAGGCGAATGCCGGCAGAACACGGCTGGCCGACCCGCGCAACAGAACGAAAGCGGGTGGGTTCGCAGGGTCGGGGGAATCCGCTATGAATACGACGCCCAAGGCCGGGTGACGGTCAGGCGCAAGAAGCGCCTGTCGCGCAAGGCCGATGTCTGGCATTACACCTGGGACAGCCAGGATCGTCTGGTCGCGGTGACCACGCCCGACGGTACCAAGTGGGTCTATCAGTACGACCCGTTCGGACGACGTATCGCCAAACGGCGTCTTGGTGTCGACGGTGAGACGGTCGTCGAGGAAGTGACCTTCGCCTGGGACGGGTTCGTCCTGGCTGAGCAGGTCGTCAGGTCTGGCGACGGGGCGTCCACCTGCACGGTGTGGGACTGGGAGCGGGATCGGTTCAGCCCTGTCACCCAGGTCGAAAGGGTGCTCTCGGAAGATCTCTCCCAGGAGTGGGTGGACAAGCAGTTCCACGGCATCGTGACCGATCTCGTCGGAACTCCCACCGAACTCGTCGGTGAGCACGGGGAGCTGGCGTGGAAGGCGCGAGCGACGGCATGGGGGGCGTTGCTCGAGGGTCGTAATTCCGCTGGTGTGGACTGCCCTCTCGCCTTTCCGGGCCAGTACCGAGACCCTGAGACGGCCCTCCATTACAACTATCAGCGGCACTATGATCCGGAGACGGGCCAGTACGTCTCGTTGGACCCCCTTGGTCTTGCACCAGGGCCGAACCCCCGTGGATATGTTCAGAATCCACTCACCGCCGTGGACCCGTTCGGGCTGTCGCCGGCTTGTGAAAACGCCGCGCGCGATGCCGCCCGACGGCGGGCCGACCAAGAGCAGGCTCGGCCGGGAGCCAGTAAACAGACCAGACCCACAAGTGCCGCCGGGCTTTCCGTTCCGGGGCATGACGCACCGTTCAGCGGTGCCAGTATCAAGGGCGGCGGCGACCACAATCTGCACCCGGACGTACAGGCTGCCTACGACCGGGTTCCGCTGGGACAGCGCCCAGCGGGCAGCCAGCACGGGCGATGCGGCGAGGCGGAGGCGCTGTCGGACGCCATGAATGCCGGGGTCGACCCGCGAGGCGGTGTCATGGCCTCTGTGGAAGTACGTGCCGCGGGCAATCCAAAGCACGGTGTGCCCAAGGCGCCGTGCTCCTCATGTCAACATGTGCTTGATCAGCTCGGGATTACGGCGGTGACTTAGAAATGGGCCAGGAGATCGATTCGCGGTGGTCCGCGGAGACGGATCGCGTTTTGAGGGGGGCCGGCTGGCAGCCGGGCCGATCGGTACCCACCGGCGAGTGGGAAAGCGCGCTCCGCGAGCGCGGCGGCTTCGAGATGCACGAGAGCGCTCGGAGGTTCCTCGCCGAGTTCGGTGGGCTGGAGAGCAGCGAGCGAGGGCCTGGGAAAACCATGGCCCGCATGGGGTTCAGGCTCGACCCGACCGTGGCCGAGTGGGACGACGAAATCTTTGACGTGCTCAGCGAAGAGGCCGGCGCCGATCTCTACCCGATCGGGGAAGCCGACCGTCGCAACAGCTACCTGGGCATCGCTCCGAACGGTGCGGTCTTCATCGGCATGGACAGCGTCACGCTGCTCGCGGAAACCGCGGACCGAGCGCTGGAGAAACTGGTCGAGGGAATCCGCTAGGAGGAACAAGCTGGAGAGCCGGTGGCTGCGATCGGTGGAGACGGTCGAGGACGCCTGGTGGGCGCTGCGCCGACGGCACTGACACGGGGGAGTCGGACATGGCACCGGAGTGGGACTGGGGAAGCGGCGAAGGCCTGCTGCGGATCTACGATCCCGCCGAGGTCGACGCGGCATTCGAGCGCGGCGAGGGGCACCTTGGCACGGCGGTGATCGGGCTGGCCTTCAACTGTTCGCTGGAGGAGGCCTCGCCTCGGATCGTCAGGGCGATGGGGTTGCCGGACCGCGACCAGCGTGGGTTCGCCTTCACCGCGGCCGGTGTCGCTGCCCGGCTCAACGGGGAGTTGACGCCGGAGCTGTATGCGGCGTTGCGGGCCGAAGGCCCCGGTCGTAGGAGCATCGCCGGGAACGCCATCGACGACACCCTCGACTACGTGCCGTTCCGGCAGCTGCCGTTGTGGCTCAAGTGGTGGAAGGCCGTGTCAAAGGTGCTGGACAAGCTGGAGACTTGGCGGCTGGAGTCCGCGTACGCGGTCAGTGATGCCTGGAAGGCCCTGCGTAGACGGCGCTGAGGGAAGGGGGAGCAGTCCATGGCGTCGGAGTGGAACTGGGAGAGCGGCGAGGGCGTGTCGCATGTCGACGACCCTGCTGAGTGGGACGCCGCCTTCGAGCGTGGTGAGCGGCCTCTCGGGTCGGCGGTGATCGGGCTGGCCTTCAACTGTTCGCTGGAGGAGGCCTCGCCTCGGATCGTCAGGGCGATGGCGCTGCCGGACCGCGCTCAGCGGGGGTTCGCGTTCACGGCGGCGGGCGCCGCGTCCCGAATCCATGGTGAGCTGACGCCGGAGCTGTACGCCGCACTGCGTGCCGAAGGTCCGGGCGGCATCGCCGACAACGCCATCAGGGACACTCTCACCTTTGTGCCGTTCCGGCGGCTGCCGCCGTGGTTCAGGTGGCAGATGGTGCGGACAACCGTGTTGGACAAACTGGGGTACTGGTGGATGCGGTCCAAGGATGGCGTCGGCGACGCCTGGCGATCGTTGCGCCGACGCCGTACCTGAGCGCGGTCACAGGGACCGCTCGCCGCGATGCGGAGGCCGACACCATGGAAACGGGACGGCGGCTATGAGGACTTCCTGAAGCGACGGAAGGAGTAATGGCGTTGACGCAGGGAGAGGGGCCCATCCCGGCGCGGCGGGGCAGGAAGCGTGAACCGTACGACGTGTTCCGGTCCGCGCCGGCTACGAGGTCCGTGTGGACGGGGTTGTCGGCCGAGATTGTCGAGGCCGTCGCCCGGTGCGACGCGGAGCGTCTTGAGGTGGAACGGTCCCGGGTCGCGCCGGAGTTGCGGGAGCGGATCACGACCCCCGTCTATTCGGTCGCGGATCGGTTCGCGTCATGGGAGCGTGTGGTGCGCCGGATGGAGCCCGGCTGGTCGAGTGACGACTTCTACCCCGTCGGCGCCTACGCGAACGACCTCGACTCCCGTGACTCGCTGCAGCAGTTGATGCTCGGGTTGCCCGCGGAGGCCCGGGAGGGTGCGCCGGGGCGGTTGCTGGCGCGGTTGGACGAGCGCTTCACGGCAGCGAGCGTCCCGGATCCGGAGCGGTCTCTGCGCGCCTGGGTGCGTCCGACCGAGGCGAGTCCCGAGGCGGAACTCGCACAGTGGTGGAAGCGCAGGCCGCTGCGTGATCCGTGGGATTGATCCATCGGCGGGTCGGAGGATTGCCGTGGTCGCAGGCACGAGAGGGAGCAATGAAGGATCGGTATGACGTCCGGCCATGACTGGGACTCCGGCGAGGATCTGATACGTATCGACGGCCCGGCCGAGGTGGACGCCGCGTTCGAGCGAGGTGAGGGTCATCTCGGGACCGCGGTGATCGGGCTGGCCTTCAACTGTTCCCTGGAGGAGGCGTCGCCCCGGATCGTCAGGGCGATGCACTTGCCGGATCTCGCTGAGCGCGCGTTCGCGTTCACCGCGGCCGGCACCGCCGCGCGACTCAACGGACGTCTGACCCCCGAGCTGTACGCCGAACTGCGCGCGGAGGGCCCCAGGAGCATCGCCGAGTACGCCATCAACGACACCCTGACCTTCGTACCCTTTCGGGAGCTGCCTCCGCGATTCAGATGGTGGAAGATCCGGTCGCAGGCGCGCAACAAGCTGGAGAGCCGGTGGCTGCGATCGGTGGAGACGGTCGAGGACGCCTGGCGGGCGCTGCGCCGACGGCACTGACACAGGGGAAGCCCGCATCGCGTCCAAGGCCTGTGTGAGCCGGTGAGCCGGTGAGCCGGTCCGAGGCTGAACGTCGCCCGCTGCGAGGTGTTTCGCCGAAGACAGGGGGTGGACTTCCCATGAAGGGGGTGGTGGTCAATCTGTTCCGGAATCAGCCGTACGCCGCGGGAGTCCTCATCGCCGGCCGGGGACACATCGGTCGCGAGAGAGCTGAGGAATGGGCGGCAGCCGTCCCCGGGTCGCGCACCCGCATCCTCGACTGGCTGCGGCTCGCCTCCGACTCCGGAGACTGGCGGAGGTTCGAGCGGCTCGCGGGCGTGGCTGTCCATCTGCGTCCCGAAGGGCTCGCCCCGATCCTGGCGGCGGTGCTCGCGTCGGGCGCGCGAGGGGTGAACGCGGAGGATCTGGTCGACATGCTCGGCGAACTGCGCGCCCCCGAGGCGGTGGACGTGATCGGCGCTCTCGTGCGGGAGAGGAAGGGCTCCGACGGGCCGTTCTTCCCGCTGTGCGTGAAAGGGGTCCAGTCGCTCGGAGAGATCGGTACTCCCGAAGCGCTGGCACTCCTCAGGGGCATCGCCACGAGCACCCCGGAGGAATGGCCCGGCCCGCTGAGGTGGCACGCGGCGGAGCAACTGGGGATCGAGGACGAACTCGGTTTCGACGAGGACATGATGCTGGGAGGCGGGTAGCCATCACAGGGATGCCGGATTCCGGCGCGGCACGGGGCCGGCGCGACGTCGGTCCGGACGAACACATCACCCCGCTGCCCGAGTCGGCGTACGCGCGGGAGGTCTTCAGTACCCTCGGCGGGATCGTGGAGATCGGCGCGGTCGTCGCCACCGGTGCGTGGGCGGTCGCGGACGCCTCGGTGGGCAGTCTGGTGAGCGCGCGGCGCGCCGAGATCGACCGGCTGCTCGCCGTCGTCCGCGCGCTCGGTGGCTTCAGCGACGCGTCCATGGCCGTCGTCGACGAACTGGGCTGTCTGCGTGAGCACGAGGTGACCGCGCCGTCCCTGCTCCTGTGGTCCGGCTGCATCGAGGAGATCTCGCCCCGCCTCACGGAACTCGAACGCCCGTCGGCCGTGCGGCGCATGTGCCGCATGGGGGCGGATCTCCAACTCGCCCATTTCCTTCAGGCGTTGGTCACCGCCTCCATCGCCGGGGGGACCGAGGCGGCGCGGGGAGCGGAAAGAGTGGCCGAGGCCCTCACCATCGCGGTCGCGCTGGCCGACGACTCGGGGAGAAGCGGCGCCGCCGACACGTTCCGGGCCTGGCGGGTCGCCTTCCTGCCGGGCGTTCTCCGTCCGGACTCCAGCGCTCCGGAGTACGGCAGGGCGGGCTTCCGCGCCTACGCACACGCCTTGGAGGAACTGCTGGAGCAGGCTGACGGACGGGGGAGGGGCGGCGGGTCCGGCCAGGGAAGGGGCTGAGGCCTCTGGTGGGGCAGTGGTGCGGGGGCTTCGGGCCGGGTGCGGGGCCTCGGCGGGACCGGTCCCGTGGTCCAGGCCGTGCCGGGGTTTGACCTTCGTCACCTTAGGGGTACGATCTCCGGCTCGATTGGCCAGCCCCCCGTCCGGTATGGCAGACTAGCGGGGTTGCTCGGTCGAGTGCCGATGCTGCGCGCCTCCCGTCGGGAGG
This sequence comes from Streptomyces sp. NPDC002742, assembly GCF_042888885.1. Lineage (NCBI taxonomy): Bacteria > Bacillati > Actinomycetota > Actinomycetes > Kitasatosporales > Streptomycetaceae > Streptomyces > Streptomyces sp. NPDC002742. The sequence goes on from NZ_JBIAQF010000010.1 coordinate 77,266, forward strand.
ACTGGAAGCGAGTCCCACAGTACTCGTCGCCCTATCTGCCGTAAGGCAGCGCTGGGGCGGACGTACGGGAATCTTCCGGGAAGTGTCAGCGGGGTGCAGACCAGGCGCCCGGTGGGTGTCTTCATCCCCGGTCCTGCGGTTGCTTTCGGGCGGAGCCGCGTCCCTCGCAGGGAAATCCATCACGGATATCCCTGTCGGCAGGAGCGCGACACACCCGACCGCGTGGGTCGGAGGTCAGGACGCGAACCCCCGGGTTCCGGAGCGTTTCACTAGACAAAGGACTACTGAGTAGCCATGGCGGGACAGAAGATCCGCATCCGGCTCAAGGCCTACGACCACGAGGTCATCGATTCCTCGGCGAAGAAGATCGTCGAAACGGTGACCCGCACTGGTGCGTCGGTCGCAGGCCCGGTGCCGCTGCCCACTGAGAAGAACGTGTACTGCGTCATCAAGTCGCCGCACAAGTACAAGGACTCTCGCGAGCACTTCGAGATGCGCACGCACAAGCGCCTCATCGACATCCTCGACCCCACGCCCAAGACCGTTGACTCCCTGATGCGACTCGACCTCCCGGCCGGTGTCGACATCGAGATCAAGCTCTAGGGATCGGTGATCTGAGAATGGCTAAGCAGATCAAGGGCATCCTGGGCGAGAAGCTCGGCATGACGCAGGTGTGGGACGAGAACAACCGTGTTGTTCCCGTCACCGTCGTCAAGGCCGGCCCGAACGTCGTGACCCAGGTCCGTACGAATGACTCCGACGGCTACGAGTCGGTCCAGATCGCCTTCGGCGAGATCGACCCGCGCAAGGTGAACAAGCCCCTCAAGGGTCACTTCGCCAAGGCCGACGTCACCCCCCGCCGCCACCTCGTCGAGATCCGTACCGCTGACGCCAGCGAGTACACCCTCGGCCAGGAGATCACCGCTGAGGTGTTCGAGGCCGGCATCAAGGTGGACGTGACCGGCAAGAGCAAGGGCAAGGGCTTCGCCGGTGTCATGAAGCGTCACAACTTCAAGGGCCTCGGCGCCGGACACGGTGTCCAGCGCAAGCACCGCTCCCCCGGTTCCATCGGTGGCTGTGCCACCCCGGGCCGTGTGTTCAAGGGCGTCCGCATGGCGGGCCGCATGGGCAACGAGCGGGTCACCACCCAGAACCTGACCGTTCACGCCGTTGACGCGGAGAAGGGCCTGCTCCTCATCAAGGGAGCCATCCCGGGTCCGAACGGCGGCCTCGTCCTGGTCCGTACCGCGGCCAAGGGGGCTTGAGGACATGAGCACCATTGACATTCTGTCGCCCTCCGGCGACACCGCCGGGACCGTTGAGCTCCCGGCCGAGATCTTCGACGTAGAGAAGATCAGCATCCCGCTGCTTCACCAGGTTGTCGTCGCGCAGCTGGCCGCGGCCCGTCAGGGCACGCACAAGGTCAAGCGTCGTGGCGAGGTCCGTGGTGGTGGCCGCAAGCCTTACCGCCAGAAGGGCACCGGCCGCGCCCGTCAGGGTTCGACCCGCGCGCCGCAGTTCGCCGGCGGTGGCGTCGTTCACGGCCCCACCCCGCGTGACTACTCGCAGCGGACCCCGAAGAAGATGAAGGCCGCGGCCCTGCGCCACGCCCTCACCGACCGGGCCCGCAACGCTCGCATCCACGTCATCACCGGCGTGATCGAGGGCGAGACCCCCTCCACCAAGGCCGCGAAGAGCTTCCTCGGAAAGGTCAGCGAGCGCAAGAACGTGCTCCTGGTCATCGAGCGCTCCGACGAGGCCGCGCTGCTCTCCGCGCGCAACCTGCCCCAGGTCCACATCCTGGAGCCGGGCCAGCTGAACACGTACGACGTTCTCGTCTCGGACGACGTGGTCTTCACCCAGGCCGCTTTCGAGTCCTTCGTGTCTGGCCCCCAGGCCGCTGACACCGAAGGGAGCGAAGCCTGATGGCTACGCGTCACCCGAGCATTGCCTCGAAGGCCGCCAAGGCCAAGAAGGTCGCGCGCGTCGCCAAGGCGAAGCGCCACGAGGCCGAAGGCAAGAACACCGTCGAGACCCCGCTGAGCAAGAGCTTCACGGACCCCCGTGACGTCCTCCTCAAGCCGGTCGTCTCGGAGAAGAGCTACGCGCTGCTCGACGAGGGCAAGTACACCTTCGTCGTGGACCCGCGGGCCAACAAGACCCAGATCAAGCAGGCCGTCCAGGCGGTCTTCTCGGTCAAGGTCACCGGGGTCAACACGATCAACCGTCAGGGCAAGCGCAAGCGCACCAAGACGGGCTTCGGCAAGCGTGCCGACAGCAAGCGCGCGATCGTGACCCTCGCTGAGGGCGACCGTATCGACATCTTCGGCCAGGCCTCCTAACGGAGTGCCCTGGTCCGAATATCGGACGAGGACTGAGAAATGGGAATCCGCAAGTACAAGCCGACTACGCCGGGCCGTCGTGGCTCCAGCGTCGCCGACTTCGTCGAGGTCACGCGGTCCACGCCGGAGAAGTCGCTGGTTCGCCCCCTGCACAGCAAGGGCGGCCGTAACAATTCCGGTCGTGTGACCGTTCGCCACCAGGGTGGCGGACACAAGCGCGCCTTCCGAGTGATCGACTTCCGTCGTCACGACAAGGACGGCGTGCCGGCGAAGGTCGCGCACATCGAGTACGACCCCAACCGCACCGCGCGCATCGCGCTGCTGCACTACGCGGACGGCGAGAAGCGCTACATCCTCGCCCCGCGCAACCTGTCGCAGGGTGACCGCGTCGAGAACGGTCCTGGGGCCGACATCAAGCCGGGCAACAACCTGGCCATCCGCAACATCCCGGTCGGTACCACGATCCACGCGATCGAGATCCGTCCCGGTGGCGGCGCCAAGTTCGCCCGCTCCGCCGGTGCCTCGGTGCAGCTGCTCGCGAAGGAGGGCACCATGGCCCACCTCCGCATGCCGTCGGGTGAGATCCGCCTGGTCGACCAGCGCTGCCGCGCCACGGTCGGCGAGGTCGGCAACGCCGAGCAGAGCAACATCAACTGGGGTAAGGCCGGCCGTAAGCGCTGGCTGGGCGTTCGCCCGTCCGTCCGCGGTGTGGCGATGAACCCGGTTGACCACCCGCACGGTGGTGGTGAGGGCAAGACCTCCGGTGGTCGCCACCCGGTCTCCCCGTGGGGTCAGAAGGAGGGTCGTACTCGTTCGCCGAAGAAGGCTTCGAACAAGTACATCGTCCGCCGCCGCAAGACGAACAAGAAGCGCTAGGAGCGGGTTTAGATGCCGCGCAGTCTCAAGAAGGGACCCTTCGTCGACGGACACCTTGTAAAGAAGGTGGACGTACAGAACGAAGCTGGTACCAAGAACGTCATCAAGACCTGGTCCCGTCGCTCGATGATCATCCCGGCCATGCTCGGCCACACGATCGCGGTGCACAACGGCAAGACCCACATCCCGGTGTTTGTCACCGAGTCGATGGTCGGCCACAAGCTCGGCGAGTTCTCGCCGACGCGCACCTTCCGGGGTCACGTCAAGGACGACCGGAAGTCGAAGCGCCGCTAACGCGGGGTGGAATCGACCATGACAGACACTGGAAGGACAACCATGGAAGCCAGGGCCCAGGCGCGGTACATCCGCGTTACGCCCATGAAGGCCCGCCGAGTGGTGGACCTTATCCGTGGCATGGATGCCACGGAGGCTCAGGCGGTCCTGCGTTTCGCCCCGCAGGCCGCGAGCGTGCCGGTCGGCAAGGTGCTTGACAGCGCCATTGCCAACGCCGCACACAACTACGACCACACCGACGCCGGCAGCCTCGTCATCTCCGAGGCCTACGTCGACGAGGGTCCGACCCTGAAGCGGTTCCGGCCGCGTGCCCAGGGCCGTGCCTACCGGATCCGCAAGCGGACCAGCCACATCACCGTGGTCGTCAGCAGCAAGGAAGGAACCCGGTAATGGGCCAGAAGGTTAACCCGCATGGGTTCCGGCTCGGCATCACCACGGACTTCAAGTCCCGTTGGTACGCCGACAAGCTGTACAAGGACTACGTCAAGGAAGACGTCGCCATCCGTCGGATGATGACGTCCGGCATGGAGCGCGCCGGCATCTCGAAGGTTGAGATCGAGCGCACCCGTGACCGTGTGCGGGTGGACATCCACACCGCGCGTCCGGGCATCGTCATCGGCCGCCGTGGCGCCGAGGCCGACCGCATCCGCGGTGACCTCGAGAAGCTCACGGGCAAGCAGGTCCAGCTGAACATCCTCGAGGTCAAGAGCCCCGAGACCGACGCTCAGCTGGTTGCCCAGGCCGTTGCCGAGCAGCTGTCCTCCCGCGTCTCCTTCCGTCGCGCCATGCGTAAGAGCATGCAGGGCACGATGAAGGCCGGCGCCAAGGGCATCAAGATCCAGTGTGGTGGCCGTCTCGGCGGCGCCGAGATGTCCCGCTCGGAGTTCTACCGCGAGGGCCGTGTGCCCCTGCACACCCTCCGCGCGAACGTCGACTACGGCTTCTTCGAGGCCAAGACGACCTTCGGCCGTATCGGCGTGAAGGTCTGGATCTACAAGGGCGACGTCAAGAACATCGCCGAGGTTCGCGCCGAGAACGCCGCTGCCCGTGCGGGTAACCGCCCGGCCCGTGGTGGCGGCGCGAGCGACCGCCCGGCCCGTGGTGGTGGCCGTGGTGGCGAGCGTGGCGGCCGCGGCCGCAAGCCGCAGCAGCAGTCCGCGCCGGCTGCCGAGGCCCCCAAGGCCGAGGCTCCCGCCGCCGCTGCCGCTCCGGCTGAGAGCACCGGAACGGAGGCCTGACCGACATGCTGATCCCCCGCAGGGTCAAGCACCGCAAGCAGCACCACCCGAAGCGCCGTGGTCAGGCCAAGGGCGGTACGCAGGTTTCGTTCGGCGAGTACGGCATTCAGGCCCTCACGCCGGCGTACGTGACGAACCGCCAGATCGAGGCCGCGCGTATCGCGATGACCCGCCACATCAAGCGTGGCGGCAAGGTCTGGATCAACATCTACCCGGACCGCCCGCTCACGAAGAAGCCCGCCGAGACCCGCATGGGTTCCGGTAAGGGTTCCCCCGAGTGGTGGGTCGCGAACGTGCACCCGGGCCGGGTCATGTTCGAACTGTCCTACCCCAACGAGAAGATCGCCCGTGAGGCCCTCACTCGCGCAGCCCACAAGCTGCCGATGAAGTGCCGGATCGTCAAGCGCGAGGCAGGTGAAGCGTGATGTCGGCCGGTACCAAGGCGTCCGAGCTGCGCGAACTGGGTGACGAGGAGCTTCTTGCGAAGCTCCGCGAAGCCAAGGAAGAGCTGTTCAACCTCCGCTTCCAGGCGGCGACCGGTCAGCTCGAGAACCACGGGCGGCTCAAGGCCGTCCGGAAGGACATCGCGCGGATCTACACCCTGATGCGTGAGCGCGAGCTGGGCATCGAGACGGTGGAGAGCGCCTGATGAGCGAGAGCAACGTGACTGAGCAGAAGACCGAGCGCGGTTTCCGCAAGACCCGTGAGGGTCTGGTCGTCAGCGACAAGATGGACAAGACCGTCGTCGTCGCTGTCGAGGACCGCGTGAAGCACGCGCTGTACGGCAAGGTCATCCGCCGTACCAGCAAGCTCAAGGCCCACGACGAGCAGAACGCCGCCGGCGTCGGCGACCGCGTCCTCCTGATGGAGACCCGGCCGCTGTCCTCGACGAAGCGCTGGCGCATCGTCGAGATCCTCGAGAAGGCCAAGTAATCACCTGAGGTATCCCTCAGGTTCGTTCCGCCAGGCTCGGGGCGGGACCGTCGTGGACGGTCCCGCCCCGGGAACCGGCAGACAATCAGGAGATAGACGTGATCCAGCAGGAGTCGCGACTGCGTGTCGCCGACAACACTGGTGCGAAGGAAATCCTTTGCATCCGTGTGCTCGGTGGCTCCGGTCGCCGCTACGCGGGCATCGGTGACGTGATCGTCGCCACCGTCAAGGACGCGATCCCCGGCGGCAATGTGAAGAAGGGTGACGTCGTCAAGGCTGTCATCGTTCGCACCGTCAAGGAGCGCCGCCGTCCGGACGGCTCGTACATCCGCTTCGACGAGAACGCCGCCGTCATTCTGAAGAACGACGGCGACCCTCGCGGCACCCGTATCTTCGGCCCTGTCGGCCGTGAGCTGCGCGAGAAGAAGTTCATGAAGATCATCTCGCTCGCGCCGGAGGTGCTGTAAGCATGAAGATCAAGAAGGGCGACCTGGTTCAGGTCATCACCGGTAAGGACAAGGGCAAGCAGGGCAAGGTCATTGCCGCTTACCCGCGCGACGAGCGCGTCCTGGTCGAGGGTGTCAACCGGGTCAAGAAGCACACGAAGGCCGGTCCGACCGCCAAGGGTTCGCAGGCCGGTGGCATCGTCACGACCGAGGCGCCCGTCCACGTCTCCAACGTCCAGCTGGTCGTTGAGAAGGACGGCAACAAGGTTGTCACGCGCGTCGGTTACCGCTTCGACGACGAGGGCAACAAGATCCGCGTTGCCAAGCGGACGGGTGAGGACATCTGATGGCTACCACCACCACTCCGCGTCTCAAGACGAAGTACCGCGAGGAGATCGCGGCGAAGCTGCAGGAAGAGTTCTCCTACGAGAACGTCATGCAGACGCCGGGCCTCGTCAAGATCGTGGTCAACATGGGTGTCGGCGACGCCGCCCGTGACTCGAAGCTCATGGACGGTGCCGTCCGTGACCTGACCACGATCACCGGTCAGAAGCCGGCCATCACCAAGGCCCGCAAGTCCATCGCGCAGTTCAAGCTGCGTGAAGGTCAGCCGATCGGCGCCCACGTCACGCTCCGTGGCGACCGCATGTGGGAGTTCCTGGACCGCACCCTGTCGCTCGCGCTTCCGCGCATCCGCGACTTCCGTGGTCTGTCCCCCAAGCAGTTCGACGGCCGTGGCAACTACACCTTCGGTCTCACGGAGCAGGTCATGTTCCACGAGATCGACCAGGACAAGATCGACCGCACCCGGGGTATGGACATCACCGTGGTGACCACGGCGACCAACGACGCTGAGGGCCGCGCGCTTCTCCGTCACCTCGGCTTCCCCTTCAAGGAGGCGTAAGCGAGATGGCGAAGAAGGCTCTGATTGCCAAGGCTGCTCGTAAGCCCAAGTTCGGTGTGCGTGGCTACACGCGCTGCCAGCGCTGCGGTCGTCCGCACTCCGTGTACCGCAAGTTCGGCCTGTGCCGCGTCTGCCTTCGTGAGATGGCTCACCGTGGCGAGCTGCCGGGCGTGACCAAGAGCTCCTGGTAGTCCCTGTAATTCAGGGATTTCAGGACTCTCGGTAAGTAAAGGGCTCGGTCAGGTGCCCACCTCTCCATGGCTTAGGCTAGGAGGGTTGGGCGCCTGACGCCCAAACGACTTACTACGCCGTAGGTCCCCGCACCGCACCCGTCCCGCCCATGAGTGGGGAGAGGGATGGCGCATACAGGAAACCCCGGCGAGAGAGGCCGAAGGCCAATTCATGACCATGACTGATCCGATCGCAGACATGCTTACGCGTCTGCGTAACGCGAACTCGGCGTACCACGACACCGTGGGTATGCCGCACAGCAAGATCAAGTCGCACATCGCGGAGATCCTCCAGCAGGAGGGCTTCATCACGGGCTGGAAGGTCGAGGACGCCGAGGTCGGCAAGAACCTCGTTCTCGAGCTGAAGTTCGGCCCGAACCGTGAGCGCTCCATCGCGGGCATCAAGCGGATCTCCAAGCCCGGTCTCCGGGTTTACGCGAAGTCCACCTCCCTGCCCAAGGTGCTTGGCGGCCTCGGCGTGGCGATCATCTCCACGTCGCACGGTCTCCTCACCGACAAGCAGGCCGGCAAGAAGGGCGTAGGCGGAGAAGTTCTCGCCTACGTCTGGTAGCGGAAGGGAACGGAGGAAACAGCTATGTCGCGTATTGGCAAGCTCCCCATCACGGTTCCCGCCGGCGTGGACGTCACCATCGACGGCCGTACGGTTGCGGTGAAGGGGCCCAAGGGCACCCTCTCTCACACCATTGCGGCGCCGATCGAGATCGCTAAGGGTGAGGACGGCGTTCTGAACGTCACCCGCCCGAACGACGAGCGTCAGAACAAGGCCCTCCACGGCCTGTCCCGCACGCTGGTGGCGAACATGATCACCGGCGTGACCACGGGTTACGTGAAGAAGCTCGAGATCAGCGGTGTCGGTTACCGCGTCCTGGCGAAGGGCTCCAACCTGGAGTTCTCGCTCGGCTACAGCCACTCGATCACTGTCGAGGCCCCCGAAGGCATCACCTTCAAGGTCGAGAACCCGACGCGGTTCTCGGTCGAGGGCATCGACAAGCAGAAGGTCGGCGAGGTTGCGGCCAACATCCGCAAGCTGCGCAAGCCCGACCCGTACAAGGCCAAGGGCGTCAAGTACGAGGGCGAAGTCATTCGTCGCAAGGTCGGAAAGGCGGGTAAGTAAGCCATGGCATACGGTGTCAAGATTGCTAAGGGCGACGCTTACAAGCGTGCTGCCATCAAGCGTCGTCACATCCGGATCCGTAAGCACATCTCGGGTACGGCTGAGCGTCCGCGCCTGGTCGTGACGCGCTCCAACCGTCACATCGTGGCCCAGGTCATCGACGACGTTAAGGGTCACACCCTCGCGTCGGCGTCGACCCTGGACACCACGATCCGCGGTGGCGAGGCCGACAAGTCGGCTCAGGCGAAGTCGGTCGGCGCCCTGGTCGCCGAGCGCGCCAAGGCCGCCGGTGTCGAGGCTGTCGTATTCGACCGTGGTGGCAACCAGTACGCCGGGCGCATCGCCGCCCTGGCGGACGCCGCCCGCGAAGCCGGACTCAAGTTCTGAGTCGCCCGTCGCGCTAGCGACTTGATTGTCGCTGCGTAGCTAGCGGAAAAAGAGAGAGGTAATCCAATGGCTGGACCCCAGCGCCGTGGAAGCGGTGCCGGTGGCGGCGAGCGGCGGGACCGGAAGGGCCGTGACGGCGGCGCTGCTGCCGCCGAGAAGACCGCGTACGTTGAGCGCGTTGTCGCGATCAACCGCGTCGCCAAGGTTGTGAAGGGTGGTCGTCGCTTCAGCTTCACCGCGCTTGTCGTGGTAGGCGATGGTGACGGCACCGTCGGTGTCGGTTACGGCAAGGCCAAGGAGGTGCCGGCCGCGATCGCCAAGGGTGTTGAAGAGGCCAAGAAGCACTTCTTCAAGGTCCCCCGTATCCAGGGCACCATCCCGCACCCGATCACGGGCGAGAAGGCCGCGGGCGTCGTCCTGCTCAAGCCTGCCTCCCCCGGTACCGGCGTTATCGCCGGTGGCCCGGTGCGAGCTGTCCTGGAGTGCGCCGGCGTTCACGACATCCTGTCGAAGTCGCTCGGCTCTTCCAACGCGATCAACATCGTGCACGCGACCGTGGCGGCCCTCAAGGGCCTGCAGCGTCCCGAGGAGATCGCGGCTCGCCGTGGTCTGCCCCTCGAGGACGTCGCCCCCGCGGCTCTCCTTCGTGCACGTGCCGGGGCGGGTGCGTAATGGCTCGCCTCAAGGTCACGCAGACGAAGTCGTACATCGGCAGCAAGCAGAACCACCGTGACACCCTGCGTTCCCTTGGTCTCAAGGGCATCAACACGCAGGTCGTCAAGGAGGACCGCCCCGAGTTCCGCGGAATGGTTCACACCGTCCGCCACCTCGTGACGGTCGAGGAGGTCGACTGATCATGGCGGAAAACAACCCGCTCAAGATCCACAACCTCCGTCCCGCCCCGGGCGCCAAGACCGCCAAGACCCGTGTTGGTCGTGGTGAGGCGTCGAAGGGTAAGACGGCTGGTCGTGGTACCAAGGGCACGAAGGCCCGCTACCAGGTTCCGGAGCGCTTCGAGGGTGGCCAGATGCCCCTCCACATGCGTCTTCCGAAGCTGAAGGGCTTCCGTAACCCGTTCAAGACCGAGTTCCAGGTCGTGAACCTCGACAAGCTGGGCGCGCTGTACCCGGAGGGTGGCGAGGTCACCGTCGAGGGTCTCGTCGCCAAGGGTGCCGTTCGCAAGAACAGCCTCGTCAAGGTCCTCGGCCAGGGCGAGATCTCCGTGGCGCTGCAGGTGACGGTCGACGCCGTCTCCGGCTCCGCCAAGGAGAAGATCACCGCCGCCGGCGGTACCGTCACCGAGCTCGTCTGATTTCAGCAGGCGTCTCGATGACCTGAACGATCCCGACCGGGGATGCCCCACAAAAGGGGCATCCCCGGTTGGTCGTTCCTAGGGGGGCAGTGTCGCCGGTAAGGTGGCCTGCACTGTTAATTTTCGTCCGGCGTGCCTCACGGGAACTCCGGACGGGCTTTGACTGTTGGTTAGCTGTCAGTCATCCGTCGAACCTCAAGACCGTCACCTCTGACGCTGTAGCGCGGGGGTCGCAGGAGGCACCGTGCTCACCGCGTTCGCCCGGGCGTTCAGGACGCCCGACCTGCGCAAGAAGCTGCTCTTCACGCTCGGCATCATCGTGGTCTACCGGGTCGGTACCCACGTTCCGATCCCCGGTGTGAACTACAAGAACGTCCAGTCGTGCATCGACACGGCCGACTCGAACCGTGGGCTGTTCAGCCTGATCAACATGTTCAGTGGCGGCGCGCTGCTGCAGATCACGATCTTCGCGCTCGGCATCATGCCGTACATCACGGCGAGCATCATTCTTCAGCTGCTCACCGTGGTGATCCCGCGACTGGAAGCCCTCAAGAAGGAGGGCTCGGCCGGTACGGCGAAGATCACGCAGTACACCCGTTATCTGACGGTCGCGCTCGCCATCCTGCAGGGCACGGGCCTGGTGGCCACCGCCCGCAGCGGCGCGCTGTTCTCGGGCTGCCCCGTGGCCGGCCAGATCGTGCCGGACCAGTCGATCTTCACCACCATCACGATGGTCATCACGATGACCGCCGGTACCTGTGTCGTCATGTGGCTCGGTGAGATCATCACCGACCGCGGCATCGGCAACGGCATGTCGATCCTCATGTTCATCTCGATCGCCGCGACCTTCCCGAGCGCGCTGTGGACCGTCAAGGTCCAGGGCAAGCTGGCCGGTGGCTGGATCGAGTTCGGCACGGTCATCGCGGTGGGTCTGTGCATGGTCGGCCTGGTGGTGTTCGTCGAGCAGGCGCAGCGCCGGGTTCCGGTCCAGTACGCGAAGCGCATGATCGGCCGCCGTTCGTACGGCGGCACCTCGACCTACATTCCGCTGAAGGTCAACCAGGCAGGTGTGATTCCTGTCATCTTCGCCTCGTCGCTGCTCTACATTCCGAGCCTGGTCGCCCAGTTCTCGAAGAGCGACTCCGGGTGGAAAACATGGGTCACGCAGAACCTGACCAAGGGTGACCACCCGGTTTACATCGCTCTGTACTTCCTTCTGATCGTTTTCTTCGCGTTCTTCTACGTGGCGATCTCGTTCAACCCCGAGGAAGTAGCCGACAACATGAAGAAGTATGGTGGCTTCATCCCGGGCATCCGGGCTGGCCGGCCTACCGCTGAGTACCTCAGTTACGTACTCAACCGGATCACCTGGCCGGGTTCGCTGTATCTGGGGCTGATCGCTCTCGTGCCGACGGTGGCGTTGGTTGGTTTCGGGGCAAACCAGAACTTCCCGTTCGGTGGTACCAGCATCCTGATCATCGTGGGTGTCGGTCTCGAGACGGTGAAGCAGATCGAGAGTCAGCTTCAGCAGCGCAATTACGAAGGGTTCCTCCGCTGATGCGAATCGTCCTCGTCGGGCCGCCCGGTGCCGGGAAGGGAACGCAGGCCGCGTTCCTCGCCAAGAATCTGGGGATCCCGCACATCTCAACGGGCGACCTGTTCCGCGCCAACATCTCTCGGCAGACGGAACTCGGCAAGCTGGCGAAGTCCTACATGGACAAGGGTGAACTGGTACCGGACGAGGTCACCATCGCCATGGCCAAGGACCGCATGGAGCAGCCCGACGCGGAGCACGGCTTCCTGCTCGACGGCTTCCCGCGCAACGTCTCGCAGGCCGAGGCGCTGGACGAGATGCTGAGCACCGAGGGCATGAAGCTGGACGCGGTGCTGGACCTCGAGGTCCCCGAGGACGAGGTGGTCCGCCGTATCGCGGGCCGTCGTATCTGCCGGAACGACTCGTCGCACGTCTTCCACGTGTCGTACAAGACGCCGAAGCGGGAAGGCGTCTGTGACGTCTGCGGCGGCGAGCTGTACCAGCGCGACGACGACTCCGAGGACACGGTTCGCACGCGGTTGGAGGTCTACCACACGCAGACCGAGCCGATCATCGACTACTACAAGGCCCAGGGCCTGGTCGTCACGATCCCGGCGCTCGGCAAGGTGGAAGAGGTCACGGCGCGCGCGATGGAGGCACTGTCCCGCGAGGACGCCTAGTCCGCGCGGGTCCGCTCCGCGGTACACGCGTACCGCGGGGTGTGTGAAGCAGTACGTCGCATCGGCCGCGGCACCCTCACCGGGTGTCGCGGCCGACGTGCGAGGCGGGCGGGGCCGAGGCCCTGTGCGCGAGACGGGGTCCCGGACCCCGGGCGGGGTGGGTGCGGTCCCCCGTATCGTTGGAGTAGTCCGTAGTCCCGGTCCAGAAAGGCCGCAGCCACCATGGTGCAGATCAAGACCCCTGAGCAGATCGCCAAGATGCGTGAGGCGGGGCTGGTCGTCGCGGCGATCCATGCGGCCACGCGGGAAGCGGCGGTGCCCGGTGCGACCACCAGGGACCTGGACGAGGTCGCGCGCAAGGTGCTCGACGAGCACGGCGCCAAGTCGAACTTCCTCGGGTACGGCGGTTTCCCGGCGACGATCTGCACCTCGGCCAACGAGGTGGTCGTCCACGGCATCCCGGACGACAAGACCGTCCTGAAGGACGGCGACATCATCTCCATCGACGCGGGCGCGATCGTGGACGGCTGGCACGGCGACGCGGCGTACACCGCGTTCGTGGGCACCGGCCACGCCCCGGAGCTGATCGAGCTCTCCCGGGTGACCGAGGAGTCGATGTGGGCGGGCATCGCCGCCATGAAGGTGGGCAACCGTCTGGTGGATGTCTCGCGGGCCATCGAGACCTACATCCGCCGGCAGCCGAAGCCGGGCGGCGGCAAGTACGGGATCATCGAGGACTACGGCGGCCACGGCATCGGCACCGAGATGCACATGGACCCGCACCTGCTGAACTACGTCGAGCGGAAGCGGGGGAAGGGGCCGAAGCTGGTTCCCGGCTTCTGCCTCGCCATCGAGCCGATGGTGTCGCTCGGCACACCGCGCACCGACGTGCTCGAGGACGACTGGACCGTGATCACCACGGACGGGACCTGGTCCTCGCACTGGGAGCACTCCGTGGCGCTGACGGAGGAGGGACCGCTGGTCCTCACCGCACCCGACTGCGGCCGGGCGAAGCTCGCCGAGTACGGGGTCGCGGCGGCGCCCGATCCCCTGGCGGGCTGAAGCACCGCCTGTACCGGGGCACGGCTCGCACAGGGGTGTCGTCCGGCACGGGAACACCGCCGTCCGGAAGCGCCGCCCGCACGCGAGGCCCTGGCGCACCGGAACCCGGCCGCACCGATGTTCGTGGCATCCCTTGCTTTCGATCTCCCGTTCGATATCTCTGGCGCTTTTCCACCCGCTTCCTTTCTTCGCCGATCGCGCAATCGGCCGGCCCCGCCCCTCGCGCATACCGCGCCGAGGGGCGGGGCATCGTCATGAGTGGCAGAGGAGGGCGGGTATGAATTCGTCTTTCCGGGGGCCCTGACGTAGACTGACTCGTCGGCTCTCGTGCACCCGCATGTCTGCATGCGCTCGCACGAAGTCGATCAAGGTAGTCGATTCGAAGGGCAAAGCGTGGCCAAGAAGCAAGGTGCCATCGAGATCGAGGGCACTGTCGTTGAGTCTCTTCCGAACGCGATGTTCAAGGTGGAGCTCCAGAACGGCCACCAGGTCCTGGCGCACATCAGCGGCAAGATGCGCATGCACTACATCCGCATCCTCCCTGACGACCGGGTCGTGGTGGAGTTGTCTCCGTACGACCTGACGCGCGGCCGGATCGTCTACCGCTACAAGTAGATCTTGCCTTGCTCCGTGTTCCGGTTCCGGGACACGGGGGGTGGCACTGACCCGGAGAACCTCACCTAATGAAGGTCAAGCCGAGCGTCAAGAAGATCTGCGACAAGTGCAGGGTGATCCGCCGTCACGGTCGGGTCATGGTCATCTGCGAAAACCCGCGCCACAAGCAGCGCCAGGGCTGACGCACGACCGCACCTTCTGCACCCGCAGATACTTCGCGCGACGCAGCAGTACATGTTCATACGCAGGATCCAGGCCTGAGTCTCATCAGTCCTGACACCCCCGGTCGGAGGCCGGGGACCCGGTCCGTACCGAATACTCGATCCCATGGGTCAGAGGACGACGGCGGGCGGGATCCGGTTCTGCGGAAGACCTCCGAACGACAACTGGAGCCATTGAATGGCACGCGTTTCCGGTGTTGACATCCCGCGCGAAAAGCGTGTGGAGGTCGCCCTCACCTACGTGTTCGGCATCGGCCGGACGCTTTCCCAGCTGACGCTGGCCGAGACCGGCGTGAACCCCAACACGCGCGTTCGTGACCTCTCCGAGGAGGAGCTGGTCAAGATCCGCGAGTACGTGGACGCCAACATCAAGACCGAGGGTGACCTCCGTCGCGAGATTCAGGCCGACATCCGCCGCAAGGTCGAGATCGGTTGCTACCAGGGTCTGCGCCACCGTCGTGGCCTGCCCGTCCACGGTCAGCGCACCAGCACGAACGCTCGTACCCGCAAGGGCCCGCGTCGCGCCATCGCCGGTAAGAAGAAGCCGGGCAAGAAGTAGTCCTCAGCGGACAACGCTTCACCAGCGGTCTTCGCTGTAGGACCGACCACCTCCCCGTAGGAGAAATAGATGCCCCCCAAGGGTCGTCAGGGCGCTGCCAAGAAGGTGCGCCGCAAGGAAAAGAAGAACGTCGCTCACGGGCACGCCCACATCAAGAGCACGTTCAACAACACGATCGTCTCGATCACGGACCCCTCGGGCAACGTGATCTCCTGGGCCTCCGCCGGCCACGTCGGCTTCAAGGGCTCGCGCAAGTCCACCCCCTTCGCCGCGCAGATGGCCGCCGAGTCGGCCGCCCGTCGCGCGCAGGAGCACGGCATGCGCAAGGTTGACGTCTTCGTGAAGGGCCCGGGCTCCGGTCGCGAGACCGCGATCCGCTCCCTCCAGGCCACTGGCCTCGAGGTCGGCTCCATCCAGGACGTCACCCCCACCCCGCACAACGGCTGCCGTCCGCCGAAGCGCCGCCGCGTCTGACGCACGGCTGCTCGGTCGTCGATCTCGACGGCCCTGTGCTGGTTCGAGGTTTCCGGGCGGTACGGCTCCGTAAAAGGGCCGTATCGCCCGTACCCTTGCTGTACCCGGCCTTTTCTGAGGCGCGGTTCCGTCGGGCGTCAAATAGCGGGCGTCCACGAAAAAGAGGATTGATCCACACATGCTGATCGCTCAGCGTCCCTCGTTGACCGAAGAGGTCGTCGACGAATTCCGCTCCCGGTTCGTGATCGAGCCGCTGGAGCCGGGCTTCGGCTACACCCTCGGCAACTCCCTGCGCCGCACCCTCCTCTCGTCGATCCCCGGCGCTGCTGTCACCAGCATCCGCATCGACGGTGTCCTGCACGAGTTCACCACCGTGCCGGGCGTCAAGGAGGACGTCACCGACCTGATCCTCAACATCAAGCAGCTGGTCGTCTCCTCGGAGCACGACGAGCCGGTCGTGATGTACCTGCGCAAGCAGGGCCCGGGTCTGGTCACCGCCGCCGACATCGCGCCCCCGGCCGGTGTCGAGGTCCACAACCCCGACCTCGTCCTCGCCACGCTCAACGGCAAGGGCAAGCTGGAGATGGAGCTGACCGTCGAGCGCGGTCGCGGCTACGTCTCCGCCGTTCAGAACAAGCAGGTCGGTCAGGAGATCGGGCGCATCCCGGTCGACTCGATCTACTCGCCGGTGCTGAAGGTCACGTACAAGGTCGAGGCGACCCGTGTCGAGCAGCGCACCGACTTCGACAAGCTGATCGTCGACGTCGAGACCAAGCAGGCCATGCGTCCCCGTGACGCCATGGCGTCGGCCGGCAAGACCCTGGTCGAGCTGTTCGGTCTGGCCCGCGAGCTCAACATCGACGCCGAGGGCATCGACATGGGCCCGTCCCCCACGGACGCCGCCCTCGCCGCCGATCTCGCGCTGCCGATCGAGGAGCTGGAGCTCACGGTCCGCTCGTACAACTGCCTCAAGCGTGAGGGCATCCACTCCGTGGGTGAGCTCGTCGCCCGCTCCGAGGCCGACCTCCTGGACATCCGCAACTTCGGCGCGAAGTCCATCGACGAGGTCAAGGCGAAGCTGGCCGGCATGGGCCTGGCCCTCAAGGACAGCCCGCCCGGATTCGACCCGACCGCCGCCGCCGACGCCTTCGGCGCCGACGACGACGCGGACGCGGGTTTCGTGGAGACCGAGCAGTACTGATCCGGTACTGGGACGGCTTCCGTCCTCCGGGGTCCTTCGGGACCCCGGATCTTCGACGGGCAATCGCCCGCTCGGACACTGTCCCCGGTACCTGATACGGCCGGGGCAGACACCTAGGAGAAACAATGCCGAAGCCCGCCAAGGGTGCCCGTCTGGGCGGCAGCGCCGCGCACGAGAAGCTGCTCCTCGCGAACCTCGCGAAGTCGCTCTTCGAGCACGGCCGCATCACCACCACCGAGGCCAAGGCCCGTCGTCTGCGTCCCTACGCGGAGCGTCTGGTCACCAAGGCGAAGAAGGGTGACCTTCACAACCGCCGTCAGGTGCTCTCGGTGATCACGGACAAGAGCATCGTGCACACGCTCTTCACCGAGATCGGCCCGCGTTACGAGAACCGCCCGGGTGGCTACACCCGTATCACCAAGATCGGTAACCGCCGTGGCGACAACGCGCCCATGGCTGTCATCGAGCTGGTGGAGGCCCTGACCGTGGCCCAGCAGGCCACCGGTGAGGCCGAGGCCGCCACCAAGCGTGCCGCCAAGGAGACCGAGGCCCCGGCCAAGGTCGAGGACACCAAGGTCGAGGACGCCGTCGAGGCTCCCGCCGAGGAGTCGAAGGACGCCTGAGGCATTGCCTTGCTGTGAGCGGGTCCGTCCCTTTCGGGGCGGGCCCGCTCTCGCGTTTCCGGGGGAGGAACCCGGGCTTGAGAGGATCTAGGTGTGAGTGACGAAGCGGAGCCCGGGTTCGTACGGGTGCGGTTGGACCTGTCGTACGACGGGAGCGAGTTCTCCGGGTGGGCCAAGCAGGCCGGGGGGCGCAGGACCGTGCAGGGCGAGATCGAGGACGCGCTGCGGACGGTGACGCGGACGAAGGACACCACGTACGAGCTGACCGTGGCCGGGCGGACCGACGCCGGAGTGCACGCGCGTGGCCAGGTGGCGCATGTCGACCTGCCCGGGGAGTTGTGGGCCGAGCACCGCGAGAAGCTGCTGAAGCGGCTGGCCGGGAGGCTGTCGAAGGACGTGCGGGTGTGGTCGCTCACCGAGGCGCCGCCCGGCTTCAACGCGCGGTTCTCGGCGATCTGGCGGCGCTACGCCTACCGCGTCACCGACGAACCCGGCGGTGTCGACCCCCTGTTGCGCAGTCATGTCCTGTGGCACGACTGGCCGTTGGACGTCGACGCCATGAACCAGGCGGCCGAACGGCTGCTGGGGGAGCACGACTTCGCCGCCTACTGCAAGAAGCGCGAGGGCGCGACGACCATCCGTACGCTCCAGGAACTGAGCCTGGTGCGCGGCGAGGACGGGGTCATCACCGCGACCGTGCGGGCCGACGCCTTCTGCCACAACATGGTGCGGTCGCTGATCGGGGCCCTGCTGTTCGTGGGGGACGGGCATCGCGGGCCCGAGTGGCCGGGGAAGGTGCTCGCCGCCGCCGTACGGGACTCGGCCGTGCACGTCGTACGGCCGCACGGGCTGACGCTCGAAGAAGTCGGTTACCCGGCGGACGAGTTGCTGGCCGCGCGGAGCAAGGAGGCCAGGAACAAGCGGACGTTGCCGGGTGCGGGCGGCTGCGAGACCTGCTGACACCGGCGGGCCTGTCGGGCGGGCGCCTCGGCGGCGGGTGCCTCAACTGCCTTGGGCGGTACGGGGGCGGCGGCCGGGGCCGCCGCCCGGAACCGCTACTGCTCGGCCGCGGCCGATGCCTGGGCCTGGCCCCGTCGGCTGATCTGGAGGAAGGCGAACTGCGCGAGATCGTCGCCGGTCGTGAACACCGCGGTGTCCTTCGCCGTCACGTCCTTGCCGTTGGTGAAACCGGAGAGGGTGAAGTAGGCGTAACGGCCGTAGGCGTTGGTGGTCGAACGGCAGACGGCCGAGTTGCAGAACGCTTTGATGCCGTTGCCGGGGAGCGAGGCGATGATGCTCTTGTTGTCCGCGTCGCCCTTGGCCTTGGTGGCCTTGGCCTCGGTGTCGAAGACCGCGACGCCGACCGTCACCGCCACCCCGTCCTTGACGTACGTGACGCGCATGAAGCGGGTGCAGCCGTCCTTGGTGAGGACCGGCGGCAGTGTGCCCTTCGCGGCCGAGGCGCAGTTCTTCGTGTCGGCCGTCGGACCCTTGCGGTACACGCGGTCGCCCATGGTGAGCTGCGTACCGGGGAAGAGGATGTCCGGGCTCAGCGGCGCGGTGTCCTTCTGCGCGCTGGCTATGAACTGCTTCGGATCCAGCGGCGGCGGAGCCGAGGTCGGCGCGAAGGACGGAGCCGGTGTCGTGGCGCCCGGGATGTCCGCGCTGGCGGGCAGCTTGGACGGTTCGTTCCCCGCCTGGTTGTTCCCGTTCGCGTTGGCGACGGCCATGGCCACGGCCGCGCCGACCGCGACGGTGGCCAGGGCCCCGCCCACGATGAACAGCACTTTGCGGCGCCTGTTGCGCGTTTCGGAAGCCTCTGCCATTGCGGCCCAGTCGGGATTCCCGCCGGACCGCTGATTGCCCCACTGAGGCGGTTGCTGAGACCCCGGCTTCCAGGGGTCCCACGGGGGCTGCCCCTGCCCACCTTGCCCATAACTCATGCGCCGCATCTTAGACGGGCGTTGGGGGGTGCCGGTCCGCTCCACCGGGCACTTGAGCCCCTAGCGTGACCTGAGTACGGACGGGCAAAAGTTACATCTCAGGGTGGTTGGTACGTAGGGCCTCCTGGCGCGCGTGGGCGGTGTCGGGCGCGGCGCCGTGCGCGCCTGTCGTGGGCGTCGCGCTCCGCGTCCCGGCGGGCGGGACGGACGACGCGATCGTCGTACGAGAGGCGCGCACCTGGCTGGACGGCGGCTCGCCCGATACCGGCCGGCGCTTCCTCCATTTCCCGAGCGCGGTGCCCGCCGCGGTGCCGCTGCCGGATCCTGCGGGATTCGTCACACGGGCGCCGCCGTTTCTGCTGCGGGAACATGATCGATTCGTACGCCTTTGCGGGGCTTCTCCGGTGGCCGTGCCGCCGTGGCCCGGGGTGCCGTCCTGGGTGGTGGTGCCGCTCGCCCGCGCCGCGGCGGGTGCCGGGGTCCTGGGCGCGTGCCGCCGCCGGCCCCGCGGTGTTCCCGGGCCGCTGCGGCTTGTTGGGACCGCGCTGCCGCCGATGCCCTCGGCGTTCCTGGTGTCCCGGCCGTCGTACGGCCACTGTCCGCTCGTGGTGACGCCGCTGCCGCTCGCGGGGCTGCCGTGTCCCCGTTCGGCGGCCCGTGGGCCCTGGTTCCGGCTCGCTCCGGTGCCCCGGGTGCCGGGCGCCGACCGGCCCCGGCCGGAAGCGGTGACCCGGCGTTCCCGCCGGGACTGCTCTACCCTGTGTGTAATGACTGCATCGGTGGCGCTTTGGCATCACCGTCATCTGCCGCTCGGCGGCCCCGACCACTTCGTCGCTCCGCGACAGGGACGACGGGCCACGGGGCGTGAGCACTCGCGTTTTGACCCTTCCGGGGCACCGCGGGTAAGCTTGCAGTTCGTTATGTGTATTGGCTTGCTCATTCTCACGTGAGGGGCCCTTACACCGGTCCACCGGGGCTGATGACCAGCGACCAGCACGCGGTATGCGTCACCGCAGTGCGGTCAAGGCTGTCGTGATCGTCCGTGGTGGCCATGTCAGGACCCACTCACTGAAGAAGCGAAGGCTACGACCGTGCGTACGTACAGCCCCAAGCCCGGCGACATCACTCGCCAGTGGTACGTCATCGACGCCCAGGATGTCGTCCTGGGTCGTCTGGCGACCACTGCCGCGAACATTCTGCGCGGCAAGCACAAGCCGATCTACGCGCCCCACGTCGACGCTGGTGACTTCGTCATCATCATCAACGCCGACAAGGTGCACCTCTCCGGCAACAAGAAGACCCAGAAGCTGGCGTACCGCCACTCCGGTTACCCGGGTGGTCTGCGCTCCGTCCGTTACGACGAGCTGCTGGCGAAGAACCCCGAGAAGGCCGTCGAGAAGGCCATCAAGGGCATGGTTCCCAAGAACACCCTGGGCCGTCAGGTGCTCTCGAAGCTGAAGGTCTACGCGGGCGAGAACCACCCGCACGCTGCGCAGCAGCCGGTCCCGTTCGAGATCACCCAGGTCGCGCAGTAGTTCCGGCCACCCCCTAAGACATAAAGAAATCTGAGGAGAATCGTGGCCGAGACCACCGTTGAGCAGCCGGTCGAAGAGACTGAGCTCGTCGACATCGAGAGCTACACCACCGAGTCCGAGGTGCCCGTCGAGGGCGAGTACACCTCGGAGTCGCTCGAAGGCCGCTTCGGCGACCCGCAGCCGGCCGCCGGCCTGGGACGTCGCAAGAACGCCATCGCCCGCGTCCGGATCGTCCCGGGCACCGGCAAGTGGAAGATCAACGGTCGCACCCTTGAGGACTACTTCCCCAACAAGGTGCACCAGCAGGAAGTCAACGAGCCCTTCAAGGTGCTCGAGCTCGACAACCGCTACGACGTTGTCGCCCGCATCTCGGGTGGCGGCGTCTCGGGTCAGGCCGGTGCCCTGCGCCTCGGCGTGGCCCGTGCGCTGAACGAGGCCGACGTGGACAACAACCGCGGCGCCCTCAAGAAGGCCGGCTTCCTCAAGCGCGACGACCGTGCGGTCGAGCGCAAGAAGGCCGGTCTCAAGAAGGCCCGTAAGGCCCCGCAGTACAGCAAGCGTTAATCTTCGCTGCTTGCTTCTGCGCGTCAGTACGCGTAGCTCCGAACGCCCCGGCGGCACACCACAGTGCCGCCGGGGCGTTCGTTTATCACAGTGGTTGGGCGTATAACGGCACAAGGTGCTCAAAGGCTCATGTGATCGGATGACATCCGTATCCTTCGGGGGAATTCCGTACTCTGCAGCTTTCTCAGGAGGACAAGTGGGACGACTCTTCGGCACGGACGGCGTGCGCGGTGTCGCCAACGCGGATCTGACGGCCGAGCTCGCGCTCGGGCTTTCCGTGGCGGCGGCGCACGTACTCGCCGAGGCGGGCACGTTCGCAGGTCACCGGCCCGTGGCCGTGGTCGGGCGGGATCCGCGTGCGTCCGGGGAGTTCCTGGAGGCCGCCGTGGTCGCCGGCCTCGCCAGCGCGGGTGTGGACGTCCTGCGCGTCGGTGTGCTGCCCACCCCGGCGGTGGCCCATCTCACCGGGGCGCTGGGTGCCGACCTCGGTGTGATGCTCTCCGCCAGCCACAACGCCATGCCCGACAACGGCATCAAGTTCTTCGCCCGTGGCGGGCACAAGCTCGCCGACGAGCTGGAGGACCGGATCGAGGGCGTCTACGAGGAGCACCGCACCGGCGCTCCCTGGGACCGTCCGACCGGTTCCGGCGTCGGGAGGGTGACCTCCTACGACCAGGGCTCCGACCAGTACGTCGCCCACCTCATCGGTGTTCTCCCGAACCGCCTCGACGGTCTGAAGGTCGTCCTCGACGAGGCGCACGGCGCGGCCGCCCGGGTCTCGCCCGAGGCCTTCGCGCTGGCCGGTGCCGAGATCATCACGATCGGCGCGGAGCCCGACGGGCTCAACATCAACGACGGTTGCGGCTCCACCCACCTGGAGCTCCTCAAGGCCGCCGTCGTCGAGCACGGCGCCGACCTCGGCATCGCGCACGACGGCGACGCCGACCGCTGCCTCGCCGTGGACCACACGGGTGACGAGATCGACGGCGACCAGATCCTGGCCGTCCTCGCGCTGGCGATGCGGGAGCGTTCCGCACTGCGCTCCGACACCGTTGTCGCGACGGTCATGTCCAACCTGGGATTCAAGCTCGCCATGGAGCGCGAGGGCCTGGCCTTCGTCCAGACGGGGGTCGGCGACCGCTACGTACTGGAGGAGATGAAGCGGCACGGCTACGCCCTCGGCGGCGAACAGTCCGGGCACGTCATCATCCTCGACCACGCCACCACCGGCGACGGCACGCTGACCGGCCTGCTGCTCGCCGCCCGCGTCGCCCAGACCGGCCGTACGCTCCGCGACCTCGCCTCGGTCATGGAGCGGCTGCCGCAGGTCCTCATCAACGTGCCCGACGTCGACCGGTCGCGGGTGAACTCCTCCGCCGAGCTGTCCGCCGCGGTGGCCGACGCCGAGCGCGAACTCGGCACCACCGGACGGGTGCTGCTGCGCCCCTCCGGCACCGAGCCGCTCGTCCGTGTCATGGTCGAGGCCGCCGACATCGACCACGCCCGCTCGGTGGCCGCCCGCCTCGCCGACGCGGTGAAGTCGGCGCTCGGCTAGGACAGGTCCTGATCCCTCCGCCTGAAGCCGTGAGGCCCGGCACCCCTGGAAAGCGCCAGGGGTGCCGGGCCTCACGGCTGTGAGCGGCGGGCGCCGCCGGGCGGCCCCCCTACCGGGCGGGGTCCGGCCGGGCGACCTGGCGCTTGCGCTGCATCGCCCAGAACCACTTCTGCGCGAGCAGCGTGAGCGTTCCGGCGACCACGATGCCGAGCAGGTTGAACAGCAGTTGCTTGGTGGATCCCCAGGTCTGGGCGTAGTCGGTGTAGCTGAGGGCCACGGCGGCGTTCGCGGCGGCCGGCACCGTGGTCACCGAGATCGCGACGCCGATCAGAGCGCCCGACTTGGCGGAGGTGAGGGACAGCGTCCCGGCGATTCCGGCGAGGAACGCCACCACGAACGACATCCAGTCCGGCTTCCAGATGAACGCCGTGTTCGGCCGGGCCGCCTCCACCATGGACTTGTCGAACAGCCCGAAGACGTCCATCAGCCAGCTGAAGCCCGCGGTCATGACCATCGCGGCCGCGAAACCGGCGAGCAGTGCCCACAGGGACCGCCACACCAGGTGCGGGGCCCGCTGCACCAGCGCCGTGCAGATGCCGGCCAGCGGCCCGAACTCCGGGCCCACGGCCATCGCGCCGACGATCAGGATCGCGTTGTCGAGCATCACACCGCAGGCCGCCAGCATCGTGGCCACGGTGAGGAACGCGAGATAGGTGACGTTGAGCGTCGACTCCTCGTGCGTCGCGTCCCGCAGCTGCTCCCACAGCACCGCGTCCGCGCCCTCGCCCGGAGCCTCCTCCTCCGCCCGGTCGGCCCGCTCCGACAGCGACAGCTCGATGGTCTCGACGGCGATCGAACCGGTCCGGTCGAGCCCCGACTCGCGGAGCGCGCCGATGAGTTCGTCGCCCGCCTCGCGAGCGACGTCGCACATCACGACATCGCCCACGGGATTGCGGGCGGCGCCCGGGAGCACGACGAGGTGCGTGGTGCCGACCGTCTTCTCGATCAGGCGTACTACGTCGTCGGTGCGGTCGGCGGGAGTGATCAGGCGCAGGTGCAGCATGGCCGCAGACTAGTCGTACGAAAGCGAGCGCCGTACGGGACTACAGCTTCCGCAGACTCAGGCGCTGCACCTTGTGGTCAGGGCCCTTGCGCACGACGAGGGTCGCCCGGCCGCGGGTCGGGGCCACGTTCTCCAGCAGGTTCGGCTTGTTGATGGTGCGCCAGGTCGTCCGGGCGTAGTCGAGGGCCTCCTCCTCCGAGACCTGGGTGTACCTGCGGAAGTACGAGTCCGGCTTCTGGAAGGCCGTCGCGCGGAGCTTGCCGAACCGGTTCAGGTACCAGCGCTCGATGTCCTCGGGGCGGGCGTCGACGTACACACTGAAGTCGAAGTAGTCCGCGAGGCCGACGCGGGTGCGGCCGTCCTTGCCGGGCAGCGCGGGCTGCAGCACGTTCAGGCCCTCGACGATGAGGATGTCGGGGCGGCGGACCGTGAGCCGCTCACCGGGCACGATGTCGTAGATCAGGTGCGAGTAGACGGGTGCCGTCACCTCGTCCTTGCCCGCCTTGATGTCGGCGACGAACCGGGTCAGGGCCCGGCGGTCGTACGACTCGGGGAAGCCCTTGCGGGACATCAGCCCGCGCGCTTCGAGCTCCTTGGTGGGGAGCAGGAAGCCGTCCGTGGTGACCAGCTCGACGCGGGGGTGCTCGGGCCAGCGGGAGAGCAGGGCCTGGAGCAGACGGGCGACGGTGGACTTGCCGACGGCCACGGAACCGGCGACGCCTATGACGAACGGGGTGCCGGACTGCGAGCCCTTCTCGCCCAGGAACGTGTTCAGGGCGCCTCTGAGTCCGTCGGTGGCGCCGACGTACAGGTTCAGCAGCCGGGACAGCGGCAGATAGATGTCCCGCACCTCGTCGAGGTCGATGACATCGCCCAGGCCGCGCAGCTTCTCCAGCTCCTCGGCGTTCAGCGTGAGCGGCGTCTTCTCACGCAGCGCGCTCCACTCGGCACGGGTGAGATCGACGTAGGGAGTCGCCTCCGGCTTGGACCGGTGGGCGCTCCGCGGCAACGGGGAGACCGGAGAGATCACAGTCCATTGTTAACGGAGTTTGAACGGGGTGGGGGGTGGGGTGCGTCACGTGGGTGCCGGACCCCCGACGTGCCGCGGGGGCGGGCGGAGTCCGTCCGCCCGCCCCCGCGCCTCGGCGTCAGTCGGTCCGGTCGTTGAGTCCTTCGCGTACCACCCAGCGCGGGTAGCCGAACCGCTCACCGAGGGCGACGAACCTGGCGTACGTCTCCCCGTCGGACGGCACCGGCACGAAGTAGGCCTTCACCGCGCGCAGGAAGAGCCGGTAGCCGAGATCGGCGCACGCCTCGGTGACGACCCGCTCCAGGGCGGGGACCAGGCCGGTCGCCGGAACCCCGTACGGGGGCGTCTCCGAGGCGGGGCCCAAGGGCCCCGCGACCGCGTGGATCACCTCGATCACCGCCCGCCGCAGCTCCTCGTCGACCACCGGTTGCGGCGGCGAAGGGACGAACGCCGGATCGTCCTGGTGCACGCGGGCCAGCCACGCCTCCTCGATCCGCCGCAGCCAGGTGCGGGCCGTCATCCCGTGCTCGTCCGGGTCGAGGATGCCGTGCGTGGCGGCGAGCCACACCGTGCGGATCGTCTCGTCCGGCAGCGGTGAGCGCAGGAGCCGCTGGATGTCCTGGCCCAGTTGGGCGGCCTTGGAGCGGTCGAACTGGTCGAGCGACGTTTCCGCCAGCATGAGCCACACCGTGACGGGGCCGGGGTCGTCGGCAAGGGACGGGAAGTGCTCCCTGTAGAACTCCTCCAACACCAGCCATTGAGAGGCCAGCCAGGTCAGCCCGAGGTCCGTCACGAAGATGTCTTCGATGAATTCGGCCTCGACGAAATCGTCCTCGAATTCGCTCTCATACCCGTGTGTCACGGTCACCCTTCCGGAAAGGGGCTTGCACGGCGCTGATGGCGCCCCCTGTGGCAGGGGACGCCCTCAGCGTGTCATCCGCGTCAGCCGACGCTGCCGTACTCCACGGGGAAGTCCGGGGGCCAGGGCCGGCCGAAGTCGAACAGGGACGGGTCCTCGAACTTGCGGTCCGCCTCGCGCCACGAGGGGTCGCCGGAGATGACGAAGCTGCCACCGTCCGCTTCGATCATCCAGGTGAAGTCCGCGTCGTCCGCGACGAGGTCATGATGTTCTTTCAGCACCGCGAACTCCGCCTCCGACGCCCGGCGGACGTGGACGCCGTGCTCGTAGACGGGCTTGAGCAGCATGAGCTCCACATGGCCGAAGTACACCTCGACGCGGGTGTCTGTCCCGTCGACCGCCATGGCGTCGCTGCGCAGCAGCAGCTGCCGATGCGACGGCGAGAAGCCGACCACTCGGAACAGACGTCCCTCTCGTACGAAATCCGGCATTCTCGGTGATCTTCCTGTCCTTGGGGTCCTGGGCTTACTGAGCCCAGTTTGGCGTCGGCATGTCGGTGACGAGACTCGGCGCCGAGTCGCCCGGCCCGAGTTGAACTCGGGCGAATGCGACCGCAACTGACGTTCCGTCGATGACGCCAGAGGCCGACCGGTTGCCGAGTCACGTCGGCGTCACGATCGGATGTCGAGTGATCTTGTGGGCGGACGACGGAATGATCTTCTGGCTAGCGTGCTCGACGGATGTGCACGGTGTGCACACAGAAGACTGACAGAAAGGGCTTCCGCCTTGAGATCCGCCGCCGTCCGCCGTACCGCCCTCGCCGCCTCCGCTGCCGCCCTCGCCCTGTTCGCCACCGCGTGTGGCGGCGACGACAAGGCCGACAAGGGCGGCAGCGGTGAGGACAAGGGTGGCGCGGCCGCGTCCTCCGCCCCGGCGGCCAAGGCGCTCACCGCCGCCGAGCTGGAGAAGGCCGCGCTCACGCAGGCGGACGTCAAGAGCGGCAAGGTCACCGAGAAGGTGCCGGCGACGGCGGTCGTCGCGCAGGACAAGGTGAAGACCTCCGACGCGGCCTGCGCCCCGCTCGCCTACCTCCAGGTCGGTTCCTACGTGGGCAAGCCCTCCGCCACCGTGGCGCGCCAGTGGGCGGGCGACCCGAGGAAGCCCGCCGCGGGCGCCAGCGACGAGGAGAAGCTCTTCGCCGGTGTGGGCACCATGGTGGTGGTGACACTCGCCTCCTACGAGGACGGCGGCGCCGAGCAGGCGATGAAGGACCTGAACACGGCCGCCGCGAAGTGCGCCGGCGGCTTCAGCATCACGGCGGAGGGCGACACGACCAAGAACCTGAAGGTCGTCAAGACCGACGCGCCCAAGGGTGGCGACGAGGCGTTCGCCCTGACCTCCAGCGTCCAGCTGGAAGAGGGGGACGAAGCACCGGTCAAGGGGGTCGTCGTCCGCAAGGGGGCCACCCTCGCCTACTTCCCCGCCGTCGACATGGCTTCGGCCGCCACCGGCAAGGACTGGGACTTCCCCACGGAGATCGTCGACGCCCAGCTCACCAAGCTCGGCTGACCGAGCCCGGCTGACGGGGCTCGGCTGGTCGTTCGGCGCACGGCAGTCGCCGGCCCGGCCCGCGGAGCCGCTCGTACCGCGGTAGGAATTTCCGATTCCGGGCACGCGGCGGCTCTTTTCGGCGGACGTCGAACCCTAGGCTGCTGGGCATGTGCGGAATCGTGGGTTATGTGGGGTCGCAGCCGGCGCTCGACGTGGTGATGGCCGGACTGAAGCGACTGGAATACCGGGGATACGACTCGGCGGGTGTCGCCGTCCTCGCGGACGGGGGACTCGCCGTCGCGAAGAAGGCCGGGAAACTGGTCAACCTGGAGAAGGAGCTGGGCGGCAGGCCGCTGCCCTCCGGAACGACGGGAATCGGGCACACCCGCTGGGCCACCCACGGAGGCCCGACGGACGCCAACGCCCATCCGCACCTCGACAACGCGGGCCGGGTCGCCGTCGTCCACAACGGCATCATCGAGAACTTCGCCCTGCTCCGCGCCGAACTGGCCGAACGGGGCCACGCCATGGCCTCCGAGACGGACACCGAGGTGGTCGCCCATCTGCTCGCCGAGGAGTTCTCCTCGTGCGCGGACCTGGCGGAGGCGATGCGGCTGGTGTGCCGGCGTCTGGAGGGCGCGTTCACGCTGGTCGCGGTGGACGCCGACGATCCGGACGTGGTCGTGGGGGCACGCCGGAACTCGCCGCTGGTGGTCGGTGTCGGCGAGGGCGAGGCCTTCCTCGCCTCGGACGTGGCCGCGTTCATCGCCCACACCCGCTCCGCGATCGAACTGGGGCAGGACCAGGTGGTCGAACTGCGCCGGGACGGCGTGACCGTCACCGGGTTCGACGGCAGCCCCGCCGAGGTCCGCTCGTACCACGTCGACTGGGACGCGTCGGCGGCGGAGAAGGGCGGCTACGACTACTTCATGCTCAAGGAGATCGCCGAGCAGCCCAAGGCGGTCGCCGACACGCTGCTGGGACGGATCGACGCGGCGGGCTCGCTGTCGCTCGACGAGGTGCGCATCCCGGTCCAGGTGCTGCGCGAGGCCGACAAGGTCGTCATCGTCGCCTGCGGGACCGCCTTCCACGCCGGGCTGATCGCCAAGTACGCCATCGAGCACTGGACGCGAATCCCGTGCGAGGTGGAGCTGGCCAGCGAGTTCCGTTACCGGGACCCGATCCTGGACCGGCAGACGCTCGTCATCGCGATCTCGCAGTCCGGCGAGACCATGGACACGCTGATGGCGCTGCGGCACGCCCGCGAGCAGGGCGCCCGGGTGCTGGCGATCTGCAACACCAACGGCTCGACGATCCCGCGCGAGTCCGACGCCGTGCTGTACACGCACGCCGGCCCCGAGGTCGCCGTCGCCTCCACCAAGGCGTTCCTGACCCAGCTCGTGGCCTGTTATCTGGTGGCGCTGTACCTGGGCCAGGTGCGCGGCACCAAGTGGGGCGACGAGATCCGGGCCGTGATCCGGGAGCTGTCCCGCATCTCCCGCGAGGTCGAGCGGGTCCTGGAGACCATGGAGCCCGTACGGGAACTCGCGCGCTCCCTCGCCCACAAGGACACCGTGCTGTTCCTCGGGCGGCACGTGGGCTATCCGGTCGCGCTCGAAGGAGCCCTGAAGCTCAAGGAGCTGGCGTACATGCACGCCGAGGGGTTCGCGGCGGGCGAGCTGAAGCACGGCCCGATCGCGCTGATCGAGGAGGACATGCCGGTCGTGGTCGTGGCCCCGTCGCCGCGCGGCCGCTCGGTCCTGCACGACAAGATCGTCTCCAACATCCAGGAGATCCGGGCCCGGGGAGCCCGCACGATCGTCATCGCGGAGGAGGGCGACGAGGCGGTCGTCCCGTACGCCGACCACCTCATCCGCATCCCCGCCACCCCCACCCTGCTCCAGCCGCTGGTGTCGACGGTCCCCTTGCAGGTGTTCGCCTGCGAACTGGCGACGGCCCGGGGCAACGAGGTGGACCAGCCGCGCAACCTGGCGAAGTCCGTGACGGTGGAGTGAGCGCCGTCGCCGTGTCAGGCCGCGGAGCGGCCCCGCCCTCTAGGGTGCGGACATGAGCATCATCGGGGTCGGTATCGACGTGGCCGAGATCGACCGGTTCCGGGCGTCGCTGGAGCGGACGCCCGGGCTGGCCGAACGTCTCTTCGTGGAGAGCGAGTTGCTGCTGCCCAGCGGTGACCGGCGGGGCATCGCCTCGCTCGCGGCCCGGTTCGCCGCCAAAGAGGCGCTCGCCAAGGCGCTGGGCGCCCCGGCGGGACTGCACTGGACGGACGCCGAGGTCTACGTGGAGGACAGCGGCCAGCCGCGGCTGCGCGTGAAGGGCACGGTGGCGGCCCGCGCGGCCGAACTGGGCGTGCGCTCCTGGCATGTGTCGCTCAGTCACGACGCGGGGGTGGCTTCGGCGGTGGTGGTGGCGGAGGGGTAGCCGGGGCGATCCGGCAACCGGGTAGGCCCCGCTCCGGCCTGGGCGGCGCCCGCAACCGGGGCCCCGCTCCGGCGGGGGCGGCTCGGCCGGACCGTCGTGGGCGTGCCGGTACAGCAGCCGCGAGGGCTGCCCGGCTCCCTGGAACACGGGCGTCACCCGGTACAGGGTCCGCGGAGCGGACGGGGTCCGGGGCGGACGGGGTCCGGGGCGGACGTCACCCGGTACACGGCGCGGGGCCGACACGGCCGTTCGGGCCGGGGCCGAGGCCGGCGGCGACAGTGGTCCGACGCCGACGCCGACGCCGACGCCGACGCCGACGCCGACGCCGACGCCGACGCCGACGCCGACGCAGACGCCGATGGCGGTCCGGTGGCGATGGCGGTCCGGTGGCCGGGGAAGACACCGGTCGTCCCGGACGGTGCGGGCACGGCACGCCCAGGAGGGCGCCCTGGACGGGGCGCACGCGGAGTGTCGGTGCGGGAGACTCGGCAGCATGCGTACTGCGTACAGCGTGGAGACCGTGAGAGCCGCCGAGCGGGAGTTGATGGCACGGCTCCCCGAAGGGGCGTTGATGCAACGGGCCGCCGCCGGGCTCGCCGCCGCCTGCGCGGATCTGCTGGGCCGGGTGTACGGCCGCCGCGTGGTGCTGCTGGTCGGCAGCGGGGACAACGGCGGCGACGCCCTGTACGCCGGGGCGCGCCTCGCCCGGCGCGGCGCCGGCGTCACCGCGGTGCTTCTCGCCCCCGAACGGACCCACCAGGCAGGACTGGCGGCGCTGCTGCGCGCCGGCGGCACCCCGGCCGCGCCCGGCGCCGCCGAACCGCTCCTGCGGCGCGCCGATCTCGTCGTCGACGGCATCGTCGGGATCGGCGGCAGGGGCGGCCTGCGGCCGGATGCCGCGCGGCTCGCCGAACTCGCGCACGCGTCCCGCGCCGCCGTCGTCGCCGTCGACCTCCCGAGCGGGGTCGAGGCGGACACCGGAGAGGTGCTCGGCGCGGCCGTCCGCGCCGACCTCACCGTCACCTTCGGCACCCACAAACCGGGGCTGCTCATCGACCCGGCGCGCGGGTACGCCGGTTCGGTACGCCTCGTGGACATCGGGCTCGACCTGCCGGACCCGGCCGATCTGGAGGCTCTCCAGCACGCCGACGTCGCGGCCCGGCTGCCGCTGCCGGGGGCGGAGAGCGACAAGTACCGGCGCGGAGTCGTGGGGATCGCCGCGGGGTCCGCCCGCTACCCCGGAGCCGCGGTGCTCGCCGTGTCCGGGGCGCTGCGGGGCGGGGCGGGGGCCGTCCGGTACGTCGGGCCCGCCGCGGACGCCGTCATCGCGCGCTTTCCCGAGGCGCTGGTGTCCGGCACGGGGCCGTCGAAGGCGGGCCGGGTACAGGCCTGGGTGGTGGGCCCCGGGGCCGGCGACGACGCCTCGGCGGTCGCGGAGGTGCTGGCCGCGGACGTTCCGGTGCTGGTGGACGCGGACGGGCTGCGGCTCGCCGAGCGGGGGGCCGTGCGGGCCCGCAGCGCGCCGACGCTGATGACCCCGCACGCCGGGGAGGCCGCCGCGCTGCTCGGGGTCGCCCGGGAGGCGGTGGAGGCGGCCAGGCTCGCCTCCGTACGGGAGCTCGCGGGGCTGTACGGGGCGACGGTGCTGCTCAAGGGGGCGACGACGCTGGTCGCCGGTCCCACGGGCGGGGCGGTGCGCGTCAACGCCACCGGGACGGCGTGGCTGGCCACCGCGGGGAGCGGGGACGTGCTGTCGGGGCTGGCGGGCTCGCTGCTCGCGGCGGGGCTCTCCGCGCTCGACGCGGGAAGTGTCGCCGCGTACCTGCACGGGCTCGCCGGCCGCTTCGCCGCGGACGGCGCGCCCGCCGGGGCCCACGACGTGGCCGCCGCCATCCCGGAGGCCTGGCGCGACACACTCGACTGACCGCCGCCCGTCCCGGCGCACACCGGGCGGGTCCGCCGTTCTGTTCCGCGGTCACGCCGGGCGGGTCGGCCGTTCTGTTCCGCGTTCGCGCCGGGCGGGTCGGCCGTTCCGCCCCGCTCGCCGCCGTACGGGTCGGCCGTCCGGCGCGTTGCACAGATCGGGGGACCCTTTCCGCGCGGCTCACCCGGGGGCGGCGCGTTGTTGCGTATGGCTGTTCGCATGATGAGCAGACAAAGGGTGTGCCGGGGGATCGCGGTGCTGCTGGCGGTGGTGGCGGCCGTGCCGGTGGGGACGGTGGCGGCCGCTTCCGCGCCACCGGTGCCCACCTCTGGGCCCGTCGGCGAGCGGCTGTCCGGTGCGGCGAGAGAACCGCATCCGTCCTGGCGGCATGAGACCCCGGGCCGCCCGGTGCCGCTACCGGCCGCGGACACGTTCACCGCCTGGGAGGACGAGCGGGAGGCGCGGGACGCTCCCGGGAGCACGGGCGTGCCGATCACGTACGCGCCGTTCGGGGAGGCCGACGCCCGTCCGGCGGCGTGCGACGGGCGCGGGGGCCCGTACCAGCGGCAGGCCGAGCGGTGGCTGAGGCTGAAGGTGGACGGGAAGCAGTCGGCGGCCGACTGCCGGGCCATCCGCGCCTTCCAGAAGAAGCACGGCATCGAGCCGGTCACCGGCATCGCCGGACCGGTGACCTGGGCCCGCATGCGGATACTGTCCGCCCGGAGAGCTCCGCACGTCACCCGAGGCTGCCCGGCCCGCTCGTACCGGGTCGCCTGCGTCGACCTCACCCACAAGATCACCTGGGTGCAGCAGCGCGGCAGGATCCTGTTCGGGCCCGTACCGATGCGCAGCGGCGGGGTCGGGCACCGCACCAGGACCGGCTGGTTCAGGATCTACTGGAGGCACCGGTACCACTGGTCGACGCTGTACAACACCCCCATGCCGTACGCCCAGTTCTTCAGCGGCGGGCAGGCCTTCCACGCCGTCCGCGGCGGTATCCGAACGGTCGGGGGTTCGATGGGCTGCGTCAATCTGCGGCTCGCCGACGCCCGCGCGCTCTGGAAGGTGCTGCGGACGCGCGACCGTGTCTACGTGTGGGGCCGAAGGCCCGGCAGCTAGCGGCTCCACCGGACAGGTCCCCGTGCCGTCGCGGCGGCACGGGGCGGTCCCGGGTCCGTGCCGCGGACCGGTGCCGGAAGGCTGTTCCGCGCCTCTGAGACACTGGGGCGCGATGACAGAGACAGCACACCCGCGGACGGCGCCCCTGCGCGCCCGCGCCGAGATCGATCTGGCCGCCCTGCGAGCCAACGTGCGGACCCTGCGTGCCCACGCGCCGACCGCGGCCGTGATGGCCGTGGTCAAGTCCGACGCGTACGGCCACGGGGCGGTCCCGTGTGCCCGCGCGGCGCGCGAGGCGGGCGCCACCTGGCTGGGCACGGCCACCCCGGAGGAGGCGCTCGCACTGCGGGCGGCCGGACTGCCGGGGCGCATCATGTGCTGGCTCTGGACCCCGGGCGGGCCCTGGGCCGAGGCCGTCGAGGCCGACATCGACGTGTCGGTCAGCGGGATGTGGGCGCTGCGCGAGGCCGTGGCGGCCGCCCAGGCCGTAGGCGCGACCGCCCGCGTGCAGCTCAAGGCCGACACCGGCCTCGGCCGCGCCGGCTGCCAGCCCGCCGACTGGGCCGAGCTCGTCGCCGAGGCCCTGGCCGCCGAGGCGCGCGGGCTGATCACGGTCACCGGGCTCTGGTCGCACTTCGCGTGCGCCGACGAGCCGGGGCATCCCTCGATCCGGGCCCAGCTCGCGCTCTTCCGCGAGATGGTGGCGTACGCCGAGGAGCAGGGGGTGCGCCCCGAGGTGCGGCACATCGCCAACTCGCCCGCGACGCTGACCCTCCCCGAGAGCCACTTCGACCTCGTACGGACCGGGATCGCGGTCTACGGGATCTCGCCCAGCCCGGAGCTCGGCACCCCGGCAGAGTTCGGACTGCGCCCGGTGATGACGCTGAGTGCGTCGATCGCGCTGGTGAAGCACACCCCGGCGGGCCACGGCGTGAGCTACGGCCATCACTACGTCACCCCCGGCGAGACCACCCTCGGCCTCGTCCCCGTCGGCTACGCGGACGGCATCCCGCGGCACGCCTCCGGCACCGGCCCTGTCCTGGTCGGCGGCAAATGGCGTACGGTCGCGGGCCGGGTCGCCATGGACCAGTTCGTCGTCGACCTCGGCGGTGACGAGCCGGAGCCCGGCGCCCGGGCGGTCCTGTTCGGGCCCGGCGACGACGGTGAGCCCACCGCCGAGGACTGGGCACGAGCGGCGGGCACGATCGCGTACGAGATCGTCACGCGCATCGGAACCCGCGTTCCGCGCGTCTACGTGAATGTGAAAGAGGAACAAGAGGGGTAACACCCTTTGGTCGAACAGGCGCGCGGGGCCCGGCGAGCGGAGAGCGGCGGGCGGCACACGGTGGGCGGCACACGGTGGGCGGCACACGGTGGGCGGGAGCCGCACCGACGCGCGCACAGCCAGAGTCGACAGCGGACAGCGGACAGCGGACAGCGGACAGCCGGAGCGAAGAGGAGCGGGACGTGAGCGAGAGCAGCGCGGAGGCCGTCGTGAGCGCGGCCTCGGCCGCCGTCTCCGCCGGGAACTGGCGCAGGGCCGGGGTCGCCGGCGCCGCGATAGGCGTGGTCGCGGCGGGCGCCGCGGCCGGAGTCGCGATCGAGCGGCTCACGGTCGGCCGCGGCATGCGCAAGAAGGCGCGCCTCGCCCTCGACTCGACCGGCCCGTACGGCTCGCTGCGCGGCACGCCCGGCAAGGCGTACGCCGACGACGGCACCGAGCTGTACTACGAGGTCGACGAGGCCGAGCCGGAGGCCTCGCTCGCCCCGCGCCGGCGCAGGCTCTTCGGCCGT
Source organism: Streptomyces sp. NPDC002742 (assembly GCF_042888885.1). Classification (NCBI taxonomy): domain Bacteria; kingdom Bacillati; phylum Actinomycetota; class Actinomycetes; order Kitasatosporales; family Streptomycetaceae; genus Streptomyces; species Streptomyces sp. NPDC002742. The sequence goes on from NZ_JBIAQF010000010.1 coordinate 111,708, forward strand.
AAGGCCCCCGCCCCCGTCACCGTGGTCTTCAGCCACGGCTACTGCCTCAACCAGGACTCCTGGCACTTCCAGCGTGCCGCGCTGCGCGGTGTCGTGCGCACCGTGCACTGGGACCAGCGCAGCCACGGGCGGTCCGGGCGGGGCGTGGCCCAGCTTGAGGACCGGACGCCGGTCACCATCGACCAGCTCGGCCGCGACCTGCTGGCCGTCATAGAGGCGGCGGTGCCCGAGGGCCCGATCGTGCTCGTCGGGCACTCCATGGGCGGTATGACCGTGATGGCGCTCGCGGATCACTTCCCCGAGCTGATCCGCGACCGGGTCGTCGCCGTCGCCCTGGTCGGTACGTCGTCGGGGCGGCTCGGCGAGGTCAACTTCGGGCTGCCCGTCGCGGGCGTCGCCGCCGTGCGGCGGGTGCTCCCCGGCGTGCTGAAGGCGCTCGGGCAGCAGGCCGCCCTGGTGGAGCGCGGACGGCGGGCCACGGCCGACCTGTTCGCCGGGGTCATCAAGAGGTACTCGTTCGCGAGCCGCGACGTCGATCCGGCCATCGAGCGGTTCGCCGAGCGCATGATCGAGGGCACGCCGATCGACGTGGTCGCCGAGTTCTACCCGGCGTTCACCGAACACGACAAGACCGCCGCGCTCGCCCGTTTCACCGAGATGCCCGTCCTCGTCCTCGCCGGGGTCAAGGACCTGGTGACGCCCAGCGAGCACAGCGAGGCCATCGCCGACCTGCTGCCGGACGCGGAGCTGGTGCTCGTCCCCGACGCGGGACACCTGGTCATGCTGGAGTGTCCAGAGGTCGTCATAGATCGCCTCGCCGATCTGCTCGCCCGCACAGGGGCGGTGCCAACCACGGCTACCGTTGGCGGCTGTGACTCCGCCTCCTCCTAGTGGAGGTGGCTTCCAGCCTTCGGCTGCGGTCCAGCCCGAACCGATCCCTCACGGGATGTGGCAAGTGTACTACGCTAAGTGAGTGACGATGGAAGACATCTCGACATCGCGCGCCTCGGCATCGAACGGCGTGCAGATCACCGTCAACTCCCCCGAGCAGATGCAGGAGTTGGGCCGCAGGCTCGCCAAGCTGCTGCGCGCGGGCGACCTCGTGATGCTGAACGGCGAGCTGGGCGCGGGCAAGACCACGCTGAGCCGCGGGCTCGGGGCGGGGCTCGGCGTCCGCGGCGCGGTCACCTCGCCGACCTTCGTCATCGCCCGCGTTCACCCCTCTCTCGGCGACGGACCGCCGCTCGTGCACGTGGACGCGTACCGCCTCGGCGGCGGGCTCGACGAGATGGAGGACCTCGACCTCGACGTCTCGCTCTCCGACTCCGTGATCGTCGTGGAGTGGGGCGAGGGCAAGGTCGAGGAGCTGACCGACGACCGGCTGCACGTCGTCATCCACCGGGCCGTCGGGGACACCACCGACGAGGTGCGGCACGTGACCGTCACGGGGCTCGGACAGCGCTGGGCCACCGCCGACCTGGCCGTCCTCGCGACCTGACCGCCCTCGCAGCCGACGGCCGACCTGCTCGGGGCCCGATGGCGGCATGCCCGCAGGCCTGACGGCGCCATTCCCGCGGGCCGAGGGCAGCGTGTTCGCGGGCCGCGGGCCGCGGGCCGAGGGCGCCCTGCCTGCGGTGGCCAGCCCGTGTCTCGCCTGCGGCGGTCCGACTCTGTCCCGCCTGCGGCGGCCCGACCGCGGCCCGCCCGCGATGGCCCCGTGGTCTCTCCGTGACGGGTCCCGCGGTCTCGCCGCGACGGCCCCGCGGTATCACCCGCGATGGCCCCGTGGTCCCGCCTGCGGCGGCCCGACCGCGGCCCGCCCGCGACGGCCCCGTGGTCCCTCCGCGACGGGTCCGCGGTCTCGCCGGGTTTTCGCGGCGCGGGCGGCTTTCGCTCGTACATTCGGCCAACGTTTCCGACAGGGCGTCGGTAAAATATTGCGTTCGGCCTCCCGGCCGTGGTCACATGGACCTCAGTACATAGTTAGGTCTACCTAACTATGCTGGCCCCCGAAGCCCGAGGAGGCGTCCATGTCGGCATCAGAGTCGGCTGCAGTGCCGGCTTCAGAACGTGACGTGCCGTCCGCGCCGCGCGCGATGGCCGGGGTGTCGATGCGGGATCTCCTTGCGGCGTGCGCCGCCGCCGAGGCGGTGTCCAGGCCGCCTCGCGCGCCCCTGGGCGAACCGGGCGCCGCCGAACGCCCCCGCGAGGCCGCCTGACGCCGACGCGGCGCAGGGGGACCCCGACGCGGCGCGGGCGTCTTGTGTTTTTTTGCGCCCGCCGGTACGCCGGTACGCCGGTACGCCGGTGGAAGGTTCCCGAACCGACCTGTGCGGCCGCCCGGACGGCGGCGCGACGGGGGCGTGCCGTTACTTGACGACGACGACCTTCGCGTTCACGGTCGCGAACGCCCACAGCGCGTCGCCGTCGGCACGCGAGGCTCGGATGCCGCCGAGCTTCTTCTCCGGGTCCGGGGCGTCCGTGGAGCCGTTCACCGCGGCGCTGAAGCCGATGAAGACGTCGTTCACCTGCGTGAACCGTACGACGTGCTCGATCTGTGTCCCGTCGGACCCGGAGGCCAGGCCCGACCGCGACGTGACGGCGTAGGTGCCGACGGCCGGGTCGACCGTGCCCGGGGTGACCTCGAAGGTGCGCCGCACCTTGTTGCCCGCGCCGACCAGCCAGACGCGGTCGCCGCCGGTCGAGTAGACGACCCGCACACCCGTGCCGGACGGGGCCGGCAGCGCGGCCGGGTCCTTCTTGCTGTGGGGGGTCTTGGGGGCGGAGGACGTGGTCGACACGGGCGTGCTCGGTTTGCCCAGGGTGTTCGGAACGTTCGCGGACGCCTGGAACGCGAGGAAGCCGACTGCCGCGATCGCCGCAACGGTGAGCCCGGCCACGATTCCCGAGCTGCTCCTAGCCACCTTGTGTGCCCACCTCTCGACCTTCGTACGTACTTGCTGTGACGGTAGCAGCCGAGGGACGGGAGTCCCGGGCGGCCTTGCGTCAGGCTCCGGCGCCGTACGCTGTTTGCGTGCTCTTGCTCGCTCTGGATACCGCCACCCCCGCCGTGACCGTCGCCCTGCACGACGGCACGTCCGTCATCGCCTCGTCGAGCCAGGTGGACGCGCGCCGGCACGGGGAGCTGCTGCTGCCGGCCGTCGACCGGGTGCTCACCGAGGCAGGCCTCAAGCTGGACGCCGTCACCGGCATCGTCGTGGGCGTCGGCCCCGGCCCGTACACGGGGCTGCGCGTCGGCCTCATGACCGCCGACACCTTCGGACTCGCGCTCGGCGTGCCCGTGCACGGTGTGTGCACCCTCGACGGGCTCGCGTACGCGGCCGACGTGGAGGGGCCGTTCGTCGTAGCGACGGACGCGCGGCGCAAGGAGGTCTACTGGGCGCGCTACGCCGACCGCCGTACCCGGCTGTCGGAGCCCGCCGTGGACCGGCCCGCCGAGATCGACGGGACGGTCGCCGCGCTGCCCGCCGTCGGCGCGGGCGCCCTCCTGTACCCCGACACCTTCAAGGACGCCCGCGCGCCCGAGTACGTCTCGGCCGCCGCGCTCGCCTCCCTGGCCGCGGAGCGGCTGGCCGCGGGCGAGGAACCGGAGCCGCCCCGGCCGCTGTATCTGCGCCGCCCGGACGCCCAGGTGCCCAAGAACTACAAGGTGGTCACCCCCAAGTGACCCTCGTGCTGCGCGAGATGCGCTGGTGGGACATCGATCCCGTACTGGAGCTGGAGAAGGAACTCTTCCCCGTGGACGCCTGGTCCCGGGGCATGTTCTGGTCCGAGCTGGCCCACTCCCGCGGGCCGCAGGCGACCCGGCGCTACCTGGTCGCCTGCGACGGCGACCGGCTCGTCGGATACGCCGGGCTCGCAGCCTCGGGAGACCTGGGCGACGTGCAGACCCTCGCGGTGCGGCGGGACCAGTGGGGCACCGGCCTCGGCGGCCGGCTGCTCACCGAACTGCTGCGGGCCGCCAGCGAATTCGACTGCGCCGAGGTGATGCTCGAATGCCGCGTGGACAACGTCCGCGCGCAGAAGCTGTACGAGCGCTTCGGCTTCGAGCCCATCGGCTTCAGACGCGGCTACTACCAGCCGGGGAACGTGGACGCCCTGGTGATGCGTCTGCACGACCCATCGACCTCCGTACAAGGAACAGAGACCCATGGCTGACGAACCTCTCGTCCTCGGCATCGAGACCTCCTGCGACGAGACCGGTGTCGGCATCGTCCGCGGGCACACCCTGCTCGCGGACGCGATCGCGTCGAGCGTCGACGAGCACGCGCGCTTCGGCGGGGTCGTACCGGAGGTCGCGTCCAGGGCGCACCTGGAGGCGATGGTGCCGACCATCCAGCGGGCGCTGAAGGACGCCGGGGTGTCGGCCGGGGACCTGGACGGCATCGCCGTCACCGCCGGACCCGGGCTCGCCGGGGCGCTGCTCGTCGGGGTCTCGGCCGCGAAGGCGTACGCGTACGCGCTGGGCAAGCCGCTGTACGGCGTCAACCACCTCGCCTCCCACATCTGCGTGGACCAGCTGGAGCACGGCGCGCTGCCGGAGCCGACGATGGCCCTGCTGGTGTCCGGCGGCCACTCGTCGCTGCTGCTGTCCACCGACATCACCTCCGACGTACGGCCGATGGGCGCGACCATCGACGACGCGGCGGGCGAGGCCTTCGACAAGATCGCGCGCGTGCTGAACCTCGGCTTCCCGGGCGGCCCGGTCATCGACCGGTACGCGAAGGAGGGCGACCCGAAGGCCATCTCGTTCCCGCGCGGTCTCACCGGTCCGCGCGATCCGGCCTACGACTTCTCCTTCTCCGGTCTGAAGACCTCCGTGGCCCGCTGGATCGAGGCCAAGCGGGCGGCCGGGGAGGACGTGCCGGTGCGCGACGTGGCCGCGTCCTTCCAGGAGGCCGTGGTGGACGTGCTCACCCGCAAGGCCGTCCGCGCGTGCAAGGACGAGGGAGTCGACCACCTCATGATCGGTGGCGGCGTGGCCGCGAACTCGCGGCTGCGCGTGCTCGCCCAGGAGCGCTGCGAGGCGGCCGGTATCCGGCTGCGGGTGCCGCGCCCCAAGCTGTGCACGGACAACGGCGCGATGGTCGCCGCGCTGGGCGCCGAGATGGTCGCCCGGAACCGGGCCGCCTCCGACTGGGACCTGTCGGCGGACTCGTCGCTGCCGGTCACGGATCCGCACGTGCCGGGGCGCGGGCACACGCACACGCACGATCACGATCACGTGCACGAGGTCGCGAAGGAGAACCTCTACCCGTGACCGTCGCGCTGATGTGGGAGGCACGGGCCGTCGCCGGCCGGGGCGAGGACCTGCTCGCCTGGGTGCGCGGGCAGGAGACCCTCGGGAACCCGGTGCGGCGGGAGATCCTGCGGGCGCCCCAGGACCGGGTCCTCGTCATCACCTGGTGGGACGCGGCGTACGACGCGGAGCTGCCCGAACTGGCGGAGCCGGACGGGGAGTTGGTGACCCGGACGGTGCACAGGTGGCGCTTCGAGTCGGTGGGCTAGCCGGTGGGCTCACCGGTGGTCCGGTCGACGGTTCGGCCAGCGGTTCGGTCGGCGGACTGACGGCGGGATGACGGTGGACTGACGGCGCTGCGTGCCGGGCCGCGTGGCGCTCCGTGCCCGTCTTCCGGTCGCGGTGTCTCCGGCCTTCCGCCGCCGACTCTTCGGCCCCGGACACTCTGTTTCGGGCCGGGCTTCCCGTCGACCAGGGTTTTCCGGAAGACTCCTGCAAAGTTTCGTACGGGTGTGTGGAACCGTAGAGGCGTCTTGGACACGTCGACGGAGGTGGGCGCAGTGGCCCGGGAGAGCATCAAGAACAAGGTCACGATCACGGAGATCGCCCGGGAGGCCGGGGTGTCGGTGCCCACCGTGTCGCGTGTCGTCAACGGCCGTTCCGACGTGTCACCGGAGACGCGGGCCCGGGTCGAGGACCTGCTGCGCCATCACGGCTACCGGCGCAGGGCGTCCGCGCCCGGTGACCGGGCCGCCCTCATCGACCTGGTCTTCAACGACCTCGACAGCCCCTGGGCCGTGGAGATCATCCGCGGGGTCGAGGAGGTCGCGCACGCGGCCGGAGTGGGCACCGTGGTCTCCGCGATCCACGGCGCCTCCGGATCGGCCCGCCAGTGGATGACCAACCTGCGGGCCCGCGCCTCGGACGGCGTGATCCTGGTGACCTCGGTCCTCGAACCCCGGCTGCACGAGGAACTGCGGCGGCTCGGGGTGCCGCTCGTGGTGGTCGACCCGGCCGGCTCTCCCGCTCTGGACGCACCGACCGTCGGCGCCACCAACTGGGCGGGCGGGATGGCCGCGACGGAACATCTGCTCGGCCTCGGCCATCGCCGGATCGGCTTCATCGCCGGACCGCCGCGGCTGCTGTGTTCGCGGGCGCGGCTGGACGGGTACCGGGCCGCGCTGGAGGGCGCCGGCGTCGGTGTCGACGACGGCCTGATCGTGCCCGGGGACTTTTACCACGCGGCGGGGTTCGAAGGCTGCAACACGCTGCTCGACCTGGCCGAACCGCCCACCGCGCTGTTCGCGGCCAGCGACCAGATGGCGCTGGGCGCGATCGAGGCGCTGCGGCGGCGCGGGCTGCGGGTGCCGGAGGACATGAGCGTGGTGGGGTTCGACGACCTGCCCGAGGTGCGGTGGTCGGCGCCGCCCCTGACCACCGTGCGCCAGCCGCTCGCCGACATGGGCAAACTGGCGACCCGCACGGTGCTGCGACTCGCCCTGGGCGAGGAACCGGCGTCCCCCCGGGTCGAACTGGCCACCGAACTGGTCCTGCGCGCGAGCACGGCGGCGCGCAGCGCCTGACGCCGGGGCGTCGGGCGCGAACGGCCCGACGCCGGGGCGCTTGACGCCGGGGTGCTTGGTGCGAGCGATCCGGCGCCGGGGCGCCGGGGTGTGCGACGCGGGGGCGTCTGACGCCGGGGCGTCCGGAGCGGAACATCCGACACCGGGGTGCTTGGCGTGAGCGATCCGACACGGGGGCGTCGGCGCCGGGATGTGCGACGCGGGAGGCCGGCGCCGGGATGTGCGACGCGGGGGTGTCCGGCTCGGAGAACCCGGCGCCGGACGCGAGGAACTCGCGCGCCCGCGGTGCTCGCCGCAGGGTCCCGCCGGTCAACTCCGATATTTGTCAGGAGCGTTGACATACCTGTCCTGCGCCCGTAACTTCCGTGCGCACTCGACCGATAATTTTCGGCACTCTTCCGGAAGGTGTGCGATGCGAGCGTTGGGCAACACCTCTCTTTCCCGCCGTGGGTTTCTGGCGGCCTCCGCCGCGACCGGACTGGGGGCGGCCGCCCTGAGCGCGTGCGGCTCGTCCGACAGCGGGAACAGCTCGGGCAAGACCACCATCGAGTGGTGGAACATCACCACCACCGACCCGGCGAAGAAGATCTGGGCCCAGCGCGCCAAGGACTTCGAGGCCGCGCACCCCGACGTGAAGATCAAGATCGTCACGCTGGAGAACGAGGCGTACAAGTCGAAGATGACGGCCCTGACCACCTCGGGGAAGCTGCCGGACATCTTCCACACCTGGGGCGGCGGAGTCCTCAAGCAGCAGATCGACGCCGGCCTGGTCGAGGACCTGACCGGCAAGGTCTCCTCCTGGACGAAGGACTACCTCCCGGCGGCGCTGGCGGCCTACCAGTTCGACAGCAAGGCGTATGCCGTCCCGTTCGACATCGGCATGGTGGGCTTCTGGTACAACAAGGCGCTCTTCAAGAAGGCCAAGATCGATACCCCGCCCACCACTTGGGCCGGTTACCTCGACGCGGTCAAGGCGCTGAAGAAGGCCGGAGTCACGCCCATCGCCCTGGCCGGCAAGGAGAAGTGGCCCGGCATGTACTTCTGGGCGTACCTCTCCATGCGCGTCGCCGGACTCGACGCGATGCAGAAGGCCGCCACCGACGCCGACTTCACCGGCGACGGCTTCGTGAAGGCCGGTCAGCACCTCAAGGACCTCGTCGCCCTCGACCCCTTCCAGAAGGGCTTCCTCGGCGCCGCGTACTCCCTGCCCAACGGCGAGGCCGCCACCATGGGCAACGGCAAGGCGGCCATGGAGCTGATGGGCCAGTGGGCGCCCAGCGTCGAGAAGTCGTCCGGCAAGGGCATAGGCGACGACCTCGGCTTCTTCTCCTTCCCCGCCGTCGAGGGCGGAAAGGGCGCGCTCACCGAGGTGTTCGGCGGGGGCGGCGGACACGCGGTGCGCAAGGGGGCGCCGGACGCGGCGGTGGAGTTCCTGAAGTTCTTCGCCGAGCAGGAGTTCGCCGCGAAACTCGTCAAGGAGACCGGCCTGGTGCCCGTGTCCAAGGACGTGCGCTCAGCGCTGACCGACCCCAACCTCAGCGCCGTCGCGGACGCGCTGAGTTCGTCCACCGGCTTCCAGCTCTACCTCGACCAGGCGTACGCCCCCGCCGTCGGCCAGGAGATCAACGACAGCGTCGCCGCGCTCATCGCCGGCTCCAAGTCCCCTGAGCAGGTCACGCGTTCGGTGACCCAGGCCGCCAAGAGCGAGAAGAGCTAGCGGCCCGGCGATGACGCACTCGACGACCTCGACGTACCCACCGGTCATCGGCACGCCCTCGGGCCCGGTGACCGGTTCCCCGGGTCCCTCGGCGCGGCCGCCCGTCCGGCGCCGGGTGCGCGCCTGGCTGGGAGCCTTCGTCTTCACCGTTCCCGCGCTCGCGCTCTTCGGGCTGCTCGTCCTCGTCCCGATGGGCTACGCCTTCTACGTCAGCTTCTTCAACTGGGGCGGTTTCGGCTCGCTTTCGGACTCCGTGGGATTCGCCAACTACAGCCGCCTGCTCGACGACCCGGTCTTCCTCGGCGACCTGTGGCGCGGCCTCCTGCTCATCGTCTTCTCGATCGTGCTGCAACTGCCGTTCGCGCTCGCCATGGCCGTGCTCCTCAACCAGCGGCTGCGCGGCCGGGCCGTCTACCGGATGCTGTTCTTCGCGCCGTACGTCCTCTCCGAGGTCATCACCGGCGTGCTGTTCGGCATGATCTTCGCGCCGGACGACGGACTCGCCGACAGACTGCTCGGCTCGATCGGCCTCGGCGGCGTGGGAGGGCTCTGGTTCGCCGGCCAGAACACCGTCCTGCCGACCCTTTTCCTGGTCATGACCTGGAAGTACTTCGGCTTCCACATGATGCTCTACCTGGCCGGGCTCCAGGGAATCCCCGCCGAGCTGCACGAGGCGGCGCGCATCGACGGCGCCGGTACCTGGCAGCGCTTTCGGCACATCACCCTGCCGCTGCTCGCGCCGACCCTGCGGATCAGCGTGTTCCTGTCCGTGATCGGTGCCATCCAGCTCTTCGACCTGGTGTGGGTGATCTCCGCGGGCGGACCCGACCATCACTCCGAAACCATGGTCATCAGCATGTTCCAGTACGGCTTCAAGCGCTACCAGATGGGCTATGCCAGCGCCATCAGCGTGGCCATGTTCCTGATCAGCCTCGTCTTCGCCCTGGCCTACCAGCGCTTCGTGCTGCGCCGCGACACCGAAGGAGCCATCACCACCATGCGAGCGGGCCGATGACCACCGTGCGAGCGGCCGCCGACCACCGCGCGAGCGGGTCGATGAGCACGCCGAAGAGTGTCCTGCGCCGCCGACGGCTGCGCTCCCTCCCCGTGTACGTCGTCCTGTGGCTGGTCGCCGCCGTCATGGTGACGCCCCTGCTGTTCGCGCTCGTCTCCGGCTTCAAGACGACCGACCAGCTCTCCAGCAACACCTTCGGCCTGCCGCACCCGTGGGTGACCTCCAACTACACCTCGCTGCTCGGCTCGGGCCCGTTCTGGCGCTCGGTCGGCAGCAGCACGCTGATCGCGGTGGCGACCGCCCTCCTGACGGTGGGGGTGTCGGCGCTCGCCGCCTACGCGCTCGCCCGGTTCGCCTTCCGGGGACGGGAGGTGCTGTTCACCGTCTTCACCATGGGGCTGATGTTCCCGTTCGCGGTGGCGATACTGCCGCTGTTCATCCTGCTCCGCACCGTCGGGCTGCTCGACAACCCCTGGGGAGTGATCCTGCCCCAGGCGGCCTTCGGGCTGCCCCTGACGATCGTCATCCTGCGCGGCTTCTTCCGGGAGATCCCCGGGGAGCTGGAGGAGGCGGCGACCCTCGACGGCTGCTCCGCCTTCGGCTTCTTCTGGCGCATCCTGCTGCCCCTGGCCCGCCCGGCGCTCGGCACGGTCTCCGTGCTGGCCGTCGTCGGCAGCTGGAACAACTTCCTGCTGCCCCTGCTCGTCTTCAGCGAACCCACCTGGTGGACGGTCCCCGTGGGCATCCAGCAGTTCCAGGGCCAGTACGCCTCCGACGTGGCCCGCATCTTCGCCTATCTGGTGCTCGCCATGGCACCCGCCCTGGCCTTCTACGCGGTCGCCGAACGACAGCTCATCGGCGGCATCACGCTCGGCGCGACCAAGGGCTGAGCCACGGAGGGGCCCGCCCGGGGCCCGCGGAGGACTCCCCGGACTCCGGGACCGGGGGACTCCTCGGACCTCCCGGATACCCACTCCGCCGCAGACGACGACGCCCGAGATGCCCCGGATTCCCTTACGGATGCGAGGAGTTACATGATCCACCCCTGGCAGGACCCCGCTCTGCCCGCAGGCGTCCGCGCCGCCGACCTGCTCGCCCGGATGACCCGGCGCGAGAAGACCGCCCAGCTCTACAGCGTCTGGCCCGGCTCGAACGAGACGCCGGGCGGCGACATGGCACCCCTCCAGCACGCCCTGTCCGAGGACATCGACCTGGCCGGACTGCTGCCCGACGGACTCGGCCAGCTCACCCGCCCCTTCGGCACGGTGCCGGTCGAGCCCGCCGAGGGCGCCGCCCGGCTCGCCTCCCTCCAGGAACGCGTCCGCTCCGCCAACCGCTTCCGGCTGCCGGCCCTCGCCCACGAGGAGTGCCTGACCGGCTTCACCGCCTGGCGGGCCACCGTCTTCCCCACCCCGCTGGCCTGGGGCGCCACCTTCGACCCGGCCCTGGTGAAGGAGACGGCCGCGGCGATCGGCGCCTCGATGCGCTCGGTCGGCGTCCACCAGGGCCTCGCCCCCGTCCTCGACGTCGTACGCGATCCCCGCTGGGGCCGTACGGAGGAGTCGATCGGCGAGGACCCCTACCTCGTGGCGACCGTCGGCACCGCGTACGTCCAGGGCCTCCAGTCCGCGGGCGTGATCGCCACCCTCAAGCACTTCGCCGGGTACTCGGCCTCGCGCGGCGCCCGCAACCACGCCCCCGCCTCCCTCGGCCCGCGCGAACTCGCCGATGTGATCCTGCCGCCGTTCGAGATGGCCGTACGGGAGGGCGGCGCCCGCTCGGTGATGGCCGCCTACAACGACCTCGACGGGCTGCCCGCCCACGCCCACCACCTGCTGCTCACCCAACTCCTCCGAGAGGAATGGGAGTTCGCCGGGACGGTGGTCTCCGACTACTTCGGGGTGTCCTTCCTGGAGTCCGCGCACGGGCTCACCGACTCCCCGGCAGGCGCGGCCGCGCTCGCGCTCGCGGCGGGCGTCGACGTCGAACTCCCCGCTGCGCGCTGCTACGGAGCCGGGCCCCTCGACGAGAAGGACGTGGACCGGGCCGCCCTGCGCGTGCTGACGCAGAAGTGCGAACTGGGCCTCCTCGACCCCGACTGGGCCCCGCCCGCCACCGACGCCCCGGTGGATCTCGACCCGCCCCATATGCGCGCGCTGGCGAGCCGGTTGGCCGAGGAGTCGGTCGTCCTGCTGGCCAACGACGGAGCGCTGCCGCTCGGACCCGGCGTGCGCCGCGTCGCCGTGCTCGGACCGCTCGCCGACGACCCGGCGGGCCTGCTCGGCTGCTACACCTTCCCCCGCCATGTCCTGCTGGACCACCCCGACGTGCCGATGGGCGTCGCCGTGCCGACCCTGCTCGAAGCGCTGCGCGCGGAACTTCCCGACGTGGAGGTCACGGACGACGCGGTGGGAGCCGACGTCTGCGTGATCGCGGTCGGTGACCGGTCCGGGCTGTTCGGCCGGGGCACCTCCGGCGAGGGCTGCGACGCGGCCGACCTGGAACTTCCCGAGGGGCAGGGCGAGTTGGTGGACAAGGCGCTGGCCTCCGGAACGCCGGTCGTGCTGGTGCTGCTCTCCGGACGCCCCTACGCGCTCGGCCGCTGGGCGGACCGGTGCGTGGCGGTCGTACAGACGTTCTTCGCGGGCCAGGAGGGCGCTCCCGCGATCGCCGGGGTCCTCTCCGGGCGCGTCAACCCCTCCGGACGGCTCCCGGTGAGCGTGCCGCGCGACCCGGCCGGCCAGCCGTGGACGTACCTCGCGCCGCCGCTCGGCCTGCGCGGCGAGGCGAGCACCCTCGACCCGACCCCGCTGTACGCCTTCGGGCACGGCATCTCGTACACCTCGTACACCTGGCTGCCGCCGGTGGCCGACGACCGGGAGTTCGCGACGGACGGCGAGACGACACTGCGGCTCACCGTGCGCAACACGGGGGAGCGGGCCGGCGCGGAGGTCGTGCAGCTCTATCTCCACGACCCGGTCGGCAAGGTGGCCCGGCCCGTGGCCCGGCTCATCGGCTACGCCCGCGTCCCGCTGGAGGCCGGCGCCTCGGCCGAGGTCCACTTCACGGTCCCGGCCGACCTGGCCGCGTACACCGGCCCCGACGGACAGCGGATCGTGGAACCCGGAGAGCTGGAACTGCGGCTCGGGGTGTCCAGCGCGGACGGCGACGTGCGGTACGCGGTGCCGGTGACGCTGACCGGACCCGAGCGGGTGGTGGGCCCCGGACGGCGGATGCGGTGCGAGGTCCGGGTGAAGTGAGGAGCGAATCTTTCGGGCCACACGGCGCGGACACGAGGAGGTGTTTGGCGCCAAACAGGGGTTCGACGTTCCGGTGGGCGCGGCTACGATCCGGCGCATGACTCCCGCGAACGCGTCGAATCCGTCACCGGCCACCAGCGAGAACGGGTCGAAGCGGTCGAGCGCGCGGTCCACCAGGACCGCGACGCTCGCCGAGATCGCCCGCGAGGCCGGAGTGTCGGCTCCGACTGTTTCGAAGGTGCTCAACGGCCGCGCCGACGTCGCCCCGGCGACCCGCACCCGCGTCGAGGAACTGCTGCGCGACTACGGATACCGGCGGCGCAGGGCCGAGGCGACCAGGTCGCCCCTCATCGACCTGGTCTTCCACGAGCTGGAGAGCGCCTGGGCGATGGAGGTCATACGCGGGGTCGAGAACGTCGCCCGGGACGAGGGGCTGAGCGTGGTGCTGTCCGAGAGCGCCGGCCGGCTGAGCCCCGGCCGCACCTGGGCCGACCAGGTCGCGGCGCGCCGCCCGTACGGGGTGATCCTCGTGCTGTCCGGGCTCGACGAGTCCGGGCGGGCGCTGCTGACCAGCAGATCCGTCCCGTTCGTCGTGATGGACCCGGCCGGTGACCCGGGCGACGACGTGCCGTCCATCGGCGCCACCAACTGGCACGGCGGGCTCGCGGCCACACGCCATCTGATCGAACTCGGCCACACCCGCATCGGCGCGATCACCGGGCCCTCGCGGATGATGTGCAGCCGCGCCCGGGTCGACGGCTACCGGGCCGCGCTGGAGACGGCCGGGCTGCCCGTCGACCCCGCCCTGATCCGCCCCGGCAACTTCCATCACGACAGCGGCTACCGGGCCGGGCTCGACCTCCTGCGCGGGCCCGACCGGCCCACGGCCGTCTTCGCCGGGAACGACCTCCAGGCGCTCGGCCTCTACGAGGCGGCCCGCGAGCTGGGGCTGCGCGTTCCCGAGGACCTCAGCGTCGTCGGCTTCGACGATCTGCCGGTGGCGCGCTGGGTGGGGCCGCCCCTGACGACCGTACGGCAGCCGCTGACGGAGATGGCCGAGGCGGCGGCGAAGCTGGTGCTCGAACTGGGCCGTCAGGAACGGCCGTCGGCCGGAACGCGGATGGAACTGGCGACGAGCCTGGTCGTCCGCAGCAGCACGGGGGCGCCTCCGGCGTGAGCGGTGTGGCCGCAGTTCGGCATGGGGTGAAGGTGGCCGGATCGGCTCGAAGTTGGCTCAGGGACCATGTTGACGGGTGGGGCATCCGCCTCCACACTCCTGCGAAGTCAATCGGTTGTACGACCGAAACTTTCGGAGGCACCCGCCATGAGAACCTCCAGAACCCGCCCCTTACGCCGTCGCGTCGCCGCGCTGTTGGCCGGAGTCGTGACCGTGGGCGCCCTGCTCGCGGCCGGCACGACGGCGCACGCAGCCGACACCCCGCTGCGCGATCTCGCCGCCGCCAAGGGAAAGGCCATCGGCACCGCCGTCACCGGCTCCAAGCTGACGGGGACGTACGGCGACCTCGCCGGGGCCCAGTTCAACTCGCTGACGCCGGGCAACGCCATGAAGTGGGGCACCGTCGAGCCCACCCGGGGCAGCTTCAACTGGTCCGAGGCCGACCAGATCGTCGCGTTCGCGCAGGCCCACAACCAGCAGGTGCGCGGCCACACCCTCGTCTGGCACAGCCAGAACCCGAGCTGGCTGACGAACGGCACCTGGACGACCGCCGAGCTGAGCGGTCTGCTCCAGGACCACATCACCACCGAAGTCACCCGCTACAAAGGCAAGTTGGCCGCCTGGGACGTGGTCAACGAGCCCTTCAACGAGGACGGCACCTATCGCTCGACCCTCTGGTACAACGGCCTCGGCGCCGACTACATCGCCCAGGCGCTGACCTGGGCGCACGCCGCCGACCCGAGCGCCAAGCTCTACATCAACGACTACAACGTCGAGGGCGTCAACGCGAAGAGCACCGCCCTCTACAACCTGGTCAAGTCCCTCAAGGCTCGCGGCGTCCCGATCGACGGCGTCGGCCTCCAGGCCCACCTCATCCTCGGCCAGGTTCCCGGCACCCTCCAGCAGAACATCCAGCGCTTCGCCGACCTCGGTGTCGACGTCGCGATCACGGAGCTGGACATCCGGATGCAACTCCCCTCCGACAGCACCAAATTGGCGCAGCAGGCCGCCGACTACAAGGCGGTGTTCGACGCCTGCGTCGCGGTGACCCGTTGCTACGGCGTGACCGTCTGGGGCTTCACCGACTCCGACTCCTGGATCCCGGACGTCTTCTCGGGCTACGGCGCGGCGACACCGTACGACGAGAACTACGCTCCCAAACCGGCGTACTACGCCATCGCGACCTCGCTCGGCGGCGGAACCTCGACACCGCCGCCCACGGGCGCGTGCACGGCGACGTACAGCGTCCAGAGCCAGTGGAACACCGGGTTCACGGGGCAGGTGCGCATCGCGTGCTCCGGGGCGGCGCTGGCTTCGTGGAAGGTGAACTGGACGTACGGAGCGGGCCAGCGGATCACCCAGACCTGGAACGCGACCTGCACGCAGACCGGCACGGCGGTGAGTTGTGCCAACGTCTCCTACAACGGGACCGTTCCGGACGGCGGTTCGGTGACCTTCGGGTTCAACTCCTCCTGGAGCGGCAGCAATCCGGTGCCGACAGTGACGCTGGGCTGAGGTCGGGCCGGGGTTGTACGGGGGCCGGTGTGAGGTCGTTCTGAGAAGCGTGAGAGTTTTCGAAGAAACGTCACATCGAACCTCCGCTCGTAATATTTCGGACTTACGTTCCTCCTCGTGACGGGACACAAAGAGGGCGGGGACGGGGTCGGGCCGGTGGGCCGACGGTCGCGGGTACTGAAGGCCGTCGGCCTCACCCTGGCGGGAGTGCTGGTGCTGGGCATCGGCACGGCGGGCTGGGCCTACTGGCATCTGAACCGGAACATCAAGAGCGTCGACATCGACAGTGCCCTCGGCGACGACCGCCCGGTGAAGGCCGTGTCGACACCCTCGTCCCCGGCATCCGCCTCCCCGCTGCCCAGCGGCGCCCTCAACATCCTGGTCCTCGGCTCCGACTCGCGCAGCGGCAAGGCGAACGCGAAGCTCGGCGGGGGTGACAGCTCCGGTGCGCGTTCCGACACGGCGATGGTCGTGCACATCGACGCCGGACGCACCCGGGCGACCGTGGTGAGCATCCCCCGGGACACCCTGGTGACCCGGCCGGCCTGCCACACCTCCTCCGGGGGGACCACGGCGGTGGCGTACGACGCGATGTTCAACAGCGCCTATTCGATCGGCGGTCCGGTCTGCGCGGTGAAGACGGTCGAGTCCCTGACCGATGTCCGTATGGACCACTACATCGAGATCGACTTCTCCGGCTTCGCGACCCTCGTGGACGCGCTCGGCGGTGTCACGGTCACCACGGACGACGACATCGACGACGACAAGAGCCATCTGCACCTCGCCGCGGGCGAGCACCACCTCGACGGCACGCAGGCCCTCGCCCTCGCCCGCACCCGGCACGGCATAGGCGACGGCAGCGACCTGGGCCGCATAGGTCTCCAGCAGAAGCTCGTCAAAGCCCTGCTGGCGCAGATCTCGTCGGCCGGCCTGCTCACCGAACCGGTCAAGCTCTACAACGTGGCGAACGCGGTGACCGGCAGCCTGACGACGGACACCGGGCTGGACTCGCTCGGCGAGTTGACGAAGCTCGGCCAGAGCCTCAAGTCCCTCTCCTCCGACGAGGTCACGACGGTGATGATGCCGGTGGTGACGGCCCCCTCGGACCACAACCGGGTGATCGCGAACGAGCCGGAGGCGAGCGATCTGTGGGCCTCGCTCAAATGAACGAGGAGAAGGTCCTCGGGACTTGAGCTTCGGGGTTCGGGATTCGAGCCTCTTTTGTATGGAATGGGTGGGAGGTTCAACCCACCCACCCTCCCTTGCCGGCGGCCGAAGTGGCGTCCGGGCCAGGGGATATGACTTTTCGTGATCAGGTCGCGGCGGAGCGTGGCGGACGTGTAGCGTGCGCCGCGAAAGCATCGACCCCCGTGGGTGTTGGAGCACCACGCGGGGGTCTGACCAAGCAGATCGAAAGAGAGTCGATCCATGGCTGTCACTCAGCCTAGTGCTGCCCTGCGCCCGTCCGCCCATCCCCTCGCCAATCCGGGGTACGGAAAACGATCGGCGCCCGACCAAACCCCACGGACGGGTCGGGACTTCGTACATCTGCCCACCCGCGAGGCGTCGATCGCGACGTACATCGACCGGCTCGCCGACGAGTCGGACCTCTCCATCAAGACCCTCGCCAAGCACCTCCCGTACGGCCAGTGCGCCCTCTCCACCGCCCTCAACAACCTCTCCGCGGCAGGCCATTTGCGCCGCGTACGCCGCCCGGTCACCGTCGACGGCTGCCCCCGCTGGGTCTGGCACACCTTCTTCTCGCGCACCGCTCACGACGACGCCTGGTGGAATTCCTTCCTCGCCGGGGAGGCGCCCGTGACCGAGCGGCCCCCGGCGCAGGCGGCGCGCTCGACGGCGTACGGCGTGCTGGCCCGGCTCGGCCGGATCGACGCCCGGCTGACGCTGTCGGCGGGGGAGTGCGCGGCGCTGGAGGAGGCGGCCGCCGAGTGGTTCGCGCGGGGCGCGGGTGAGCCACAGCTCGTCCAGGCGCTGACGGCGGGGCTCCCCGAGCCCGTGGCGCACGCGTACGGCTTCGTACGCGCCCGGCTTCGCGCCAAGCTGCCCCCGCCGCCCGAGCCGCAGCCACCGGCGCCCCGTTACGAAGTGGTGTGCACGGCGTGCGGGGAGCCGGGCGGGGACGGTGTCGAGCTGCGGGGCGGCTTGTGCGGGGTGTGCCGGGGCGGGCGGCCCGCCCTCGCGGCTCATGAAGTGCGGGCCCATGTCGGACGGCTGCGCGCCGCTCTGCGTACCGGGACCCGCACGGAGAAGACCACGGAGAAAGCGGAGAAGGGAGCAGGCACATGACGACCTTGCAGCACGGTCCGCCCGTGACCGGGGCAGGATGGAGGGGAGGAGGCGACGCCATGACCCGCAGTCCCAGCACAGCCGACCGGCCCCAGATGCTCGTCGAGGAGTTCGAAGAACTCGCCCGCAACGCGCCTGAGCTGGTGCGGCTGGAGTTCATCAACGGAAAGGTCGTGGTCAAGCCCGTGCCGGACGGTAACCACAATGAGGTCATCGCCTGGCTTCAGCAGGTCTGTATGCAGCACCGGCCCGATCTCTGGCTGTACGGAGAGCAGGGCCTGAAGGTCGAGGAGTACCGCAACGGACGGGCGAAGGCGGACGGCGTCCTGGCACCCCGTCGGCACTTCGTCGGGACGCGTGAGTGGGCGGATCCGGACGGTGTCCTGATGGCGGTCGAGGTCACTTCGCACGACGGGGACGCTGTTCGGCGGGACCACATCGACAAGCCGGACGGTTACGCCGCCGCGGGCATCCCCGTCTATGTCCTGATCGACAGGCAGGCGGGCAGCGTGATTGTCCACGCAGAGCCCGAGGGCGGTCGGTACCGCTGCATCACGACCCGTCCATACGGTACAGCCGTCGAACTGCCGGATCCCGTCGGTTTCACCCTGGAGACCGCTGAGCTCAAGGACTTCGCCGACTGACCCGACTCCCCCGATTGATCCGTCCGGGCCCGCCCGAAGAAAGAAATCAAAGAAATCCGGGGACCGTGTCGAAACAGGTGTCTCCCGTTCGACGCACGGGTGAGAGGCAGGGAGAAGCCCCGCCTCCGAGGCAACACAGACACGAGGAGTCACCATGCCCCGCTACCTTTCGCTCGTCCAGATCGACGAGAGCACCGCGCCCGCCGAGGGTCCCAGCCCCGAGCTGATGCAGCGGATGGGCGAGCTCATCGAGGAGATCACCAAGGCGGGGGTCATGCTGGAGACCGACGGCCTGACGCCCACCGCGCAGGGCAAGCGCGTCCACTGGTCGGGTGGGCAGCTGTCCGTCACCGACGGGCCCTTCACCGAGTCCAAGGAGGTCGTCGGTGGCTACGCGATCATGCAGTGCAAGGACATGGCCGAGGCCGTGGAGTGGACCAAGCGCTTCCTGAAGACGCACGAGGAGTTCTGGACGGTCACCTGCGAGGTGCGGGAGATCGCCGGGGGCTGAGGCTCTCCTCGGACCGCTCGGCCCACATGGACCGCTCGGCCCACATGGACCGCTCGGCCCCCATGGACGTAGTGGTCCCATGGACCGAGTGGTCCCTCGACGTGAGCGGTCTCCTTGGTCCGACGCCGCCGCGGGTGTCTGATGGTGCTGTGGAACAGCAGCCCGGCCGAACCCCCGCCGGCGGCGTCGACACGGCCGTCGAGACCATCTTCCGTATCGAGTCCCCCCGCATCATCGCGGGCGTCGCCCGGATCGTCCGTGACGTCGGCATCGCCGAGGAACTCGCCCAGGACGCCCTGGTCGCGGCGCTGGAGCAGTGGCCGCGGGACGGTGTGCCGGACAACCCGGGCGCCTGGCTGACGGCCACGGCCAAGCACCGGGCGATCGACCTCGTCCGCCGCCGGGAGCGCTACGCGCGCAAGCTGGCGGAGGTCGGGCGGGACCTGTCGCTGTCGGCGCCGCACCACGTCGACGAACCCGCCGATCCGGACGACATCGACGACGACCTGCTCCGGCTGGTCTTCACCGCCTGTCACCCCGTCCTGTCCGCCGAGGCCCGCATCGCGCTGACCCTGCGGCTCCTCGGCGGCCTGACGACGTCCGAGACCGCCCGCGCCTTCCTCGTCCCGGAGGCGACGATCGCCCAGCGCATCGTGCGGGCCAAGCGGACGCTGGCGACGAAGGGGGTCGCCTTCGAGGTTCCGTACGGCCCTGACCGCGAAGCCCGGCTCGGGTCCGTACTGGAGGTCATCTACCTCATTTTCAACGAGGGGTACGCGGCCACGGCCGGCGACGACCTGCTCCGTCCGGCGCTGTGCGAGGACGCGCTCCGGCTGGCCCGGGTGCTCGCCGAGCTGATGCCCAAGGAACCCGAGGTGCACGGTCTGACCGCGCTGCTGGAGCTCCAGGAGTCCCGGGCGGCCGCCCGCACCGGGCCCGATGGCGAACCCGTCCTCCTCAAGGACCAGAACCGCCGCCGCTGGAACCGCATGCTGATCCGGCGGGGCTTCACCGCCCTCGGCCGTGCCAACGCCGTCGCCACCGGCAGCCCGGGGCCGTACGCCCTCCAGGCCGCCATCGCCGCCTGCCACGCGCAGGCCCACACCTACGAGGACACGGACTGGCGGCGGATCGCCACCCTGTACGGCCTGCTGGCGGCCCGCACCCCCTCCCCGGTCGTCGAACTGAACCGCGCGGTGGCCGTCTCCATGGCCGACGGACCCGGCCCCGCCCTGGAGATCGTCGATGCCCTCGCCGGCGAACCCGCCCTGCGCGACTACCACTTGCTGCCCAGCGTGCGCGGTGACCTGCTCGCGCGGCTGGGACGTACGGCGCAGGCGCGGGCGGAGTTCGAGCGGGCGGCGGCGCTGGCGCGCAACGAACGGGAGCGCGAGCTGCTGACGGCACGGGCCCGTGAGCTGCGGACTTCGTGAAGTTCCCGTTCGGTAACACCGTTCCCAACGTGATCAGCAAGGGCTTACAGTGGCGCCGCTGCCGTACACGGGAATGACGCTCTCCGTTCACCCCGTAGGCCCCCGCGAGGCGTGGCCCGGCAGCCCATCGCGCCTACCTGGGGGTACACCCATGAAAATCTCCGCGCGCCACAGACTCGTGGCGCTCACCGCGGTGACGGCCCTGGCCGCCGGCACCGCGATCGCGCTGGCACCGGGCGCGTCGGCCGACGTCGCCGGGTGGCCCGCGACCGACGGCATGCTCACCGGGGTCATGGAAGAGACGATCTCGACGATGAGCGTGGACGGATCCGCGCCGCCCGTCGAACGGCTCGACAGCGCCGACCAGCCGTCCTGGTCGCCGGACGGCAGCCGGATGGCCTACGTCAACACCCGGACCGGCCGCGTCAACGTAGTCCGCTACGACTTCAAGGGCCCCGTGGAGCTCCCGGTCAAAACGGACAACACGATCCTCGCCGCCGATCCGACCTTCTGGTACAGCGGCCGTTCCGTGGTCTTCTCCCTCAACGGCAGGCTGCAGTCCGCGGCGTCCGACGGCTCCACGTACCAGAGGCACCTCTTCGCCACCGCGCAGGAGGGCTGCGACACCCAGCCCAGTGGATCCGTGGGCGGCAAGCTGGTGTTCATCCGCTCGGGCAGCACGTGCAGCGGCGACATCCGCTACGGCGCCGTGTGGCTGTACGACGGTGCGAACGGCTCCTTCAAGCAGCTGGTGGCGGGCAAGGTCACCGACCCGTCCCTCTCCCCGGACGGTACGAAGATCGCGTACGTCTCGGCCGGGAAGCTCTACACCGCCAACGCCGACGGTACCGGCGTGACGCGCCGGCTCCCCGACGAGACCGGCAACGTCTACAACCCCGCCTGGTCGCCGGACGGGACGCGGCTGGCGTACGACGTCGTGAAGGCCTCGATGGACTGGGAGGACCGCGTCCTCGACCTCGCCACGGGGACCGAGAAGGTCATCTACGACGGGCCCACCGCGGTCAGGGGGTCTTTGGCCTGGCAGCCGCTGCGCAAGAACACCCTCGCCCGCGTCTGGGGCGCCGACGTCTACGGCAGCAACATCGCCGCGTCCCGCTGGACCTGGAACACGGTCGGCAAGAGCGAGCCGGGTCTGATGAACGCCTCGTCCGCCGTGCTGGTCTCCCAGAGCAGCCAGCCGTACGCGCTGACGGCCCCCGCCCTCGCGGGCAAGAAGCACGGCCCGGTCCTGCTGACCCCGGGCACCTCGCTGTCGACGTCCGTCCAGAACGAGCTCAAGCGGACCCTCAAGCGGGGCGCGAGCGTCTACCTCGTCGGCGGCACGTCGGTCCTCAGCGGCTCCGTCTCCTCGAAGGTCTCCGCGCTCGGTTTCGTGCCGAAGCGGCTGGCGGGCACCTCCCGCTACTCGACCTCGGTCGCCGTCGCCAAGTCGATCACCAGCACGCCGGACTACGTCTTCATCGCGACCGGCACCGACTACCACTCGGCGCTCGCCGCCGCGTCGGCCGCGGGCGCGGACGGGACGAACGGCAAGGCCGTCGTCGTGCTCAACGAGGGCAACACGCTGAGCCCGTCCGTGAAGTCGTACCTCAACAGCCTCGACCCGCGTGACACCGAAATGATCACGGTCGGCGGTTCGGCCAAGTACGCGCTGACGCACACCGGGTTCTCCAACTGGCCCGCTTCGTACTCCTATTACCCGGTCACGGCGAGCACCAACGCGGGCACCGCGGCCGCCCTCGCCCGCTTCTGGTGGGGCGGTCCGGGCAGCGTGGCCCTGGCCTCCACCGACAGCTGGCTCGGTGGCACCTCGGCCGCGGCGGCGATGAACGTGTTCGGCCCGCTGCTGTGGACGGACGTCGCCGGCCTCTCCGCCGAGACCAAGTCCTACCTGGTCAACGGCGCCGCGAACATCAACACCGTGGCCGCGTTCGGCGGCACCGGCTCGGTGTCGACGGCGGCGCTGAACTCCGCGGGCGCGGCGATCAGCGCGAGCAGCACCCAGTGGACGTACAAGGCGTACTACAACGGCGTTGCGCCGATGGCGAGTTCGTACTCCTCGGCCGGATCGCCCGTGGGTGCTCCGGCGGCGCGGACCGGATCGGAGCCGCGGTCCGTCGACGAGCCGGACCTGTCCCCCCTCAAGACGGTCCACCACCAGTAGGCGGTTGCGCGGGTGCCCCGACGAGCATGGTCGGGGCACCCGCCACCCGGGTCAGGAAGACCGTCGCGGACCGTGGGCCGTGCGGCTTCACCTTCCGGCGCAGCTCCTCCGGCTCGACGGCCGACCCGCGCTTCTTCACGGTCAGGACGCCGACCTCCCGCTCCCGGAGCAGCGCCTTCAACTTCTTCATGTTGAAGTGCAGTTGATCGGTGATCTCGTAGGCGGCGGCGTACGGTGTCGGGCGCAGTTCGTCCGCGGTGACGTAGGCGATCGTCTCGTCGACCAGCCCGCCGTCCAGGTCCTCGGCCACCTCGGCGACCAGGTGTGCGCGGATGACGGCGCCGTCCGGCTCGTACAGATAGCGTCCTACCGCTCGCACCGCCGGATCCGGCAGTCCGCGTCCGCGCAGCTCGCGGGGGCCGGGCAGCAGGGTGGCGCGCACCAGGCCCGGTTCGGTGCCGAACCACAGCACCGCCTCCTTCACGTCGCCGCCGTCCGAGATCCACTCGGCCTCCGCCTCGGCGGGGATCGCCTCGTGCGGGATGCCGGGGGCGATCTTCAGCGCGGCGATCGGAGCCCGCAGGGCCGCCCCGACGGCCCAGGACAGTGGCGGCGAGTACGCCTCCGGGTCGAAGATCCGGCCCCGGCCACCCCGGCGCGCCGGGTCCACGAAGACCGCGTCGTACGACGCGGTGTCCACCTGTGTCACATCCGTCTCGCGCACCTCGATCAGGTCCGCGAGTCCCAGCGCGTCGGCGTTCGCGCGGGCGGCGGCGGCCGTCAGCGGATCGCGGTCGACGGCGAGGACGCGGATCCCGGCGCGGGCCAGCGCGATGGCGTCGCCGCCGATGCCGCAGCAGAGGTCGGCGACGGAGCGGACCCCCAGCGCGCGCAGCCGCTCGGCGCGGTGCGCCGCCACGGTGGTCCGGGTGGACTGCTCGACCCCGTTGGGGGTGAAGAACATGCGTCCGGCGTCCTCGGCTCCGAACTTCGCCGCCGCCCGCTGCCGCAGCCGTGCCTGTCCGAGGGCCGCCGAGACCAGTTCGGCGGGGTGCTCGCGGCGCAGCCGGGTGGCGACGGCCAGTTCCTGTGCCGGTTCGGTGGCGCGGACCTCGTCGAGCAGGGCGCGGCCCTCGTCGGTGAGGAGGGGGGCGAAGGAGACGTCGTTCACCCGGCCATTGTGGGCCAGTCGGTGGACGGTGTGCTTCCGGCGGCGGTGTCGGGGCCTTCGCCGGGGCCGTGACCTGGGAGGATCCGGCTCCATGCGACCCGTACGACAAAATGATAAAAACGGCGCAAACGGGGCCGGTGTGCGCTGGGGGGTGGGCGTGCTCGCCCTCGCCCTCCTCCTCTCCGGCTGTGCCGGGACCGGCGCGGGCGCGGGTGCCGACACCGCCGAACCGGTTCACGGCGGGCTGGGCGCCGCCGGGCCCGCCCACGGGCCGCGGGCCGGACTCGGGGAGCCCGCCGCCCGCGCCCTCGCCGCGTACGCCTCCCGGCTCCGCTCGACGCAGGCCCGCAGCGCCGCTGTCGCCAGGCGCTGGGGGCTGGCCGAGGTGCCGCTGGCACCCCCGGCGCCGCCCGCCAGGAAGCCGGTCATCGAGGCCCGCGAGGGCTTCGAGGTGGACGACCAGGAGGAGCTGGGGCTGCCGCCCGTCTTCACGACCGTCCCCACCAAGGACAAGGTCGTCTTCCTCACCGTCGACGACGGCGAGGAGAAGGACCCCGCGTTCCTGCGGATGATGAGCGACCTGAGGATCCCGTACACCGCCTTCCTCAGCGACTACCTCGTCAAGGACGACTACGGGTACTTCCGGAAGATGCGCGACCGCGGCATCACGCTCGACAACCACACGCTGCACCACCCCTACATGCCCGCACTCTCCTACGCGCGCCAGAAGCACGAGATCTGCGGCATGCAGGACGTGATGGAGAAGCAGTTCGGCAGGCGCCCGACCGTCTTCCGCCCGCCGTACGGCAACTACGACCAGGACACCCTGCGCGCCGCGAAGTCCTGCGGCATCAAGTACGCGCCCATCTGGAACGAGGAGGTCTTCGTCGACCACTGGGAGTACCGCGAGGAGGACCAGGACCTGCACCCCGGCGACATCGTCCTCACCCATTTCCAGGGCCGCGAGGAATGGAAGGGCACCATGCCCGACATGGTCCGCCGATTCCTGAGGACGGTCACCGCCAAGGGGTACGCGGTCGCACGCCTGGAGGACTACCTGTGAGGCTGCGGGTGCCGGCCGCCGGGCTGCTCGTGGCGGCACTGCTCAGCGGCTGCGCGCAGTCCGTCGACCCCATCGAGCGACTCGGCAAGAAGGCGGCCCAGGGGGTGCGTCCACAGGAGTCGGCGTACCGCCGCTGGGGTCTGGCCGCCCCGCTCTCCCCGGCGCCGAAGGTGGCCGCCCGGACCGCCGCGCGCACCGCGGGTCCGGGACTCCCGCCCGTCGTGGACCAGGTGCGCACCCGCGACAAGGTGGTCTTCCTGACGTACGACGACGGGGCGGAGCGCGATCCCCGGTTCGTCGACATGGTCCGCGAACTGCGGCTGCCGGTCAGCATGTTCCTCACGGACAGCGTCGTCGGGCCGGGATACGGGCACTTCGCCCGGCTGCGCGCGGTCGGCGCGAGCGTCCAGAACCACACTCTCGACCACGCGTCCCTGCGGGGTCTGCCCTACGCCGGTCAGCGTGCCGAGATCTGCGGACAGCAGGACAAGCTCAGACGGCGCTTCGGTGTCCGGCCCCGGCTGCTGCGGCCCCCGTACGGCAGGTTCGACGAGACCACCCTGCGCGCCGCCGCCGACTGCGGGGTCGCCGCGATCGTCCTCGGCCGGGCGGCCGACGCGCACCGGCTCCGGCCGGGCGACATCCTCACCGGCTTCGGCGAACCGAATCTCACGGACGCCACGCTCCGGCTGCTCCGCCGGATCCAGCGGGAGGGCTTCACTCCGGCGCGGCTGGAGAACTACCTCTGACCAGGAGGCGGCTGGAGAGCCACCTCCAGGAACCCGCCGTTCGGCCGGCGGGCGACTTTCAGGGGGTCACCGTTCGGTGCGGCTGGAGCGCGACGTTCAGGAGCCCGCCTTCCGGCGCGGCCGGAGAGCCACCTCCAGGGGGCCGCCGTTCGGTGCCGTCCGGCGCCGTTCGGGCCACGCCACGCCCACGCCTTTGGCACTCCGCTTGACCGAGTGCTAATCGCAGTCATAGTCTCAGGTCTGGCACTCCCCCCTGGAGAGTGCCAATAGCGACAGGCAGGTCCGGCACCCGCGACGACGGATCCACCTGGTCGCCACCTCAGACAGTTAACCCCGTGAGATCTCCGAAGGGGGAGGTCGGATCGTGACGACCACCAGCTCCAAGGTTGCCATCAAGCCGCTCGAGGACCGCATTGTGGTCCAGCCGCTCGACGCCGAGCAGACCACGGCCTCTGGCCTGGTCATCCCGGACACGGCCAAGGAGAAGCCCCAGGAGGGCGTCGTCCTTGCCGTGGGTCCGGGTCGCTTCGAGGACGGTAACCGTCTTCCGCTCGACGTCACCGTCGGCGACGTCGTGCTCTACAGCAAGTACGGCGGCACCGAGGTGAAGTACAACGGCGAGGAGTACCTCGTCCTCTCGGCCCGCGACGTGCTCGCGATCATCGAGAAGTAATTCACCTGGTAAGGGAGTTCGGGGTCAGTCCCCGGACAACCCCGCACCAAGCATTGCAGTGAACTGCGCCCCTGGCCCCCGCTACCTATATGAACCGGGCGCTGGGGGCGCCGTTCGTTTCTCCCAAGTTTTCCGAGAGGGCTGAACCGCTCCCATGGCGAAGATCCTGAAGTTCGACGAGGACGCCCGTCGCGCCCTTGAGCGCGGCGTCAACAAGCTTGCCGACACGGTGAAGGTGACGATCGGCCCCAAGGGCCGCAACGTCGTCATCGACAAGAAGTTCGGCGCCCCCACCATCACCAACGACGGCGTGACCATCGCCCGCGAGGTCGAGCTCGACGACCCGTTCGAGAACCTCGGCGCGCAGCTGGTGAAGGAGGTGGCGACCAAGACCAACGACATCGCGGGTGACGGTACGACCACCGCCACCGTGCTGGCCCAGGCGCTCGTCCGCGAGGGCCTGCGCAACGTCGCCGCCGGCGCGTCGCCCGCCCTCCTGAAGAAGGGCATCGACGCCGCGGTCAAGGCCGTCTCCGAGGAGCTCCTCGCGACGGCCCGCCCGATCGACGACAAGTCCGACATCGCCGCCGTGGCCGGGCTCTCCGCCCAGGACAGCCAGGTCGGCGAGCTCATCGCCGAGGCGATGGACAAGGTCGGCAAGGACGGTGTCATCACCGTCGAGGAGTCCAACACCTTCGGTCTGGAGCTGGACTTCACCGAGGGCATGGCCTTCGACAAGGGCTACCTGTCCCCGTACATGGTGTCCGACCAGGAGCGTATGGAGGCCGTCCTCGACGACCCGTACATCCTCATCCACCAGGGCAAGATCAGCTCCATCCAGGACCTGCTGCCGCTGCTGGAGAAGGTCATCCAGTCGAACGCCTCCAAGCCGCTGCTGATCATCGCCGAGGACGTCGAGGGCGAGGCCCTGTCGACCCTGGTCGTGAACAAGATCCGCGGCACGTTCAACGCCGTCGCCGTGAAGGCCCCCGGCTTCGGTGACCGCCGCAAGGCCATGCTCGGCGACATCGCCACCCTCACCGGTGGTCAGGTCATCGCCGAGGAGGTCGGCCTCAAGCTCGACCAGGTCGGCCTGGACGTGCTGGGCAGCGCCCGCCGCGTGACCGTCACCAAGGACGACACCACGATCGTCGACGGTGGCGGCAGCTCCGACGAGGTCCTCGGCCGCGTCAACCAGATCAAGGCCGAGATCGAGAACACCGACTCCGACTGGGACCGCGAGAAGCTCCAGGAGCGCCTCGCGAAGCTGGCCGGCGGCGTGTGCGTGATCAAGGTCGGCGCCGCCACCGAGGTGGAGCTCAAGGAGAAGAAGCACCGTCTGGAGGACGCCATCTCCGCGACCCGCGCCGCGGTCGAGGAGGGCATCGTCTCCGGTGGTGGCTCCGCGCTCGTCCACGCCGTGAAGGTCCTCGAGGGCAACCTCGGCAAGACCGGCGACGAGGCCACGGGTGTCGCGGTCGTCCGCAAGGCCGCCGTCGAGCCGCTGCGCTGGATCGCCGAGAACTCCGGCCTTGAGGGTTACGTCATCACCTCGAAGGTCGCCGAGCTCGACAAGGGCCAGGGCTTCAACGCCGCCACCGGTGAGTACGGCGACCTGGTCAAGGCCGGCGTCATCGACCCGGTCAAGGTCACCCGCTCCGCCCTGGAGAACGCCGCCTCCATCGCCTCCCTGCTCCTCACGACCGAGACCCTGGTCGTCGAGAAGCCGGCCGAGGACGAGGGCGACGCCGGTCACGGCGGCCACGGGCACTCCCACTGAGTACACACCAGTGGGTCATGAGCCGGCACTGACGTCTCTCACCGGGGATGTTGTCTGCTGAATCGGGCCCGACAGCACGTCGCCCCGCCGCTTGCGGCGGGGCGACGTGCTGTTTGAGCGGGCGGATGTACACCGGGCGGGCGGCTGGAGTCGAGGCGGTTGTTCCCGACGTCCGCAGCGGCCGAGGCCTGAATCGATCGACGGTCAAGAGCCTCACCCTGCGAACCGGCGAGGTGCTCGACGTGACAGAGGACGTGACCGGGGCCGGTGCGATTACGGTCGACGTCTCCATCGTGAAGTGGGCGCCGGACGCGATCAACAGCAGACCGGGTGTCGTCGTGGCAACGGCAGGTTCGTGAAGTAGTCACGGTGTGCGTCCGGCCCGGGTGCCGGTCCGGGCCGGACGGCCCTTCGGGGCCACGGAGAGCACCGCCCACACGACTTTGCCGGGCGCGGCCGGTGTGCCGGGCCGGGGAGCGACGCCCCAGTTCTCGGCCAGCGCCGCCACGATGGCCAGGCCACGCCCGCCGTCCGTGAGCGGTCGGCCGTCCAGGAGTGGCTCCTGAACCGGCAGCCGCTCCCCGCGTACGTCGGTGACCTCCACGCGGACGTGCCCCGTGCCGTCGTCCCGGCTGAGCCGCAGCTCGGCGTCACGGCCGGGGACCCGGCTGTGGGTGACGGCGTTCGCGGCCAGCTCGGCGACGATCAGCTCCACGGTGTCGTGCAGCGGGCTGCCGTAGGCCCAGCCCCAGAGATCCATCTGGTGGGAGGCGAGACGGCGGGCCAAGCGGGCGCCCCGAGGGGTGGCGCTGAAGCGGAGGACGAAGGCGGTCATGACTCGAAGATCGCGCCTCTGGGGAGGCTCTGACCAGGTATGACGCCCCTACAGAGGGCATCTGTAGGGGTGAGGCGGCGCTGCGTGGCGGGTCCGGCCGCGTTCGTGCGGATGGCGGCAGCCGCTGATGTGATGAGGGGGGTGTCCGACTCCGGGGAGGCACCGGGCGTCGGCATCGGCCGGGTACACGTCGGGCTCTCCGGACTGGTACCGGATCCTTGTACCGGTCGAGTGGTACCGTGGTTCTGTACCACTCCTTGGGAGGACGAGTCCATGGCCATCACCGCCAGCGAGGCCCGAGCCAGACTGTTCCCGCTCATCCAGCAGGTCAACGACGATCACGAGCCGGTCGAGATCACGTCCAAAGGCGGCAACGCCATACTGATGTCGGCTGACGACTTCCGCTCCTGGCAGGAGACCATCTACCTGCTCCGCAGTCCTGTCAACGCCGCCCGCCTCATGGCAGCCGTCGCCGAGGACAAGGCCGCCGAGACACCGCTGATCACCAGGACCCTGGACGAACTGACGGTCCTGGCGGAGGACGGGGAGTGAGGGACGTACGGTTCCGTCCCACCGGATGGGAGGACCTCCTCTACTGGCAGTCCGCCGACAAGAAGCTGTTCGGCAAGCTGGTCCGCCTGACCGGGGAGATCCAGCGCGACCCTTTTACGGGGATCGGCAAGCCCGAACCGCTGAAAGGTGACCTGTCGGGTTACTGGTCACGCCGGATCGACGACGAGCACCGGCTGGTCTACCGGGCCACCGAGAAGGAAATCGTGATCATCAAGGCTCGATACCACTACTGAGATGAAGCCCTGCCCGCACTTTTCAGTAGGTTTCCAGTCGGTCGACGAAGATCTTCGGCTGCTGCGGAATGGGTCCCAGGTGTGTGCCGCCGACGGTGGAGGCCTGGCTTTTGACGCCGTGGGCGGGCACGCCCGAGATGCGGAACGTGCTGGAGGCGACCCAGTCGACATCGTTGCCGACACTGACC
Source organism: Streptomyces sp. NPDC002742 (assembly GCF_042888885.1). Classification (NCBI taxonomy): domain Bacteria; kingdom Bacillati; phylum Actinomycetota; class Actinomycetes; order Kitasatosporales; family Streptomycetaceae; genus Streptomyces; species Streptomyces sp. NPDC002742. Next base: position 141,580 of record NZ_JBIAQF010000010.1, read on the forward strand.
TCGACGCTGTAATTGACGGCCTTGTCCGTGTCGTTGTGGACCGTGACCGTCGTGAGGACGCCGTCGTCCACCGGAGTGGCGTCCACTTTCACGTCGCCGTAGTACAGAACCCTGGTCTTTCCGTTCTGCGAGAACGAAGGCGTGGGTTCCGGCTCCTCCGGTGGCGCGGCGGACGTGGCCGGGGCGGATGTCGCACTGGGCTGTGCGGGTTCCGTCACCGGGTGCGGGACGCCGGGAATCCCGCTGTCCTCGCCTCCTGCGCTGCACGCTCCCGTCAGGAGCGCCAGGGCGAGGACGGCGCAGGCTCGGACGCGGACGGATCTGCGGGGTCGAAGGTGCATCGGCGGTGTCAGTCGCATGTACCGACGGCAAGGAGATTGTCGACGACAACGTTGCCGCTCGGTTCCTCCATGTAGGAGTAGGCCCGGCCGCAGTAACCCTTGTTCTGGTAGACGGGGCCGGCGTACTGGGAGTAGGCGCCGAAGTCCTCGGTGTCGGCGGTGGCGGTGTAGTTGTCCTCCAGCCGGACTCCCATGTACCGGGTGTAGCTGCTGACGTACTGCACAAGAAATTCCTCATGGGCTCGGAGTGCGGTCGCGAATGCACCGAATAATGACGTCGGCCTGCATTCCCCCCATCCGCCGAGCAGCCAACGCCCGGCAGCCGCAAGGAAGATCTGGATTCAAAACGTCCAAATCGCGCGCCCCCACGCCTTGCGAACATCGGGAGTCTAGATCAGCTCCAAGATTACGGAAAGGGTTCCGGCGTACAAGATCATGCCCGCCAGGAAAATCCGTCGCCGAGAGCGCTCGGTACGCCCTCTTCGATCCGTGGTGTGTAGCATTTTTCTAATTTGCCGACTTCCTTGCGGACTGTCGGAACGAAGTCGGCGATTTTCAGCCACACGCATCTCCGCTATATGGGTGCGGGATTGCATTTTTAATTGGTGTGAATCGAGACCCGCTAAGCCCATATAGCCGACAGGGTGTCGAGGTTCGATGAGACCCGACCACCACCCGGGCATGCGGCTTTCGGCCGAACTGCGTCGCGGAGATCGCCGATCGGCATCCCGAGCCGTCCGTAGTCCTGCTGGGCAGGGTCGAGGCCGGTGCGGCCGTGAAGGCGAAGGCCGAGGCGTGTCTGCGGGCCGCTCTCGGCGCGACGCGGGCGTGCGGTTGTGGCACTCCAGGCAGCTGCCGAGGGTGCGCGACGGTGGGTTGAAGCGCATTCAGCCGGTGCAGCGCGGGCAGAACGTCTCGTCGCGGACCGGCCGGAACAGGGTCGCCTGCACGTGATGACCCTCGCACTCGCGCAGGGCGGCCAGTCGTGAGGACAGGCCGACGGTGGGGGGCGGCTGTTCCGGGTCGCGTGGAGGCGTGCTGTGCGGGACGGGCGCGAGTGGGGGTACGTCCCGGAGCAGGTGGCGCAGCAGGCCGCCGGGGCGGTGGACGGGGGTGCCGTCGTCGGGGAGGCCGCGGAGGATGTGGGTGCGGATGGCGCTGGGCGGGTGCCCGGCGGCGAGCCAGCGGGCGGTGAGGTCCGTCAACTCCGGGTGCATGGCGCGGGGGATGTGGCGGAGGTCGGGGGAGAGCAGGGGGTAGGCGGCGGCGAGGGCGCGGGCGGCTTCGAGGAGTTCGGGGGTGTGCGGGCTGGGGGCGGTCGTAGGGGTCTGGGGTGCCAGGGGTGCTTGGGGTGTCTCCGGTTTCGGTTTCGGTTCCAGCTCCGGTTCTGTCTCCGGATCCGGTTGCCTGGGGGTTCGGGGGGTCGGCGGGAGGTGTTCTCTCCAGGGTGTTTGTTGGGATGACCGTCGGTGGGCGGGGTGGTCGGTTCGCCGACGGTCGGGAAACGGGGACTCGGTACCACCTGCGGCGACACCCGCTCGGTGGTGGTGCCGACGCCCACGGGAATCCGGGCGAGGAGCTTGGCGGCCTCGGCGGGGCTCAACGGCACACTGGAGACGAGCTGTTGGGTGGCCCACTGGCCACCGGGACCTTGCAGGCGCCGTTCGTGCACGAAGCCCTCGTCCTTCAGCTGGCGCTTGGCGCGGGTGAAGGCGGTTGCTTCGATACGGGCGCGTTCGGCGGTGCGCGAGAGAGGCTCGCGCGCTCCCTCGGGAAGGGAGAGCTGCCAGGTCAGGAGGCGGACCGCGTCGGAGGACAGGCGGGGGTGCCGGATGAGCTCGTGGGAGAACTGGGTGAAGGCGCGCGGGGGCGCGATATGGTGCCTGTAAATCACGGGTGGAGTCGCTTTCCACTGGTGGTTCAGGCCCTCGCGAACGGTTCCAGCCGTTGCGGGGGCCGTATTTTTTGCTGACGGTACAGCACGGAAAGTGTTTGGAAAGGCACATTGAGTGAAGAAAGCTTTCGTGGGGGCTTTCACTCACACGAATCAACTTGCCTGGTTGCGCGCTTGGTTGACGCAGGGTCGTCCTAGCCTGCGGCTACAGAGCGTGGCGGCGGCAGGGGCGAGCGGGATGGACGCGGGTGCGGAACCGGGCTCGGACGTCGAGTTCCTGCGGTGCTTCGGGCGCCAGGTGAAGTTGTTGCGGGAGCTGGCCGGGCTCACCCAGGCGCAGTTGGGGGAGCGGGTCGGGTACGGCGAGGCGCAGATCGCGGCGGTGGAGCAGGGGTGGCGGATTCCGAAGCCCGAGCTGATCGATGCGGTGGATCGAGCGGTGGGGGCTCGGGGGGTGCCGGCGGCCATGAAGGAGGAGGTGGCCAGGGCTCGGTATCCGGGGTTCTTCCGGAAGTTCGTGAGCTACGAGGCCGAGGCAGCCGAGTTGCACGCCTACGACGTGCACTTGGTCAGCCGACCAATGGACTCTGTTCCTGCGGATGGCCGCGCGCGGTTGATGCCGACAGACAGAGCCCGCCGGGCACGGCGATCAACACATCGCACGAGTGCCGAGGCGGGGATATGCGGCAGCCGCTGTGGCTGCGGATGCGAGCCGAACACCTGGAGAGGCCTCCGGTCCCGGCGTCCGGGGTCGGAGGCTTCGCTCCTGGTGGGGGTCCGTGGAAGCCGTTGGATCAGCCCTCCAGCGCGTCCAGCGCGCCGAGCCCGGCCATCAGACCCAGCCGGTCGTACTGCCACCAGCCCTCGACGATCTTTCCGTCCTCCCCGCACCGGAAGATGGTCGCGCCGGTCATGGAGGCCTGCTTCCCGGACGCCGGGATCCCCATGAAGTCGCCCGTGTGCGTGCCGTTCCAGGTCCACCGCGTGCAGACGCGGTCCCCCTCCGTGATCTGGTCCTCGATCGTGAACGCCATGTCGAAGGCGCCGCGCCACATCTCGATCACGCGCCGCACCGCGTCGAGCCCGATGGCGTCCTGATCACGGGAAGGATCGTGGTCGTGATAGCTCTCCGCCATCAGTCCGTTGAGCGGCGGCAGCTCACCCGGGGCCGCCGCCATCTCGAAGAACGCGCGGATGTTCGCCGCGTAGAGCTGCTCGTCCCGCACCACGTCCAGGTCCGTGAACGTCGGAACCCCGTCGCAGAGCGCCACCATCTCCTGGAAGATCGTCTCGGTCTCCGGAAGCTTCGAGTTCCGCATCGCCTCTTCGTACGACGGGAACTCCACGATCTCCACGAAGTGGTTCGCGTCGGAGCGGTCCTTGCCGATGACGCTGTGCGTCGCGGTCCGTGTCCCCTTGGTCTTCTCGACCCATGTGTCCATCAGCTGGTTCATCTCGTCGAACCGACTGGTTTTGCAGTCAATCAGCTGTACGAAAGTCATGCCGCCGCCTCCGGCTCCCCTGGTCCGGTCGAATCGGTCGAATCACTACCAATCATCCCACCGGAGGGGTGGCGGTACCCACCGCACGGTCATCGCGAGCATCCGTCCCGCGATCCGCGCGCCCCACGTGATCACCCCTGCCGGGGGCCGCGCTTCACTGGGGCCCGTACTTCCGCCCGGTCTTCGACGAGATCCCGCCCAGCAGCGACCGCGGGGTCACCTTCACCACGCCCATCAGCACCTTGTAGCGCGGATCCGGGATGGACAGGGTTCTTCCGCGCGCCAGATCGGCGAGCGCGGCCGCGACCAGCTTGTCGGCGTCGAGCCACATCCAGTTCGGGATGTTGTCCGTGCCCATGCCGGCCCGCTCGTGGAACTCGGTGCGCACGAAGCCGGGAGCCAGCGCCATCAGCCGTACGCCGCTGCCCGCGAGATCCTTCGCCGCGCCCTGCGTGAACTGCACGACCCACGCCTTCGACGCCCCGTACGTACCCCGCGGCACGAACGCGGCCACCGACGCGACGTTGACGACGCCGCCCCGGCCGCGCTCCCGCATCGCCTCGGCCGCCGCCGACGTCAGCCGGAGCACCGCCTCGCAGTGCACCTTGAGCATCTTCAGCTCGTCCGCCATCGATACGTCCAGATAGCGGCCCTTGTTGCCGAAGCCGGCGTTGTTGACCAGCAGGTCGACCGGGCTCCTGCGGTCGGAGAGACGGGCGGCCACCTCTTCGATGCCCTCGTCCGTCGCCAGGTCGGCCGTCAGCACCTCCGCCTCGATGCCGTGCCGGTCGTGCAGCTCGGTCGCCTGCTCCCGCAGCCGCTTCGTATCACGCGCCACCAGCACGAGGTTGTGCCCGTCCGCCGCCAGCCGCCGCGCGAAGGCGGCACCGATTCCCGCGGTCGATCCCGTAATCAGAGCCGTTGTCATGGCGCAAGGTTAGTGACCGGCCGGGGACCCCGCCGCGCGGTGCCGCCCAACGCCCGACCGGGCTCCACGTGTTCTCCGCACCCCGGCTTCCCGCGGCGCGGACACCTCACGGATCCCCCATGACACCCCTGGAGATGTCCGCCGGGACCGCTCCTACCCGCCGTGCTTCGCCACGTACTCCCGTGTCGTCGCCCGCGACTCCGCGTGCAGCGCGTCGCCCGCCGCCAACAGCCTCGGCAGCAGCTCCCGTTCGGTCGTCGAGGCGCGGAACTGGATGGCGACGGTGACATCGTGACCTGGCCGGTGCACGATCTCGACCGGGTCCCCGGAGCGGATCTCGCCGGACTCGATCACCCGCAGATACGCGCCCGGCGCGCCCCGGTTCGTGAACCGCTTCACCCAGCCCTTCTCCCCGAGGTGCTCCTGGAAGGTGCGGCAGGGTACGCGCCCGGAGGTGATCTCCAGGACGACGTCGGACCCTATCCGCCAGCGCTCGCCGATCAGCGCGCCGGACACGTCGAGTCCCAGTGTCGTGAGGTTCTCGCCGAACACGCCGTTCGGCAGTGTCCGGCCGAGCTCGCGCTCCCAGTCGTCGAGGTCCTCGCGCGCGACCGCGTACACGGCCTGGTCGTCACCGCCGTGATGCCGCAGATGGCACACCGCGTCCCCGGCGAGCCCGCTCCCGCCGACCCCCTTGGGTCCCGGAGCCGTCACGCGTACCGGCCCGTCGACCGGTCGCTTGTCGATGCCGGTCACGCCCTCCGGCTGGTCCGTGTACTCGACGGCCCGCGCCCGGCCCAGGTTCAGCGACAAGAGCTTCATGACACCAAGCTAGGCGATACCCCCCAAAGCGTCGACGCGATATTCGCCGCCCCATCCAAGATGCGCTTATGCTCGAAAGGTGATCGAGGCTCGTCATCTCCGTGTCCTGCGCGCCGTCGCCACCACCGGATCCTTCTCGGCGGCGGGCCGCGAACTGGGCTGCACCCAGCCCGCCGTCAGCCAGCAGATGAAGGCCCTGGAGTCGTCCGTCGGCACGCCCCTGCTCGTCCGGACGGGCCGCGAGATGCGCCTCACCCAGGCAGGTGAGGCCCTCGTCAAGCACGCCACGAGCATCCTGGCCGGCCTCACCGCCGCCGAGGAGGAGGTCGCCGCGATCGCCGGTCTGCGCGCGGGCCGCGTCCGTCTGGTGTCCTTCCCCAGCGGCAGCTCCACCCTCGTTCCCACGGCGCTCGCCGCGCTGCGCGCCGCTCACCCCGGCACGCGTGTCTCCCTGGAGGAGGCCGAACCGCCGGAGTCCGTCGAGAAGCTCCGGGCCGGGGACTGCGACATAGCGCTCGCGTTCCGCTACGAGGGCGCTCCGGGCGTCGAGGAGTGGGACGACCTCGTCGTACGGCCCCTGCTGCTGGACCGTCTTGTCGGCCTGGTGCCCGAGCGGCACCCGCTCGCGCGCGCGGAGTCCGTCGCGATCGGCGAGTTCGCCGATGAGTCGTGGATCGCGGGCTGCCCGCGCTGCCGCGGCCAGCTCGTCGAGGTGTGCCGTGGCGCCGGCTTCGAGCCCCGTATCGACTTCGCCACCGACGACTATCCGGCGGTGGTCGGGCTGGTGGGCGCGGGACTCGGCGTCGCAGTCCTGCCGGAACTCGCGATCGAGTCCGTCCGCCCGAAGGGGGCGCGCACCGTCACGGTGGAGCCCGCGGTGCGCCGCGAGATCGTCGCCCTCACCCTCCCGGACCTGGCCGAGGTGCCGGCGGTGGCCGCGACACTTGACCGGCTGGCACAGGCAGCGGCCCGCTAGCGGTATCCCTGCACGCGACGTCCCGCGCTACGCAACGTCCGGCACGGCGCGCCGCAGACATCGCCCCGCGTACGCACCGCCCACGTGGGGTCTTGCGTACTTCTAAGGCGGAAACGTTCCTTCAGGCGTTCGAAGCGGAAGCGTTTCCGGTGGCCGATGCCGAGACCAGTCGGTTGCGTGCCCGTCCCATGAGTTCTTCGCGCTCGTCCTCGGTCAGTCCGCCCCACACGCCGTACGGTTCGCGCACCGCCAACGCGTGCGCCGCGCACTCCGCGCGTACCGGGCATCTCATGCAGACCTCTTTGGCCGAGTTCTCGCGAGCGCTCCGTGCCGCACCGCGCTCGCCCTCCGGGTGGAAGAAGAGCGAGCTGTCGACCCCGCGGCAGGCCGCGAGGAGCTGCCAGTCCCAGAGGTCCGCGTTCGGACCGGGAAGGCGGGAGAAATCTGCCATTGCGTGTCCCCTTGTTGCCGTTCTGGGCTGCTCTGTGCCCACCGACCGTACATCTACGATCTAAGGAGATGAAAATATGACTCATTGCGAATCTAGCCTCAGACACCAGCAAATGGGAAGAAAAGAGGCCAAATGGGGCACGGGTTGTGATGAAACGTTGAGGGTCGGCGCGCATGTCTGCACCGTGTCCGACCCCTCACGTACAGTGCCGATGACGGCTGACTGCCCCGTAACTCTTTCGAGTGACCATCGTTGAGATGGCTGAGGCGGTTGAAGGAACAAGCGCTCGGGTAGGCGGTCATATCCGCCTGCGAGTGTCGACCGCACAGGTGACGATTCGTAACAGCCTGGAGGCTCAAGGTGACGCGCATCAGCTGCGGAGGACGGTCATGACATCCGTCCTCGTCTGCGACGACTCCCCGCTTGCCCGAGAGGCGCTCCGCCGTGCGGTCGCGACCGTGCCCGGTGTCGAGCGCGTGACGACGGCGGCCAACGGCGAGGAAGTCCTCCGCCGCTGGGGAGCCGATCGTTCGGATTTGATTCTGATGGACGTACGTATGCCCGGACTGGGCGGCGTCGAGACGGTCAGGCGGCTGCTGTCCGCCGACCCCGGTGCGCGCATCATCATGCTCACCGTGGCCGAGGACCTGGACGGTGTGGCACTCGCCGTCGCCGCCGGCGCCCGCGGCTATCTGCACAAGGACGCCTCACGGGCGGAGCTGCGCGCCACCGTGACCCAGGCGCTCGCCGACCCGACCTGGCGGCTCGCGCCGCGCAGACTGCGTTCGGCGGAGATGGGCGCAGCGCCCACCCTCACCGCGCGTGAGATCCAGGTCCTCGAAGGAATGAGCCACGGCCGCTCGAACGCGGAGATCGGACGTGAGCTTTTTCTCTCCGAGGACACGGTCAAGACGCACGCCCGGCGGCTCTTCAAGAAGCTCGGCGCCTCCGACCGGGCGCACGCCGTCGCGCTCGGATTCCGGTGGGGCCTGGTCCGCTAGGTGAGCCGTCTCGAGGGTATGACGGTAGTAGTCCCTGCCCGCCGGACGGCGGGTGGGGCCGGGCCCTCGGAGAGAGCCTCTGCGGTGTCCGATCCCCGTTTCCCGGCGGATGCCGCATCCTTGAGGTGTGGAGTTCCTTGGGGACAAGTCGGTCGAGCGGAAGGGGAGGGCGCAGGAGATGAGTTCCGGCGCACCTGCTCATAACGCTTCGGTGCACAACTATGGACGCGGTGCCACGGACAGGACGACGCCAAGGCACCATGGACCGATGCGTGAAGACGAGACGACGGGGATCGGTGCGCTCGTCCATCGCGCGGTCGACGGTGACGAACAGGCCACACACGACCTGCTCGCCCATGTACACCCGCTCGCGCTGCGTTACTGCCGCGCCCGTCTGTCCCGGCTTCCGGGGGACGCGCGGCACTTCGTGGAGGACCTGGCGCAGGAGGTCTGTGTCGCGGTTCTCCTGGCGCTGCCTCGCTACAAGGACACCGGGCGCCCCTTCGAGGCGTTTGTCTTCGCGATCGCCGCGCACAAGGTCGCCGACCTCCAGCGCGCCGCGATGCGCCATCCGGGGTCCACGGCCGTCCCGTCCGACGAGATGCCGGAGCGGCCCGACGACTCCCTCGGCCCCGAGGAGCGCGCGCTGCTCAGCAGTGACGCCGAATGGGCCAAGAAACTCATGGCCAACCTCCCCGAGAACCAGCGCGAGCTGCTCCTTCTGCGTATCGCGGTGGGCCTCACGGCCGAGGAGACGGGCCAGATGCTGGGAATGTCGCCGGGTGCCGTCCGGGTGGCCCAGCACCGGGCACTGAGCCGGCTGCGGGCACTGGCGGAGCAGTAGGAACGCCGGGAACGCGGTCCGGTCGCGGCGACGCGACCTGGGCGGCATGTTCCCGACGCGCCGACCGGATCCCGCCGGAGTGCCACGTTCCGGTGATGCCCTCCGGGGCTCGGCGAGGCGGCCCGGTGGCCTGCGCACCGTCACTCCGGATCCCTTTCCCTCCGCAAATTGCAGGCAAAAGGTGGCGGCCCCCGGTGACGCCGGACCGGCTCGCCCGGGACGGACGTCGCCTCCCCCTCCGGCACGACGGCGAGGTGCCGGCCGACGAAGGCCGCCCAGGCGGGGCGGTCCGGGCGGGGGCCTCGGCGCCCGCTCCGGACACGGGTCTGAACGGGGACGCACCGTGACCCGTACGAACATACGAAGCCGAAGCCCACCCTCAACCGTGGAATGAGAGAGCCATGCTTCCCGTTAGCATGGACATCCGCACCGATCAAGGCCATTTGGGGAAGGTGTCATGACTGCCAACGTCGACGGAGTGCCCGCCAAGTTCGCGACACTCGGGCTGACCTACGACGACGTGCTGCTGCTGCCGGGCGCCTCCGAGGTGCTGCCCAACGCGGTCGACACCTCGTCCCGCATCTCCCGCAACGTACGTGTGAACATCCCGCTGCTCTCCGCGGCGATGGACAAGGTGACCGAGTCGCGCATGGCGATCGCCATGGCCCGGCAGGGAGGCGTCGGTGTACTGCACCGCAACCTCTCCATCGAGGACCAGGTCAACCAGGTCGACCTGGTGAAGCGCTCGGAGTCCGGCATGGTCACCGACCCGATCACGGTGCACCCGGACGCGACGCTGGGCGAGGCCGACGCGCTGTGTGCCAAGTTCCGCATCAGCGGCGTCCCCGTCACCGACGGCAACGGCAAGCTGCTCGGCATCGTCACCAACCGTGACATGGCCTTCGAGACCGACCGTTCGCGCCAGGTGCGCGAGGTCATGACGCCGATGCCCCTGGTCACCGGCAAGGTCGGCATCTCCGGCACCGACGCCATGGAACTGCTGCGCCGCCACAAGATCGAGAAGCTTCCGCTGGTCGACCAGGCGGGCGTCCTCAAGGGCCTCATCACGGTCAAGGACTTCGTGAAGGCCGAGAAGTACCCGAACGCCGCGAAGGACGCCGAGGGCCGCCTGCTGGTGGGTGCCGCCGTCGGCGCCAGCCCCGAGGCCCTGGAGCGCGCTCAGGCGCTGGCCGAGGCCGGGGTGGACTTCCTGATCGTCGACACCTCGCACGGGCACAACAGCAACGCGCTCAACTGGATGGCGAAGATCAAGTCGAGCGTGAACGTCGACGTGATCGGCGGCAACGTCGCCACCCGTGACGGTGCCCAGGCCCTGATCGACGCCGGCGTCGACGGCGTCAAGGTGGGTGTGGGCCCCGGCTCGATCTGTACCACCCGTGTGGTCGCCGGTATCGGCGTCCCGCAGGTCACCGCCATCTACGAAGCGGCCCTCGCGGCCCGTGTCGCAGGTGTCCCGGTGATCGGCGACGGTGGTCTGCAGTACTCCGGCGACATCGGCAAGGCGCTGGCCGCCGGTGCCGACACGGTGATGCTCGGCAGCCTCCTGGCGGGCTGTGAGGAGTCCCCCGGAGAGCTGCTCTTCATCAACGGCAAGCAGTTCAAGTCGTACCGCGGCATGGGCTCCCTCGGTGCCATGCAGTCCCGTGGGCAGGGCAGGTCGTACTCGAAGGACCGCTACTTCCAGGCGGAGGTCGCGTCCGACGACAAGCTGGTGCCCGAGGGCATCGAGGGGCAGGTGCCCTACCGCGGCCCGCTGGCCAACGTGCTGCACCAGCTCGTCGGCGGTCTGCGCCAGACCATGGGCTACGTGGGCGCCGCCACCATCGACGAGATGGAGTCCAAGGGCCGGTTCGTCCGGATCACCTCGGCGGGCCTCAAGGAGAGCCACCCGCACGACATCCAGATGACGGTCGAGGCGCCGAACTACAGCCGCCTCAAGTAGTCACCCGTACACCTGAACGGTCTTCCACGCGCGCGTTGAGACCCGCCACAAGGGCGGCCCCGGAGGTTCCGGGGCCGCCCTTGTCGTAGGCGTCGGGGATACTGGGAGGCGCAGAAGCGAAGAGGGAAAGGCCACAACGTGACTGAGATCGAGATCGGGCGCGGCAAGCGCGGCCGCCGGGCGTACGCCTTCGACGACATCGCCGTCGTCCCGAGCCGCCGTACGCGGGACCCGAAGGAGGTCTCGATCGCCTGGCAGATCGACGCGTACCGCTTCGAGCTGCCCTTCCTGGCCGCCCCGATGGACTCGGTCGTCTCCCCGGCCACCGCGATCCGTATCGGCGAGCTGGGCGGCCTCGGCGTCCTGAACCTGGAAGGCCTCTGGACGCGGTACGACGACCCGCAGCCGCTGCTGGACGAGATCGCCGGGCTGGACTCGGAGACGGCGACGCGCCGTCTCCAGGAGATCTACGCGGCTCCCATCAAGGAGGAGCTGATCGGGCAGCGCATCAAGGAGGTGCGCGACTCCGGAGTCGTCACCGCCGCCGCCCTGTCCCCGCAGCGCACGGCGCAGTTCTCCAAGGCCGTCGTCGACGCGGGCGTGGACATCTTCGTCATCCGCGGTACGACGGTTTCGGCCGAGCACGTCTCCGGTGCCGCCGAACCGCTGAACCTGAAGCAGTTCATCTACGAGCTCGACGTCCCGGTGATCGTCGGCGGTTGCGCCACGTACACCGCGGCGCTGCACCTGATGCGCACCGGCGCGGCCGGTGTCCTCGTCGGCTTCGGCGGCGGCGCCGCGCACACCACGCGCAACGTGCTGGGCATCCAGGTCCCGATGGCCACCGCCGTCGCGGACGTCGCCGCGGCCCGCCGCGACTACATGGACGAGTCCGGCGGCCGGTACGTGCACGTCATCGCCGACGGCGGTGTGGGCTGGTCCGGCGACCTCCCCAAGGCCATCGCCTGCGGCGCCGACTCCGTGATGATGGGCTCCCCGCTCGCGCGAGCCACCGACGCGCCCGGCCGCGGACACCACTGGGGCATGGAGGCGGTGAACGAGGAACTGCCGCGCGGCAAGAAGGTCGACCTCGGCACCGTCGGCACCATCGAGGAGATCCTCACCGGTCCGTCGCACATCCCGGACGGCTCGATGAACATCTTCGGCGCCCTCCGCCGTGCCATGGCCACCACCGGCTACAGCGAGCTCAAGGAGTTCCAGCGCGTCGAGGTGACGGTCGCGGACTCCCAGCACAAGAGGTAGTCACCACGGCCGCACCGGCGCGTACCTCGTACGGAAGGGCCCGTCCACCCCCCGGTGGACGGGCCCTTCCGTACGAGGCCCTCTGGTCGGACGCCCGTCACGGGCGTCCTCGGAGACCGGCCCGCGGGGGCCCCGGAACGCCGGGATTTCCTCGGCTCAGAGCCGGTGTGCGGCCCCGGTCGGGGTTGCCCCCCTGGTGTCCAGGAGGAGCTGGGCCTTGACGGACAGTCCTTGCAGGTCGTATGTGCGGTGTTGCTGGAGCAGGATCGTCAGGTCGGCGTCGGCCGCGGCTTCGTAGAGGGAGTCGGCGCGGGGTACGGGCCGCCCGAGCACGCTCCAGGCCGGGACGTGCGGGTCGTGGTAGCTGACGGAGGCGCCGAGTTCCAGCAGGCGTACGGCGATCTCATGTGCGGGGGCGCCCTGTTGATCGGCGATGTCCGCCTTGTAGGTGACGCCGAGGAGGAGCACGCGCGCGGCGCGGGCGGACTTCCCGTGCTCGTTGAGCAGCGCGGCGGCGCGCTGGATGACGTACTGGGGCATGTGGTTGTTGACCTGCTGGGCCAGTTCGACCATCCGCAGAGGGCGCCCCGACGGGCCGCCGAGGTCCTGGGCGATCCCGTGTCCGCCGACCCCCGGACCGGGCCGGAACGCCTGGAATCCGAACGGCTTGGTCTCCGCGCAGCGGATGACGTCCCACAGGTCGACGCCCAGGTCGTGGCAGAGCACGGCCATCTCGTTGACCAGCGCGATGTTGACGTGCCGGAAGTTGGTCTCCAGGACCTGCACGGTCTCCGCCTCGCGGGGGCCACGCGCGCGGACGACCTTGTCGGTGAGCCGCCCGTAGAAGGCGGCGGCCGACTCGGTGCACGCCGGGGTGAGGCCGCCGATGACCTTCGGTGTGTCTGCGGGGGTGAAATCGCGGTTGCCGGGATCGACCCGGCTGGGTGAGTAGGCGAGGTGGAAATCGCGCCCCGCCCGCAGGCCGGAGCCGGTTTCGAGGAGTGGGCGGAGGAAGTCCTCGGTGGTGCCGGGGTGCACGGGCGATTCCAGGATCACCGTGGTGTGCGGGCGCAGCCGCGCGGCCAGGGTCCGGGCCGCCGCCTCCAGCTGGCCGAGGTCCAGGGTGCCGTCCGCGCCCCGTGGGGTCGGGGCGCAGATGACGGCGGTGCGTACGCGGCCCAGCTCGGCCGGGTTGGTGGCCGGCCGGAAGCCCCCCGAGAGCATCCGGCGCAGTTCCGCGGGCGTGAGGGAGCCGCCCTCCGGTCCCGTTTTGTAGCCGAGGGTGGAGATGCCGGCGGCGACGGCGGCCTGGGCCAGGGGCAGGCCGAGATGACCGAGTCCGATGACGGCGAGGTCTGCGGGCATGGAGTGGGCCGTCCTTCCCAGTAACCGATGCGGGACAGGTGCGCAAGCCCTGTGGACAGGATGGGCGAGAGCAATGTCAGACTAGGAGTAAATATGACCGATTTGTGGGATTGATCGATCAAGATTCCGTACGCGTCGCCAAGAGTTGTCCACAGGCTGCGGACGGACGGTGGCCGATGAGGGGCAAGCCGGTCAGACTTTGGGCAGGGGGGATGTGAGCCGGGCGTCGCCGGACAGGTGCGGCCAGCGCGACCAACAGCGGGAGGCAGCGGTGAGGACAGCGACACTGGGGCCGGCGGAGCGCGCCGAGTCACTTGCGGGAATGGCCGAGCGTGAGCTGGACGTGCTGGTCGTGGGCGCGGGCGTGGTCGGCGCGGGCACCGCGCTGGACGCCGTGACACGCGGACTGTCCACCGGCCTGGTCGAGGCGCGTGACTGGGCGTCGGGCACGTCGAGCAGATCCAGCAAGCTGATCCACGGCGGCCTGCGCTATCTGGAGATGCTCGACTTCGCGCTCGTCCGCGAGGCGCTCAAGGAGCGGGGTCTGCTGCTCGAACGGCTGGCGCCGCACCTGGTGAAGCCCGTCCCGTTCCTGTACCCCCTCCAGCACAAGGGCTGGGAGCGGCTGTACGCGGGCTCCGGCGTCGCGCTGTACGACGCCATGTCGATGGCCCGCGGCCACGGCCGGGGCCTGCCCGGCCACCGCCATCTGAGCCGCCGCCACGCCCTGCGCGTCGCACCGGCCTTGAAGAAGGACGCGCTGATCGGCGCCCTGCAGTACTACGACGCGCAGATGGACGACGCCCGCTATGTGGCGACGCTGGTGCGCACGGCGTCGTCGTACGGCGCGAAGGTCGCCAACCGCGCGCGGGTCACCGGTTTCCTGCGCGAGGGCGAGCGGGTGGTCGGGGCCAGGGTGCGCGACGTCGAGGGGGGCGGTGAGTACGAGGTCCGCGCCAAGCAGATCGTGAACGCCACGGGTGTGTGGACCGACGACACCCAGGCCATGGTCGGCGAGCGGGGTCAGTTCCACGTCCGGGCGTCCAAGGGCATCCATCTGGTCGTACCGAAGGACCGGATCAACTCCTCGACGGGCCTGATCCTGCGCACCGAGAAGTCCGTGCTGTTCGTGATCCCGTGGGGCCGCCACTGGATCATCGGCACCACGGACACCGACTGGGACCTGGACAAGTCCCACCCGGCGGCGTCCAGCGCGGACATCGACTATCTGCTGGAGCATGTGAACTCGGTGCTGTCCGTGCCGCTCTCCCGCGACGACGTCGAGGGGGTGTACGCGGGGCTGCGGCCGCTGCTGGCCGGGGAGTCGGACGCGACCAGCAAGCTGTCGCGCGAGCACACCGTGGCCCACCCGGTGCCGGGACTCGTGGTGGTGGCCGGCGGCAAGTACACGACCTACCGGGTGATGGCCAAGGACGCCGTGGACGAGGCGGTGCACGGCCTCGACCAGCGCGTCGCCGAGTGCGTCACCGAGGACACCCCGCTGCTCGGGGCCGAGGGCTACCGGGCGCTGTGGAACGCGCGAGCGCGGATCGCGGCGCGCACCGGCATCCACGTGGTGCGTGTGGAGCACCTGTTGAACCGGTACGGGGCGATGGCCGAGGAGCTTCTCGACCTCATCGCGGAGGACCCGTCCCTCGGCGATGCCCTGCCGGCCGCCGAGGACTACCTCCGGGCCGAGATCGTCTACGCCGCCTCGCACGAGGGCGCCCGCCACCTGGACGACGTCCTGACCCGGCGCACCCGCATCTCCATCGAGACCTTCGACCGGGGCACCCGCAGCGCCCGCGAGGCCGCCGAGTTGATGGCGCCGGTCCTCGGCTGGGACAAGGACCAGATCGAGCGCGAGGTGGAACACTACGAGAAGCGGGTCGAGGCCGAGCGGGAGTCCCAGCGCCAGCCGGACGACCTGACGGCGGACGCGGCTCGGCTGGGGGCGCCGGACATCGTGCCGTTCTGACCGCCGGTTGCGGCCACGTCACTCGAACGGGTGCGGTGACCTGGGATCCTCGCTCGCTCCCCGGCCGTTCTACGAGGTGCGGGGGCCCCAACTCGGCGGCGAACCAGGCATGTTCGAGCGTCGAGTCCGCGACCCCGTCCGTGTCCGGCCGGAAGGTGAAGAGACGACGGACGTCGCACCCGGCCGCGCCGGCGGCCGGGTGCGACGGACATGCGGGAGCCCGGTTGCGGAGCGGTCGGCGGGTGCGGGACGCGGTCGTCGGCGAGCTCTCGGCGGGGTCCGGGCGTCTCACTGGATGAGCTGTTGCGGTTCCAGGGGGCCCCTGGGCGTCGGCCACTTGTCGGGTGAGGGACAATGGAGGCTCTGTCAGGGCGGGTTGCATGAGGGGACGCATGTCGGAGGCGGAGCGGGCGGGAGCATCCCGTCAGGACAAGAGCGAACGTCTCCTCGCCGGGCGGTACCGGCTGGGGGATGTTCTCGGCCGCGGCGGCATGGGCACGGTGTGGCGCGCCGAGGACGAGACCCTGGGCCGCACGGTCGCCGTGAAGGAGCTGCGGTTCCCGTCGGCCATCGACGAGGACGAGAAGCGCCGGCTGATCACGCGCACGCTGCGGGAGGCCAAGGCCATCGCGCGGATCCGCAACAACGGCGCGGTGACGGTCTTCGACGTGGTCGACGAGGACAACCGGCCGTGGATCGTGATGGAGCTCATCGAGGGCAAGTCCCTCGCTGAGGCCATCCGCGAGGACGGAGTGCTCACGCCGAAGCGCGCCGCCGAGGTGGGCCTGGCCATCCTCGACGTGCTGCGATCGGCGCACAGCGAGGGCATCCTGCACCGGGACGTGAAGCCGTCGAACGTGCTGATCGACCATGACGGCCGGGTCGTGCTCACCGACTTCGGTATCGCGCAGGTGGAGGGCGACCCGTCCATCACCTCGACCGGCATGCTCGTCGGCGCGCCCTCCTACATCTCGCCGGAGCGGGCACGCGGTCACAAGCCCGGACCCGCGGCCGACCTGTGGTCGCTGGGCGGTCTGCTGTACGCGTCGGTCGAAGGCGTGCCGCCGTACGACAAGGGCTCCGCGATCGCGACGCTCACCGCCGTGATGACCGAGCCGGTGGAACAGCCGAAGAACGCGGGCCCGCTGGAGAACGTGATCTACGGCCTGCTCGCCAAGGATCCCGAGCAGCGGCTCGACGACGCGGGCGCACGGGCGATGCTCAACGAGGTGCTGCGCGCGCCCGAGCCCGAGCGGAGCGTGCCGGAGCCGCCGGACGCGACGAAGGTCGTGGCCATGCCGCCGCTGCCGGAAGAGCCGGGCCGCCGGGGTGCGGGCGGCCTCGGTTCCGGCGCCAGGAAGGGCGAGGAACCCGCGGAGCGGCTGCGCGGGGCCCTGCGTTCGGTTCGCAAGGCCGCGACCGCGGCCGGGGCCGCCACCGCGGCGGCCACCTCGGCGGCGGCGACCCGCGCCAGGACGGCCGGCGGCTCGGACTCCTCCCGGGCGGAGGGAGCCGCCGAAACGGCCTCCCCGCGCACGGGTGCGGGGTCCACCGGGCCGGACGGCGGCACCTCTGTGCCGTCCGCCTCGGCGGGTTCGGCCACCCCCGGTGCGCCGTCCGTCCCGGGCCAGGCGGGCGGTCGTGACGGTACGTCGGTGAACTCCAGTTCGGCCGGAGGTGCCGGAGCGGCGGGTGCCGCCGGTACACGCAGTGCCTCCGGGTCCGGATGGCCGGTGGCCCCCGAGCGTCCGGCACGCCCGGCGCCGAAGGCCTCGCTGACGGATGTCGTGCCGCTGCGGACGTTGGTGATCCTCACCGTGGCCGTGGCGCTGGTCGTGATCGGCATCGTGCTGGCCCTCACTCTCGGCGGTGGGGACGGCGACGGCTCCAACAGCGGCAAGAGCAACGGCGGCAAGGCGACCGCCTCCAGCGGAGCGACCGCCGGCAGCGGCAACGGCAGTGGCAAGGACGGCGGCAAGAGCGGCAGCGACGCCGCGCACACCGACAACGACGACAAGTCGGGCTCCGGCTCCGGTTCGGACGACGGCGCGAACACGTCTTCGGGCACGGACGCGAGCGCGAGCACGTCGGACGGGTCGAGCGGTGACGGCAAGGAGCCGGGCTCGGGCTCGGGATCGGGTTCCACCGCCGTCACGACGTACAGGAGCGGCCAGGGCTTCTCGATCGGGCTCCCGAAGGGGTGGAAGTTCCAGTCCCAGGACGCCGCGGGAGCCCGGTTCGCGGGTCCCGACGGGCAGAAGCTCCTCGTCGGCTGGACGACCACGCCCAAGGACGACCCGGTCGCGGACTGGAAGAACCAGGAGCGGTACATGACACGCTCCCAGTACTCGAAGGTGCGCATAGAGAAAGTGGACTACCGCGGCTGGAACACGGCCGACTGGGAATTCACCTATGTGGACGGGGGCACGAAGTACCGGTCGATCGACCGCGGTTTCGTCGTGAACCCGCATCAGGGGTACGCGTTGATGTACACGGCGACGGCATCCGCGTGGGACAGCGCTCTGCGCAAGAGCACCTGGGCGACGCTGACCGAGACGTTCCAGCCGAAGTCGTGACGTACCGCTCGCCGCGGTGACGTTCCGCCACGAAGGGAGCCCGAGATCTCGCATCACCGCTCTGCGGGTTGCCTCGGGCACGTATCGTGAGTGGTTGCGGACCGAACGAAGCCACAACGGAACGCACGGCGAACGGAATTGACCAACCGGTCGGCTGGGGGAAGCATCGTGGACGACTATGCGGGACGGGTACTCGCCGACCGCTACCGCCTGCCTCTGCCACCGGCCGACGAGTACGAACTCGCCGAGAGCCGGGCCTTCGACACCTACAGCGGGCAGGAAGTCCTGGTGCGGCAGGTGCCGTTGCCGGAAGTCGTCGAGGCCGAGGTGCTCGACGCCGACGGGCTGCCCGACGGATTCGTGGCCCGGGACGGCGGGGTGCGGAGGGCGTCCGCCCGCACCACGCGCCGGCCCGCCGAACCCGCGGTGCGGCGCGCGATCGAGGCCGCGCAGGCCGCCGCGCAGATCCCCGACCATCCCCGGCTCGACCAGGTCTTCGACGTGTTCGCCGAGGGCGGGTCGCTGTGGATAGTCAGCGAGTTGGTGCCCGCGAGGCCGCTGGCCGCGCTGCTCGCCGAGAGGCCGCTCAGCCCCTACCGCGCCGCCGAGGTCGCCGCCGACGTCCTCACCGCGCTGCGGGTCCTGCACGCGCACGGATGGGTGCACCGGAACATCACCGTGCGCACGGTGCTGGTGTGCGACGACGGCCGCGTCCTGCTCACCGGACTGGCGGCCGGCGCGGCCGAGGAGGCGCTGTGCGGGTACGACCCGGTTCCTGCGCCGGAGGACGACTTCACGACTGAGCCCGGGTCCGGGTCCGGCTCCCGCGCCGGACAGCCGGGGAACGGCGGTCCGGCCGGGGCGGGCGCTGCCCGGGATGCCACCGGAGGCGGGCCGAGCGCCGCGGGCGGACGGGGTCCCGCCGGTGGCATCGGCTTCGGCGGCGCCGCGCGCGGTGTCGCCGTGGCGGCCACGAGCGGCGCCGATGCCGAAGCGGCCCGCCGGGCGGCGATCGAGGCCCGCGCGGAGCAGGGAACACCGGATTCGGGGATGCCCACGGCAGGCCGGGGCCCCCGTGCGCTCGAAGCGGGCGGACCGGCGGGGCCGGGCCGTCCGGCGGGAGCGGCCGGGCAGGGCGGCGGACCGGAGGCGGCCGGGGGAGCGGAGGACGCCGGGGACGACATCCGTGCCGCACGCGCCGGAGCCATCGCCGCGTACCGCGCCGGAGCACGTGCCGCCGCCCGCGTCCAGGGGGACCAGCGAGGCGATCCGCTCGCCCTCCCGGCGCCCCGGCCCTCGGCACCCGGCGAGCATTCCGCGCGGACCGGGCAGGACGGCCGGTACGACGCTTCCCCGCATTCCGCGCGGACCGGGCAGGACGGCCGGTACGACGTTTCCCAGCATTCCGCGCGGACCGGCGAGGACGGCCCGTACGACGCCTCCGCGCGGACCGGCCAGGACAGCCCGTACGACGCTTCCCCGCACTCCACACAAGCCCAGGGCTACGCCCCGCCGCAGCTGCCCGGCCAAGGGGCCCGGCAGCGCCCTCACACCGCCCCTCCGGGGCAGATAGCCGACCCGTACGGGGTCGGCGGCATCAGCAGGCACGGAGTTCAGCCGCGCCCCGCCGGAGCGGTCGGCGAAGACAACGGCCAAGGTCGCCCCACGCTCCCCTCGGGATCGGGAGCGGGAGCGGGCGGCGGGCCGGCCCCCGGCGTGACGGGGTACGACAACCCCGCGCTCGCGCCCGGACAGGCGCCCTACACCGCGGGCCAGGGCGGCCGTCCAGGAGTCCCGGCTCCCGGACGGCCCGGCGACAACGACGGAGTTCCGGACAACGGCCGGTTCTCCGGCGGCTTCCAGGCTTCCGGCCGCACCCAAGCACCCGGTCACCCCGGCGGGTTCACGGACTCCGGCCGGGCCCGCCTGCCCGGCGCTTCTCCGGCCCCCGGCCGCACCGGGGTTCCCGGCACCCCGCAGAGCCCCGCTCCCGCCCCACGCAACCCCGAGCGCCGCGGCGGCGGTTGGGGTGAACCGGCCGTCGGGACGCCACCGCGCCGAGGACCGGCCACCGCGCTCGCGGCGGAGCGGGCCCGCCAGGCACGGATGGCCGTGGTCGGACCGGTCACCGAGCGCTGGGCGCCCGAGCAGGCCGGACCGGTGCACGAGAACTGGCAGTTGGCCGCCCCGATCGGACCGGCGACCGACCTGTGGGCGCTGGGCGCGCTGCTCTTCCGCGCAGTCCAGGGACACGCCCCCTACCCGGAGGAGAGCACCGCCGAGCTGGTGCAGCTGGTGTGCGCGGAGCCGCCCGCCTTCGCCGAGGAGTGCGGGCCGCTGCGGCCCGTCGTCGAGTCGCTGCTGCGCCAGGACCCCACCGAGCGGCTCGACTTCGAGGAACTGCGCGGCTGGCTGCGGTCCCTGGTGCGGTCCGCGCCGGAGCCCGAGGCCGGGACGCATGTCGTGCCCGCGCCGCCCGTCGACCCGAGCCGGCTGCCGATCGTGCGCCGCCGGGGCGAGCTCGTCCGCAGGCGCCGCGCCGGGCTGCCCGCGACCGGCCCGCACGCCCGACACAAGCGCGCCAGGCCGGAGAGTTCGGCGGGACCCCGCCGACTGGGCCGGAACCTGCTCCTGCTGATCCTGCTCCTGCTGGCCGCGGCGGTCGCGTACGCCGTGGTCTTCATGCCCAAGTCGGACCGGAGCGGCACCGGCGAGGGGCGGACCGGCGCCGCCGGACAGGCCGACCCCACCCCCGACACCGGCGGCGACGCGACGGCGAGCGGCGAGCCCCGCCCCGACCAGACCTCGCCGGACCCCGGCAAGAGCCCGTCGAGCAAGTCCAGTTCGACGTCCTCGCACACCACCGGCGACCCGAACGTCGCCCAGGGGTTCACACTCCGCAAGGACCCCGAGGGATTCCAGGTCGCCGTGGCGAGCGGCTGGACCCGTTCGCCGAGGAACGGCAGCGGCCAGGTCGTCTACTCCCAGGGGGACTTCGAGCTCATCGTCGTACCCGGGCGGGACGGCACGGCCACGTACGGCAGCGACCCGATGACCTACCAGCGGGAGAACGAGAAGGAGTTGCAGCCCTTCCGTGACTCGACCTGGGCCACCTCCAGCGGGATGCGGCGGATCGACGTGGGCGGCAAGGTGATGGCCGAGGGCCAGTTCACCTGGCAGGACTCAGCGGGGCGTTCGCTCTACGTGCGCAACCTCGCGATCCTCGTCGGCGGGCACTACCACGTGGTGCAGGTGCGCGGCCCGGATGCCGAGCGCGACGAGGTGACACGGCTGTACGAGCAGGCCTCGTCGACCTACCAAGTCACCGGCTGAACACCTCTGTTGCGCGCCGGACGCCGCGTTTCAGCAGGCGGGGGCATCTGAACGCCAAACGGTTCCCTTCCGTACAAGGAAGGGACAACCGTCACAGTGCGGTCTCCGTACGACCCCGCTTGTTCCCAGGGTGGGCACCGCTCTTTAGTCTGACCCTGTCAATACCATTGCGGGGAAACGTGAATCAGATGCAGGGCCTGCTCCTCGCGGGCCGCTACCGGCTTGTCGACTCCATCGGCAGCGGTGGCATGGGCCGGGTTTGGCGCGCCCATGACGAGGTGCTGCACCGCGCGGTCGCGGTCAAGGAGCTGACAGCCGCGCTGTACGTGGCCGAGAGCGACCTGGCACGGCTGCTCGCCCGGACCCATGCCGAGGCGCGGGCCGCGGCCCGGATCAACCACTCGGCCGTCGTCACCGTGCACGACGTGCTGGAGCACGACAACCGGCCGTGGATCGTCATGGAGCTGGTCGAGGGCAACTCGCTGGCCGACGAGGTCAAGGAGCAGGGTCGTCTCGAACCGGCCGAGGCGGCGCGGATCGGGCTGTGGGTGCTGCGCGCGCTGCGCGCCGCGCACGCGGCCGGGGTGCTGCACCGGGACGTGAAGCCGGGCAACGTCCTGCTGTCGTCCGACCGGCGCGTGCTGCTCACCGACTTCGGGATCGCGCAGGTCGAGGGCGACACGACCATCACCCGCACCGGAGAGATCGTCGGTTCCGTCGACTACCTCGCGCCCGAGCGGGTGCGCGGCCACGACCCCGGTCCGGCCTCCGACCTGTGGGCCCTCGGGGCCACGCTGTACACGGCGGTGGAGGGGCGGTCGCCGTTCCGGCGCACGTCGCCGCTGTCGACCATGCAGGCCGTGGTGGACGAGGAGCTCACGCCCCCGCAGAACGCCGGTGTGCTGGAGCCCGTCATCGTCGCTCTGCTCCGCAAGGACCCCGCGGGACGCCCCGGTCCGGACGAGGCCGAGGAGATGCTCGCCGAGGCCGCGGAGGGCCGCCGCCCGAGGACGGCCCAGGCGTATGTGCCGACACAACATGTGGACAGGAGCGGCGGGCACGACCCTGCCCACGGGGGTGGGATACCGGGGACCGGGACACATGGCGGCGGAACCCACGATGGTCAGAACCACGGGGGTGCCGGCCACACCGGTCCGTCCTACGGCGCACCGACCGCGGGCGACCACAGCCATGGAACCGGCGTCACCGCGCAAGCGACCCCGCCCCAGGGCGGCGGTCCCGCCGGGACCATGTACCAGCTCACGCCCGGCCCCGAGCCCCGCAAGCGCCGGCGGGGCCGCACCATCGCCCTCGTCCTGGTCATGGCCGCGCTGGTCGGCGGCGGCGGTGCCGTCGCCATGCGGTACGCGGACAACTGGCGGCAGAACAACGATGCTTCGACCGGCGGGAACAAGGGCGGCGCCACCGACGGTCCCAGCGGCCGGGCGGGGACCATCGTCGGCACCCTCCCCGCCAACTGGGTACCCGTGAACGACCCCGACGGCTTCAGCATCGCCCTCCCCGGCGACAACTGGAAGCGCAAGCCCAACGGCTCCCAGGTCGACTACACCCCGGACGGCGGCAAGCACTTCGTCCGCATCGCCGTGGACGACTCGCCCGACTTCCCGGATCCGTACAGTCACCAGAAGGATCTGGAGGAGCAGTTGACGAAGCTCCAGGACTACGCGCGGGTGAGCCTCGAGGCGGACACGTTCCGGGACTGCCACGGCTCCCTGTGGGACTTCACCTGGACCGCGCTGCCGAATCAGACGCCGTTCCCCGGGCCGCGTCGCGCCATCGAGCAGACCTACCTCGGCCGGAACGGCGTCGAGTACGCGATCTACATGTCCTCACCCGTCGCGGACTGGGACACCGCGCTCAAGCAGTTCAAGGTGATCCTGCGCAGCTGGAATCCCAAGGCCTGATAACACCTACGGCGTCGTCACCGCTCCGGAGGGTCTCCGTCCGGTGGGGCATGATGGACCCATGGGGACCGAGGGGGAGAACGTCCGTGTGATCGCGGGTCGTTACCGGCTGGAGGCCAGAATCGGCCGGGGCGGCATGGGCGTCGTCTGGCGTGCGACCGACCAACTGCTCGGCCGCCGGGTCGCGGTGAAGGAACTGGTCCTCGACGACTCGCTCTCGGCGGAGGAGGCCCGGCTCCAGCGCGACCGCACCCTGCGCGAGGCGCGGGCCGTGGCGCAACTGCACCACCCGCACATCATCGTCGTCCACGACGTCGTCGAGGACGACGAACGTCCTTACATCGTCATGGAGTTGATCGACGGCGGCTCGCTCGCCGAACGGATCTCCGCGAACGGGCCGGTCGACGCCCGCGAGGCCGCCCGCATCGGTATCGACCTGCTCGGAGCGTTGCGCCGCGCGCACGAGGCGGGTGTCCTGCACCGTGACCTCAAGCCCGCCAACGTCCTCGTCGAAGCGGGCACCGACCGCATCGTGCTCACCGACTTCGGGATCGCCCAGGTCGCGGGCGCGACGACGCTCACGGAGACCGGCGCGTTCGTCGGCTCGCCCGAGTACACGGCGCCCGAACGGATGGCCGGGGCACGGACCGGCCCGGAGTCCGACCTGTGGTCGCTCGGCGCGCTGCTGTGCACGGTGCTGAGCGGGGCGTCGCCCTTCCGCCGGGACTCGCTCGGCGGCATCCTGCACGCGGTCGTCGTCGACGAGATCCGTCCGCCGGCCCAGGCCGCGCCGCTTCTGCCCGTCGTACGAGGGCTGCTGGAGCGCGATCCGGAGCGACGGCTCGACGCGGCGGAGGCGGAGCGGATGCTGCGCGCGTTCCGGGACACCGGCCGGACACCGCGGCTGGCGGTCCCGTACACGCCCACGCGGCGGGACATCCCCCTGCACAGACCCGCGCCCCAGCCCTCTCAGGGCCACCCCGCCGACGCGGTGGACCACCCGCCCGGGCAGTCCACGCGCAGTCTCCTCGTGGCGGCCGCGCTGGTCGCCGCGATGGCCGGAGCGGGGGTGTCCGCGGCCGCGCTGCTGATGGGCGGCGGCGGTGACGGCAAACCCGCCTCGTCGAGTTCGCCCGCCACCTCACGCACATCGGGTACGGCGTCCACATCAAGGACGCCGACCACGTCGTCCTCCGTGTCCGGCACGGTCTCGGCCCCGCCCAGGAGTGCCGACCCCACCGTCACGGTGACCCGGCGCCAGACGTCGGCCGCCACTCCCCGCACAGCGCCCTCGGGCTATCGCACCGCGCCCGATCCGAACGGCTTCTCGCTCGCCGTGCCCGACGGCTTCACCCGGGATCCGCAGGGGGAGCGGATCTTCTACATGTCACCGGGTGACACCTTCCGTATCGGCATCAAGGTGGCCGATCCCGAGACGGGCGGTCCGCTCGGTGTGATGCGCAGGGCGGACGCCGACGGGCCCGCGAACAATCCCGGCTACCGCGACGGCACGGTCGCCCGGACGGCCCACGACGGACACCCCGCCGCCCTCTGGGAGTTCACCTGGAACGGTTTCACCAAGTCGGAGGGCCCACGGCACACCTACGACCTGTGCTGGGAGGAAGGAGGCCGGATGTACGACGTCTGGGTCTCCGCACCGGTCGGCAGCGTGACGGAGGCGAAGGAGTACTTCGACGTGGCGGTGGACACGTTCGTGGCCGCGTGACGTCCGTCCCCTCGTGGAGCCCGTAGTCCCGCGATGGGCGACATACCCGCCGCCTCGGTCGGTCCTCGGGTCCCGTCGATCCTCCGGTGATCGCCCGGCCGACAACGCCCTGATCAGCCTATTTGCTGCCAGTGATCACTGGCGTTGTGTGAGTACTCCGTGAAAGGCCATTACCGACGGGTACCCAAAGGGAGCGAGCGGGCATACCCTGCGGCTCATGACGGACTCGCAGGCCGCGGAGCAGGCCACGGAAAACACCGGCACCGATGACACGGCCGGTACCGAAGCGGCGGCAGGCGTGAGCGCGCCGACCGCCACGGACCTGACGTCCGCCGTCGACGCGGCGGCCGACGCGGACGACAAGGCCGGGACGAACGCGGATACGGACGGAACGCCCGCCGCCGCGGAAACGGCCGTTGTCACGGAGGAGCCCGCCGCCGCGGAAACGGCCGTTGTCACGGAGGAGCCCACCGCCGCGGAAACGGCCGTGTCCAGGGAGGAGCCCACCGCCGCGGAAACGGCCGTGTCCAGGGAGGAGCCCGCCGCCGCGGAAACGGCCGGTCCGGCCGAGGCCGCCCAGGTCGCGGAGGCCCTGGCCGCTGACAGCGCCGCGGGTGCGGACGGGGCCGGTACCCCCGGTGCCATAGGCACCAACCCCCTCGCCCCCGCCCCGGCCGGCGCCCGCACCGCCGCCGATGTGGTCACCCCCGAACTCGTCGCGCAGCTCACCAAGGGAGTGGCCGGCTCCGGGCGGACCGCCAACCACACACCGTTCACCGGCGAGAAGCTGGCAGACGTGCCCGAGTCCACCCCGGAGGACGTCGAGAAGGCCTTCGAGCGGGCCCGCACCGCCCAGGTCGCCTGGGCGGCCACCCCGGTACGGCAGCGCGCCGCCGTCCTGCTCCGCTTCCACGACCTCGTGCTCGCCCGGCAGGCCGAGGTACTGGACCTCATCCAGCTGGAGACCGGCAAGGCCCGGCTGCACGCCCACGAAGAGGTCCAGGCCGTCGTGGTCGCCGCGCGGCACTACGGACGCAAGGCGCCCTCGTATCTGCGCCCCAAGCGGCACACCGGCGCGGTCCCGACCCTCACCAAGGTCACCGAGCTGCGCCACCCGCGCGGTGTCGTGGGGCAGATCGCGCCCTGGAACTACCCGCTGGAGCTGTCGGTCGGCGACGCGCTGCCGGCCTTCGTCGCGGGCAACGCGGTCGTCATGAAGCCCGACACCGAGACCTGCCTCACCGCCCTGTGGGCGCGTGACCTGCTCATCGAGGCCGGGCTGCCCGCCGAGATCTTCCAGGTCGTCATCGGCGACGGGCCGGTCGTCGGACCCGAGGTCGTCAAGCACGCCGACTACGTCTCCTTCACCGGTTCGACCCGGACCGGCCGCGAGGTCGCCCAGGGCGCGGCCGCCCGTCTCGTCGGCGTCTCCCTCGAACTCGGCGGCAAGAACGCCATGGTGGTCCTGGAGGACGCCGATCTCGACAAGGCCGCCGCGGGGGCCGTCCGTGCCTGCTTCTCCTCCGCCGGTCAACTCTGCATCTCCATCGAGCGGTTGTACGTCCACGAGTCGATCGCCGACGCCTTCGCGGAGCGGTTCGCCGCCCGGACCCGGGCCATGCGCCTCGGCACGTCCCTGGCGTACGGGGCCGACATGGGCTCGCTGGTCGGGGAACGGCAGCTGGAGACCGTGACGCGGCACGTGGAGGAAGCCGTCGCCAAGGGGGCCAGGGTCGTCGCCGGCGGTGTCGCCCGGCCCGACATCGGCCCGTACTTCTACGAGCCCACCATCCTCGACGGAGTGGAGGCCCCGATGGCCGTCTGCGCCGAGGAGACCTTCGGGCCCGTCGTCTCCCTCTACCGGTTCAAGACCGAGGAGGAGGTCGTCGAGCTCACCAACTCCACGTCGTACGGCCTCAACTCGTCCGTCTGGACGAAGGACGGGCGGCGCGGCCGCGCGGTCGCGGCCCGGCTGCGGACCGGCACGGTGAACGTCAACGAGGGTTACGCGCCCGCGTACGGCAGCGTCCAGTCGCCCATGGGCGGCATGAAGGACTCCGGCCTCGGCCGTCGGCACGGCTCCGAGGGCATCCTCAAGTACACCGAGGCCCAGACCGTCGCCCATCAGAGGCTGCTGCCGATGGCGCCGTCCCTCGGCATGGACGACGAGAAGTACGCGGCGTTCATGAGCCGGAGCCTGAAGCTCATGAAGGCGTTCCGGCTGCGTTAGCCCACGGCCCTTCGCGGGCCCTCGACAACGATCCACGGTTCTCAAACAGTTCTCGAACGGTTCTCGACGAGGAGAGCGGCACGTGTCACAGGAGAGCTCTGTCCAGGAACAGCCGGACGAGGGAACGGACGAGGGGACGTACGACTACGACGTCGTCGTCGTCGGCTCCGGTTTCGGCGGCTCCGTCACCGCCCTGCGGCTGACGGAGAAGGGGTACCGCGTGGGTGTCCTGGAAGCAGGACGGCGCTTCACCCGCGACACGCTCCCCAAGAACTCCTGGGACATCAAGAACTACCTCTGGGCCCCGCGGCTCGGCATGTACGGAATCCAGCGCATCCATCTGCTGGGCAATGTGATGGTGCTCGCGGGGGCGGGTGTCGGCGGTGGTTCGCTCAACTACGCCAACACCCTCTACGTGCCGCCGAAGCCCTTCTTCGAGGACCCGCAGTGGAAGGACATCACCGACTGGGAAGGGGAGTTGAAGCCGTACTACGACCAGGCCCGGCGCATGCTGGGCGTGCGGCTCAACCCGACCATGACCCCGTCGGACGTGCACCTCAAGGCGGCCGCGGAGCGGATGGGGGTCGGCGACACCTTCCACATGGCGCCCGTCGGCGTCTTCTTCGGAGACGGACAGGACGCGGACGGGTCGGCCGGGGCGAAGCCCGGCGAGGAGGTGGCCGACCCCTACTTCGGGGGCGTCGGGCCCTCCCGCAAGGCCTGCACCGAATGCGGCGAGTGCATGACCGGCTGCCGTCACGGTGCCAAGAACACCCTCAACGAGAACTATCTCCACCTCGCCGAGAAGGCGGGCGCGGCCGTCCATCCCATGACGACCGTCGTGTCCGTCACCGACGACTCGCGGGGCGGGTACGCCGTCCAGACCCTCCCGACGGACGAGCGGCGCAAGGGGGAGGGGCGGACCTTCACGGCGCAGCGGGTCGTTCTCGCGGCCGGCACCTACGGCACCCAGACGCTGCTGCACCGCATGAAGGCGGGCGGTCAGCTGCCGTACCTGTCGAAGAGGCTGGGCGAGCTGACCCGTACCAACTCCGAGGCGCTGGTGGGCGCGCAGACGGACAACCGCCGCTACCGCAAGGCGCACGGGGCGCCCAGGGCCGACTTCACCCAGGGTGTGGCCATCACGTCCTCGATCCACCCGGACGAGAACACCCACATCGAACCCGTCCGCTACGGCAAGGGCTCCAACGCGATGGGCGGTCTGTCCATCCTCCAAGTCCCCTACGCGGAGGGCTCGTCGAGGGTGGCCGGATGGCTCGTCAACGCGGCCAGGCATCCGCTGCTGGTACTCCGGTCGCTGTCCAACCGCCGCTGGTCCGAACGCACCATCATCGGTCTTGTCATGCAGTCGCTGGACAACTCCCTGACGACGTATCTGAAGCCGAAGGGCGCCGGCAGGGGACTGCTGACGGCACGTCAGGGGCACGGCGCCCCCAACCCCAAGCAGATCAGGGCCGCTTCGCAGGCCGCCTCCGTGATCGCCGAGGAGATCAACGGCTTCGCGGGCAGCAATGTCGGCGAGCTGATGGGTACCCCGCTCACCGCGCACTTCCTCGGCGGCTGCCCGATCGGCGCCGGTGCGGAAGAAGGTGTCATCGACCCGTATCACCGGCTCTACGGCCACCCCGGCATCTCCGTCGTCGACGGTGCCGCCGTCTCCGCGAACCTCGGCGTCAACCCGTCGCTCACCATCACCGCACAGGCCGAGCGGGCCATGTCGTTCTGGCCCAACAAGGGTGAGGCCGATCCGCGTCCGGCGCCGGGAGCCGCGTACGAGCGTCTCAAGGCGGTGGAGCCGCGCCGGCCCGCCGTCCCCGCGGACGCCTTCGGCGCGCTGAGGCTGCCGTTCCTGGGCATGCCGGCGGTGCCGCAGAAGCCGAAGCCGTAGCCGAAGCCGAAGCGGAGCCCCGGCCCCCGGACAGCGAAAAGAAGGACCTGCGCCCCCCTCCGAGCGCAGGTCCTTCTCCTCTCGCGACTTCCTACGACTTCTCGCGACCTCTTGCGAGGCTGATGCCCGCGTCAGTCGTGCCGGGCCGTGTTACGCGGCCGTGCCACCGGACTTGCGGCGACGGACGACGACCAGCGCACCGGCACCGGCGACGACCGCGATACCACCGGCGAGGCCGATCATCGGCAGGGCGGAGCTGGAGCCGGTCTCGGCGAGGCTGCCGTCGACCTGCGGCGTGTTGCTCTTGTCGGCCGGCTTGTCCGAGACCGGAACCTTGCCGCCTTCCTGCGGCTTGGTGCCGTCGGTGTCCGTGCCGGCCCCGACGATCTGGAACTTGTACGCGATCTGGCCGAAGCCGACGCACTCCGCGTCGGCGTCGCCGTAGATGCTGGCGCCGAGGGAGAAGCCGACGCCGACCGGGGCGCTGGACTTCACGTTGACACGGAGCGGGATGTCGACCTCGTAGTCGGGCTTGAGCTCGTCCGTGTAACCGACGAAGCCGACCGCGGTCCCGTCGGAGTCGACGTTCTCCCATGCCTTGTCGTCCGGGTTGTACGCCTGGAGCTGGACCTGCTTGCTCTCGAAGAGGTTCTCGCCCGCCTTGTCGGAGGACGCGCCGGCGAGGAAGGCGAGGTCGCTCAGGGTGGAGTCGGAGTTGTTCAGGACGTTCAGCGAGAACTTGTGCCAACCGCTGCCCCTCGCGATCTTGCCGGGCAGGCCGGTGATGGACACCTGGACCTTGGAGTCCGAGCAGTCGGAGGGCTGGGGCTCAGGGGACTCCGACTCGGGGGCGCTCGGCGCCGGGGACGTCGCCGGAGCGGAGCTGCTCGGGGCCAGAGCGTTCGCGGAGGGGGATGTGGGCGTGGACGCGGGCGTGGACGCGGAGGCGGAGGCGGAGGCCGACTCTGTGTTGGACGACGGCTCGGGCGCGCTCGGCGACGGGGACTCGGACGTGTTCACGCTCGGGGACGGGCTTTCGTCCGCGAACGCGGCCGGCGCGACCGACAGCAGCGCGAGCGGTGCTATGACAGCCGTCGCGGCCGCAGTGGCCATGGCGCGGCGAAGCTTCATGAAGACCTCGGATGTCCGGTGCGCCGTGAACTCATGGCGCGTGTATGGCGTTTGTGGGTGAGGCCTCCGCGTGTGGGGCGCGGGTGTGGCCGTTGGTTCTGCAGGTGTGACCGGCGAAGCCGGAGAATGGTTGTCCTGTGACTCACAGAATCCTCATGTGGCCTGAGTCACACCTTGATCCGCCTTGCGTACGCCCGTTCGGGCCGTTTACAAATTGGCATCGTGTCTGAACAGCAGCCCGGGGAAACCGGCGAGCCGACGGTTCCTGACGATGTGTGGGAACGCTTCGCGGCGGACAGCGAACGCGACATCCGCGCCTCGGCCCCCAAGGAGCCGTCCGCGCGGGCGCGCATGGTGACGGAGCGGCTGCGTCTGCAGGACGCGCGGGAGGCCGAGCGGGCGACCCGCCGGACCTCCCGGAAGGAGGCGCGACCGGCGGCCCGGCCCGAGGGCTGGCGGACGGGCCCCGCCCGGCGCGAGATGGACGGGCGTGCCGCCCGGCGCCGCAGGCTGTGGGCGATCCTCGGGGTCCCCCTCGCCGTCGCCGTGGCGTTCGTCGCGATGAAGCCGTCCCTGCTGCCCGGCGATCCCTTCGGCGCCTCGGCCAAGTCCCCCTCGACCGGCCCCACGCTGTCGGCCGAGACGGCCGCCCCGACCGCGCCGCCCTCCGCCCAGGACTCCCGGTCGCCCACCCGGGAACATCCGTTCGCCGGATCTCCCGCGGAGCGCTGGGCCGCCGGCGCGGACGCCATCGTCGTACCCGAGGCCACCCCGGTCGGCTCCCTCACGAAGGAGCAGGTGGCCACCGCGCTGCGCCAGACGAAGAACCTGCTCGTCGGGGCGAACCTCGACCCGGCGACCCTGCGCGGTGAGCGTCCCGATGCGGCGATCGCCGTCCTCGACCCCAAGCAGCCCCGGACCGTGGACGACGTCGACCGCCGACTGCGCGCGCCGGACAAGAAGCACGATCCGCTGGTCCTGTTCAGCCGCTTCGACCCCCGCGAGGCGCGCCTGGTCGGACACGTGGTCAAGGTGCGCGGCCGGATCACCTTCAAGGCGGGCGTGGACGCGTCCGTCGCCATCCACGCCGACTACACCTTCGTCTACCCGGTGTCCCCGGCCGGTGGGAACCCGGCCGGTGGGAACCCGGCCGAGGTGACCCGCACCATCGTGCGCCGCGTCCTCGACGTCTCGTTCTCCGACCCGAGGAAGTTCCGGGTCACTCCCGGGAAATTGACGGTCCGTCGGTACGACGAGAACATCGGCAACTCGGCCTGCGACGTCCACGACGGCTTCCTGCACCCGCAGTTCGTGTCGGCCACGCCCACCGGTGCGCCGCCGACCGGCCCGACCGTCGACCCGTACGACCGCAGCCGTGACCTCCGGACTTCCCCCACGGCCGACTGCGGAACGGTGTCCCGCACCTGACCGCGCCCGTGGCCGGGCCGGGCCGGCCGGCGTCGACACTTCGGGTGTGAGGGCCTTCGGGTGTGAGGGCCTTCGGACTTCCGGCACGTCGAAGGGCCCCGCGGGACGGATGTCCGCGGGGCCCTTCTTCCGACAGCACCGACGTCAGGGTGGCGTCGGTGCCTGGAAGCGGCGCCGGGGGACGCGCCGCTGGTCGCGGGAGTGGCGGCCGGTCGTGCGCGGCGGCGCACGAGGGCGCGCACGTGGTGCCGGCCTTGAACGGTTTCCGTCGGACGGCCCCGGGCGTCCCCGGGGCCGACCGTTCTCTTGAGTGACCGGGCTGCTGTCCCCTGCCGTCCGGTCACACCACCTGGAGCGAGGTCCCACGACGCACGGCACGATCCGTACGTCTCATCGCCCCAGCGAAGCCACGCGTGGTTCCTTCGGGCCCGCCCCTGGCTGACACGGACACCAGAAGAAACGAAGTCCGCGGCACTCCGGTGATGCGCCGTACGGGTGAGAGGGGATGCGTACGTGCGTACGCCGGGTACCGGGCCCCCGTACCGGAGGCCGCCGCCCGTCGACGTGTGCCAGCGCCCGTAGTCGTACTCCGCCTCCGGGATTCAGACCCGGCCGCGGCACAGTTCGAGCAGGGTCATGGCCAGCGAGGTGCCCGGCTTGCCGAGCGCCTCGCGGTAGTGGCCGAGGATCTCCATCTCGCGGGAGAGGTTCACCCGGCGGCCGCCGGAGGTGATCCGGGCCTCCTGGATCACGGCCGAGACGGCCATCCGTTCCTGTACGAGACCGATGATCCGGTCGTCGAGGGCGTCGATGCGCTCACGGGCACCGGTGATCACATCGGCGGCCTCGTCGGTGCGGGCGCCGGTCTTGTCGAGTACGTCGGCCATGGTGGGGCTCCTCGGTGGAAGGGGTGCCCCGGAGCGGCACGGCCCGGAAACGGCAGACGCCCCGGGCCTTGTCGGCCCGGGGCGCCTGGGAAGTCGCTTGTCAGTTGCTCAAGCAGCACGACCATGGCAGCCGGTGGGCCGGTTGCCATAGGTAAACAGGAAGGTCGTCTGCGTGAGCATGACGGCAGTATGCACGCCCGCGGCGGCGTCGGCCAGGACGGTTCGGATGGTGAGACCCGGCGTCCGGAACCCGCGGGCGCCGGTCCCGCGCGGCCCCCGGAACCCCGCAGGTGCCGGGCCTACCACGCTCCCGGAACCCCGCAGGTGCCGGGCCCGTCGGTGACCCCGAAGCCCCGCGGGCGCCGGGCCCGCCGCGGCCCCCGGTAGAATCGGCCCTACACACCCTTTTGCTCACCGCCGGAAGGCAGACCGTGCCAGAAGCGTCCCCCGCCGCCCCCGACACCGTCCTGGTCGTCGACTTCGGTGCGCAGTACGCCCAGCTCATCGCCCGTCGCGTCCGTGAGGCCCGGGTCTACAGCGAGATCGTGCCGAGCACCATGCCGGTCCAGGAGATGCTCGCCAAGAACCCGGCCGCGATCATCCTCTCCGGCGGTCCCTCGTCGGTCTACGCGGAGGGCGCCCCGCGCCTGGACCGCGAGCTCTTCGAGGCGGGCGTCCCCGTCTTCGGCATGTGCTACGGCTTCCAGCTGATGGCGACCACCCTCGGCGGCACGGTCGACAACACCGGAGCCCGCGAGTACGGCCGTACGCCGCTGCACGTCTCGAAGTCCGGCTCCACCCTGTTCGAGGGCACCCCGGACGAGCAGCCGGTGTGGATGTCGCACGGCGACGCCTGCTCCGCCGCTCCCGAGGGCTTCACCGTCACGGCCTCCACGGACGTCGTCCCGGTCGCCGCGTTCGAGAACGACGAGAAGAAGCTCTACGGCGTCCAGTACCACCCCGAGGTCATGCACTCCACGCACGGCCAGCAGGTCCTGGAGCACTTCCTGTACCGCGGCGCGGGTCTCACCCCGTCCTGGACGACCGGCAACGTCATCGACGAGCAGGTCGCCCTGATCCGCGAACAGGTCGGCACCAAGCGCGCGATCTGCGGCCTGTCCGGCGGAGTGGACTCGGCGGTCGCCGCGGCCCTCGTGCAGAAGGCCATCGGCTCCCAGCTGACCTGTGTGTACGTCGACCACGGTCTGATGCGCCAGGGCGAGACCGAGCAGGTCGAGAAGGACTTCGTCGCCGCGACCGGCGTGCAGCTCAAGGTCGTGGACGCGGAGGAGCGCTTCCTCACCGCGCTCAAGGGCGTCTCGGACCCCGAGGAGAAGCGGAAGATCATCGGGCGCGAGTTCATCCGCGTCTTCGAGCAGGCCCAGGCGGAGATCATCGCCGAGGCCGCCGAGGGCGAGGACGTCGCGTTCCTGGTCCAGGGCACGCTCTACCCGGACGTCGTCGAGTCCGGCGGCGGCACCGGCACCGCCAACATCAAGTCCCACCACAACGTGGGCGGCCTCCCCGAGGACCTGGAGTTCCAGCTCGTCGAGCCGCTGCGCAAGCTGTTCAAGGACGAGGTCCGGATGGTCGGCCAGGAGCTCGGCCTCCCGGAGGAGATCGTCCAGCGCCAGCCGTTCCCCGGCCCCGGCCTCGGCATCCGGATCGTCGGCGAGGTCACCAAGGAGCGTCTCGACCTGCTCCGCCAGGCCGACGCCATCGCCCGCGAGGAGCTCACCGCCGCCGGTCTCGACCGGGACATCTGGCAGTGCCCGGTGGTCCTGCTCGCGGACGTGCGCAGCGTGGGCGTCCAGGGCGACGGCCGGACGTACGGCCATCCGATCGTGCTCCGTCCGGTGTCCAGCGAGGACGCCATGACGGCCGACTGGTCGCGGCTGCCCTACGAGGTACTCGCCAAGATCTCGACGCGCATCACGAACGAGGTCGCGGACGTCAACCGCGTCGTGCTCGACGTGACGAGCAAGCCCCCGGGCACCATCGAGTGGGAGTAGTCCCCCCGGGGTCACTCTCCCTGGGGGAGTGACCCTCCCCCTCAGGTCCGCTTGAGCGTGCGCACCGGCGCGCCGGGCTTCCAGACCTGGACGACCAGATACGTGTCGTCCTCGACGCAGGTCCGCGTGACCTCCGTCAGCTCGGTGCGGAAGAGGTGGAACGGCTCCGGCGGTTCCACCTCTTTCACGTACGCGGCCTTGGCGGGGACGCCGTCGCCCACCTCGACCGCCCGCCCGCTGATCCGTACGTCGCCGCCGCCCATGTCCGTGCCGGCCCCCGGATTCGCCTGGAGCGCGAAGCGCGGGTCGCGGCGCAGGTCGAGCGCCTTGAGGGAGTCCGGCATCATGCCGAGCCACAGCTCGCCGTCCAGGAAGCGCACCTCGATACCGCAGGTGCGGGGTGAGCCGTCCTTGCGGAGGGTGGCGAGGACGTGGTGGGTGAAGGCGCCGAAGCGCTGTTCGACGGTGCCGGCGAGGGCCGGTTCGGCCGTGGAGAGAGCTGCCCAGTTCATGACCCGAGTCTGGCGCGCATACCGGACATCTTCTGTCGGGTATTGCGGGTGTCCCTCTTTGTTCCTCTTTTTTCTCTCACGGAACACCCCTGTTCTCCTGCGCTGACCCCGGGTAACTTCCGCTCCGTACCGAACACGCCAGTGCTGGAGGACCTATGCAAGGGCCCACTCCGCCCCTGCCCCGCCCCACCGACCAGTTGCGCTTCGCCATGCCGCCGATGCACGAGTCGACGGACGACGAACGGCAGCACCGCAAGGAGCGGCTGGCCGGCGCGCTGCGGCTGTTCGGACGGCTCGGCTTCGAGGACGGCGTCTCCGGGCACATCACGGCACGCGACCCGGAGTACAGCGACTGCTTCTGGGTCAACCCGTTCGGCATGCCGTTCAAGCACGTCACCGTGAGCGACCTGGTCATGGCCAACCAGGACGGCCAGGTGATCCAGGGCCGCTACCACGTGAACCAGGCGGCGTTCACCGTGCACTCCCAGGTCCACGCCGCCCGCCCCGACGTCGTCGCCGTCGCCCACTGCCACTCCGTGCACGGCCGGGCGCTGGCCGCCCTCGGCGATCTGCTCGACCCGATCACCCAGGAGAGCTGTGCCTTCTACGAGGATCACGCTCTGTACGACGCCTACTCCGGCGTCGCCGTCGACGCGGAGGAGGGCCGCAGGATCGCGTCCGCGCTGGGCAGCCGCAAGGCGCTGGTGCTGCGCAACCACGGTCTGCTGACCGTCGGCGACTCGGTGGACGCGGCGGCCTGGTGGTTCCTGTCCATGGAGCGGTCGAGCCAGGTCCAGCTCACCGCGAAGGCCGCGGGCCGGCCCCTCCTCATCGACCACAAGCAGGCGGTCGCCACCCGCGAACAGCTCGGCGGCGACCTGGTGGCGTGGATCAACTACCAGCCGCTGTGGCAGGACATCAGCCGGAGCGAACCCGATCTCCTCAGCTAGAAGCCCCGAAGCACGGCCGCCTTCGTCCTGGCGAACTCCTCGATCTCGCCGTACGTCCGCCGGAACAGCGGCACGCCGCGGTGCGGTCCCGGTGCGATCCTGACCGTGCTGCCGTCGAAGGCCCAGGTCCCGTCGCGCTGGGTGATCTGGGCCATGGGTGAATTGTCCCAGCCGGGTCAACAAGAGGTCCCTCGCATCACCCGCGCCGAACCGACCTGACGCGTGCGCGCCGTGGTCCGTACGGCACAATTCGCTGTCATCGCGGAACAGTTGTCAGGCAGGTGTGCGGCAGTCAGGCGTACGGACGCTCCGGTGTGCGATGGTCGGGCACATCAGGTCCGGCCGCACGACGGCCGGGCACGGCCGGGCGCGGCGGATCAGACCGTGCGGCCGGCCGCGGGGGCGCACCGGATTCCGGTCGGGCGGAGGCCTGACGGGTGCTTCGCGTCGGGGGCGGCCGGGTGGTCGGGTGGGTCGGGCGGGTGCGGGCTTCGGGCTGTGCGGCGACCGGCGTACGTGACGCCTCGGCGGTGTGACGGTCGGGCGTACGTGGCGCCCCGGCGGTGTGACGGCCGGGCGTGTGTGACGTTCCGGCGATGGGGCGGTCGGGCGTACGGACGTTCCGGCTGTACGGAGTTTTCTGGTGCGGGAAGGCGGCAGTGGGCGTGGCGGTGCAGGAGGCGAGACACGGTGCGGGGCACGGTGCCGGGTCGGGTGCCGGGTCGGGCACCGGAACGGGTGGCGGGCGGAGCGGTGGTGCCGGTGGTGGGCCGGGCGCGGGCCTGGGCGGGGGGTCGGGCGTGCACGAGGGCGGCTGCACGTGCGGGGACTGCCCGCACGGAGCGCGTACGGGGCACCGGCGGGCAGTCGCCGCGTTCCTCGCCAAGCGTGACGCGCTGGCGTCCGGGCAGGGACTGCCAGCCGGCGTCGCGCACTCGGCTTCCGCGTCCCGGCAGTGGGTGTCCGACGAACTCACCCAGTCCGCGGACCTCGTCGCCGAACGCGGCCGCCTCGAGGGCGAGGCCTGGCTGGGCCGACTGTGGCGCTACACCGCGTCCACCGTGTGGGCCGGCGTCGTCGTCCTCCTGCTCGTGCAGGCGCTCACCGCGATCGGGGCCGGTTGGACGGCGGCACGGACGGCCGGGCTGCTCGCCGCGGTCGTCCTGGCCGGACTCCTGACGGGTGCGGCCTGGCTGCACCGGACGCGGGGCGGGGCCCTCGCGCCGGTCATCGGCGAGGACAACCGGCTCTCCACCTCCCGCGCGGTCGCCGCCGGCTGGGTGGTGCTCGTGGTGTACGCGGTGCTCGTGCTGGTGGGCCAGCTGGTGGTGGCCTCGGCGCCCGGCCGCCGGGACGAACTCATCGCCGGGCTCGAACTCGCCCGGGGCGCCGGTGTCGTGACCGTCGTCGCCGTGGTGTGCGGGGTCGCGGTGCTGGTGCGGCGGGTGGTCGGGCTGCGGGTGCTGGGGCAGCGGCTGCAGAAGGTCCGCGCGGACCGGCCGCGCGCGGCCGACCTGCTGACCGACGACTCCGGGCGGGGTGGCTTCGCGGACATCCAGTACGTGGTGATCAGTGGGGTCGCTCTGGTCTTCGCGGCGGTGCGGCTGGCCCGGCGGCCGTGGCAGCTGCCCGATCTTCCGTGGGGGCTGGCCCTGTTGGTGCTCGTGTCGGCCGCGACCTATCTCGCGGGGAAGTACGCCGAGGGCGGGCGGCCGGTGATCCTCTCGGTGGTCCGGTCCCGCGAGGCGGGTGATCTGGACGCGCCCATCCGCACCGGGGACGACATCGAGATCCGGGGTGCCGGGTTCGTGCCGCCCGGGGCGCAGACCGCGGACCGGCTGTCGCGGATGGTCGTGCGGATCGGTCCGGTGCATGTGCACGTGCCGTTGGTGCCGGTGTCCGGGGGGTTCAGCAATCCCACGGACGCGGTGCTGACGGTGCCGGTGCCGGTGGACGTGGAGCCGGGCCGGGTGGAGGTGCAGGTGGTCACGGCGGCGGGCGTCGAGACGAATCGCTACGAGATCGACGTGACGGACTGAATCGACCTGACGGACTGGCGGTTCGCTGTCGCCCTTCGCGGCAGGCAGGCGCGCACGCAGGGGCCGGGTCCGTCCGTTCCGGCTCCTCCGGCGTTCGAGGAGCGGGTTCTTGGGCCAAGCTCCAGGGACGGGAATTGCGTTGGCGGAGGGGGCGAAGAACCACCGTGGGGGTGTCGGGGCGCGAGAGGCCGGTCCGGGGTGTTTCGTGAGGTGGAGCCCGAAAAAAGGTTCCAGCCCCTGAGTAGGGGAACGGATTCGTACGTATGGTCTGTTGAGTGGTCAACGGCACGCGGGCGAAAGGCGGCGGAGAGCGATGACTCACAGTATGCGGACGGATACGAACACCCAGTATCTGGAGGAGAGGCGGGACTGGCGGGACACCGCTACCCGTTACGCCCTGCTGCCACTCCGTCTCTTCCTGGGTGTCACCTTCATCTACGCCGGCCTCGACAAACTGACCAACAGCGCCTTCATGAAAGCCTCCGGGTCGGGCTCGATCGGCGACATGATGCGCACGGTGCGTGACTCCTCCGCCATACCTGCCCTCATCGACCTGTCCCTGAAGAGCCCCGTCGGCTTCGGCTACGCCATCGCGTTCGGTGAACTGGCCGTCGGAATAGGCACCCTGATCGGCCTGTTCGCCCGCCTCGCCGCACTGGGCGGCGCACTCATCTCGCTCAGCCTGTGGCTGACCATGAGCTGGGCCTCCGACCCGTACTACTACGGCAACGACCTGCCCTATCTGATGGCCTGGACCCCCCTCGTGCTGGCGGGCGCCTCGATCTTCTCCGTGGACTCGGCTCTACGAGCCCGGCGCAGACAACGCGCCGGGGCCTATCGCTAGAGCCTGCTCCAGAACCGTCCTAGGACTTCACGCCGCGCGGACCCCGGTCCGCGCGGCGTCTGCGTACGGCGTGGTTCACGGACGCCACCGCGCCCGCCAGACAGAGGCCGACGACAACGACGGGGATGATCGCGAACCACTCGGTGTCCCACCAGCCGCCCGCGTCGCCGGCGTAGGCGATGCCCCCTGCGGTGAGGAAGAGGCCCGCCACCAGCTTTCCGGGCAGGAACTCATGACGTGGCACGGGCCACCTCCGCCTGGCCCGCGCCGACCTGGAGATCCAGGTCGAAGGTGCCGCCGTCCTTGCCGCCCGTCGTCGGCGGCAGGGTCACCTGCTTGTGCTTGCCCGGTTCCACGTCCACGTCCTTCTTGTTGTCACCCGGCAACTGGATGTCTCCGACGCCCACCTCGATGGTGAGCCGCACGGTCGCGTCCTTGGGGACGATCACCTTCAGCCGGCCCGCGCCCACCTGGGCGTCGGTCTTCACCGTCTGTCCCTTGGCCAGGTCGACGAGGCTGAGGTCGAGGGTGCCTACGCCCGTGCCGAGTTGGTAACGCGGCCGTACGTCGGCCGCGGTCGCCGGAGTCCAGTTCGTCCGCACCCAGTGAGTGTCGATGTCCTTGGGCAGCGCCGCGGAGGCCGCTAGAAGGCCTGCCGTGATCACCGCCAGGAAGATGGTTCCCGCGCCGGTGCGGCCCCGGAAGGAGCTGAGGACGATGCCCAGGCCGAACACGATGAGGGCGGCGGCGAGGCCGGTCTGAAGACTGGTGCCGAGCGCCTGGTCGTGCCAGGTCAGGCCGGTGCCGAGGCCGCCCGCGAGAAGGGCGAGCAGGAAGATCCGGCCGCCTATGGGGCGGGGGCCGCGCTGTCTGCGCTCCCGTTCGGTGCGCAGGTCGGGGCGGGAGGTGCCGCGAGCGATGTTGAGCGCGGCCGCGACATCCCGGTCCAGGGTCTCCGGCGGGCCCCACATGTAGCCGGTGCCTCCGACGTGCGAGCCGTCCTTGACGATCGGGTCGCGCCACCAGGAGGGGTAGGAGGCGGGCACGGGCGGGGCCTGAGCCTCGGGCGGGGCGTCGGCGACGGCCTGCGCGGCGAGGGGGTCCGGGTCGATGGCGCCTCGGTTCTGCGACCAGTAGCCGGCGCCCGCCAGCAGCAGCGACAGGACGACCGCGAACGTCAGCACACTGCCGTTCTTGAGCATGGAGAGGAACACTCCGCAGCCGACCAGCGCGAAGAGCACGGCGGTCAGCGCCTGGCCGTCGACACGGCCGGTGAGCAGCTTGCGGACCTCGTTCTCCTCTTCCTCGTCGTAGGGGACGAAGAGCCAGGCGAAGCCGTAGAAGATGAGGCCGATTCCGCCGGTCGCGGCGAGCACCGCGAGCACGATCCGGAAGATCACCGGGTCCATGTCGCACTGCCGGCCGAGCCCGGCGCACACCCCGCCCAGCATCTTCTGCCGACGGTCGCGCCGGAACCTGCGCGGCACCTCGGGGGCGGGACCGGAGTCCGCGGGCCGCGCCGAGGCGGCTTCCCCGTGAGCGCGCGGCTCTTCACCCGGAGCGGTGCCGGGGCCCGGCACCGCCGCCGCGTGCTGCTGATCTGTCATGCGTCCATGGTGACGGGCGGGACGGCGTGGCGGCAGTCGGGATGACCCTGGCCGAACCCTGATATCCGCCGGAGGGGAGGGCGGGAACGTGCGAGCGCCAGTTCCTGGCGATCAGGGGACTGAAGACCAGGAGCACGGGAGCACGGGAGCACGGGAGCACAGAGGGACAGGAGGACAGGATTGAGGGTCAGGAGCGAAGATCAGGGGAGTATCGGGGGCCGACCCTGATGCTCCGGTCCGCCGGGCGTGTGAACATCGATGACATGCCGGAAGCCGCAGCCATGCCCGTCGACGACCCGCGGCCCCCGCGCAAGCTCTACCGCAGCAGCGACGGACGCTGGCTCGGGGGCGTGGCGCGAGGGCTCGCCGGCCATCTCGGGCTGCCCGTGGTCTGGGTGCGGCTGATGTTCGTCGGACTGTTCATGGCGGACGGCCTCGGCGCGCTGTTGTACGCCGCGTTCTGGTTCTTCGTCCCCCTCGGCGTCGGCGGCGTCGGCTCCGGCGGCCGCACACCGGCGTTCACCACCGAGACCTCGCCCGACGGCCGGCGCAGGCTCGTGGCCCGCAAGCCGGACAAGGGCCAGATCGTCGCCCTGCTCCTCATGGTCGTCGTGGCCATGGTCTTCGTCGGCAACGTGAATCTCGGCGGCGGCACGAAGGCGTATCTGTGGCCGACGGTCCTCGTCGGCGCGGGTGTCGCCCTGGTCTGGCGCCAGGCGGACAACGCGCGCCGCGCCCGCTGGGCGGAGGTGGGCCGCCGACGCCGCACGCTCACGCTGCTGCGGTCCGCGGCGGGCGTCCTGCTCGTCACCGTCGGCGTCTCCGGGATGTTCGTCCTCCAGGGTTCCGCGGCCCACCTCGGCTCGGTGCTCCAGGCGGCGCTCGCGGTGCTCGTCGGCATCGCGCTGCTCGCCGGCCCCTATCTGATCCGCATGACCCAGGACCTCTCCGAGGAGCGCCTGATGCGCATCCGCGCGCAGGAGCGGGCCGAAGTCGCCGCCCACGTCCACGACTCGGTGCTGCACACCCTGACCCTGATCCAGCGCAACGCGGAGAACGCGAACGAGGTGCGCCGGCTGGCCCGCGCGCAGGAGCGCGATCTGCGGGCCTGGCTCTACAAGCCGGAGGGCAGCGGCAAGGACGAGGACGAGGAGCCCGACACC
This sequence comes from Streptomyces sp. NPDC002742, assembly GCF_042888885.1. Taxonomy (NCBI): domain Bacteria; kingdom Bacillati; phylum Actinomycetota; class Actinomycetes; order Kitasatosporales; family Streptomycetaceae; genus Streptomyces; species Streptomyces sp. NPDC002742. The sequence continues at coordinate 183,180 of NZ_JBIAQF010000010.1, forward strand.
CTCGCCGAGGCGGTCCGCCGCCATGCCGCCGAGGTCGAGGACAAGCACGGGGTTCCCATCGAGGTCGTCGTCGTGGGCGACTGCCCGCTCGACGACCGACTGACCGCACAGATGCAGGCGGCGCGCGAAGCGATGGTGAACGCGGCCAAGTACGGTGGCGAGGGCGGCGCCGTACAGGTCTACGCCGAAGTCGAGGGCAGGACGGTCTTCGTGTCCGTCCGCGACCGCGGCCCCGGCTTCGACCTCGACGCGATACCCGGGGACCGCATGGGCGTCAGAGAATCGATCATCGGCCGCATGGAGCGCAACGGCGGTACGGCGCGACTGCGCGCGGTGCCGGACGGCGGCACGGAGGTCGAGCTGGAGATGGAAAGGGCGGAGAAGACGTCATGAGCGACACGAACGAGCCTGTGGAGTCCGGTGGTTCGGCCGGAGAAGCCCCCGTGACCGCCGGGTCCGGAGCCGCGGCCCCCGCGGCCGGTCCGGGCGGCACCGAGGGCGGGCGCCGGGTGCGCGTGGTGCTCGTCGACGACCACCGCATGTTCCGTACGGGGGTCCAGGCCGAGATCGGCGAGACCGAGCGGACCGGCGTCGAAGTGGTCGGTGAGGCCGCGGACGTCGACCAGGCGGTCACGGTCATCACGGCCACCCGGCCCGAGGTCGTCCTCCTCGACGTCCACCTTCCCGGCGGCGGCGGCGTCGAAGTGCTGCGCCGCTGCGCCCCGTTGATGGGCGACGCCGAGCAGCCGGTCCGTTTCCTCGCGCTCTCCGTTTCGGACGCGGCGGAGGACGTGATCGGTGTGATCCGCGGCGGTGCGCGGGGGTACGTCACCAAGACGATCACCGGCACGGATCTCGTGGACTCCGTCTTCCGAGTACAGGACGGCGACGCGGTGTTCTCCCCGCGCCTCGCCGGGTTCGTCCTCGACGCCTTCGCCTCCACCGACGCCCCGCCCGTCGACGAGGACATGGACCGCCTCACCCAGCGCGAACGCGAGGTCCTGCGCCTCATCGCCCGGGGATACGCGTACAAGGAGATCGCCAAGCAGCTGTTCATCTCCGTCAAGACGGTCGAGTCGCACGTCTCGGCGGTGCTGCGCAAGCTCCAGCTGTCGAACCGGCATGAGCTGACCCGGTGGGCTACGGCGAGGCGGCTGGTCTGACCCGGCCGAAACCCGGACCGTTGTGACCGTCCGGTAGGCGCGTGCACGATCACGTGGATAGCCTGTGCGCGACGAGAGGAGGACAGCATGTTGCTTCGATTTCGTGTGGCGAACGTGCGATCGCTGCGCGACGAGCAGGAGCTGTCCTTCGTGGTGCCCCAAGGCGAGGAGTCGGATGCGGCACGCACCCTGACCTTGTCGGACGGAAAGTCGCTTCAGGTCTATCCGCTCCTGGGCATCTTCGGCGCGAACGCTTCGGGCAAGTCCAATGTCATCGTCGCCCTGAAGAAGATGAAGGAAGCGGTTCTCGGGTCGTACTCCGACTGGACGTCGTACCAGGGGATTCCCCGGGAGGAGTTCGCACTCGACCCCAAGTCGGCTGCGGAGAGCACTTTTTACGAGGCCGACTTCGTGCTCGACGACGGCGTCCGCTGGACCTACGGTTTCGAGCTCGGGCCGAGGGTGGTGGAGTCGGAATGGCTTCACGCCTACCCGAAGGGGCGCCGGCAGGTATGGCTGGACCGCGACGCCGCACGGGACAACGTCTTCGAGTTCCCCGGCGACCGCATCCACGACCGCGCGCACCTGGCCCGCAGCACTCGCCCGAACGCCCTCATGCTCAGCCGGGCGGCGAACGACAACCACCCTCAACTCACGCGGATCTACGACTGGTTCAACCAGAACCTGTGGGATGTCACGCCGGAGACGGAGCGTACGCAGCGAGAGGCGTACACCGCCCGTCAGTTGCTGGACGAGAACGCCCGCGACCGCATCGAGGAACTGCTGCGGGTCGCCGACCTCGGTATCCGGGGCGCCGAGGTGGAGCAGCGCCCAGGGCAGTCCCCGCTCGTACGCCTGCTGCACGGCGGTGACTCCGACGAGCCCGTGGCGATGGACTGGCAGCGCGAGTCGTTCGGCACGCGTTCGTGGTTCGCGTTGATCGGACCACTGCTGCTGGCGTTGGACAAGGGCGCCGTCCTGCTGATCGACGAGCTGGACTCCAGCCTCCACCCACGCTTCGCCGCAGAGGTCGTACGCCTTTTCCAGGCGCCCTGGGTCAACACCAAGGGCGCCCAGTTGGTCTTCACCTCCCATGCTCCGTCGCTGCTGAAATCGCCCAGGGGCGGGCGTCCCCTGGAGCCCGGCCAGATCTGGCTCACGGAGAAGGACGGCGGCGGCGCCACACAGCTGTACCCGCTGAGCGACGCGGACCCGGGTCCCGACGAGGACCTCTCGGACTCCTACCTCGCAGGAGCGTTCGGCGCCGTTCCGAGAGTGACTCAAGGACAGATCGGCCGCAGAGTGCTGACGGCACTGGCAGGGGAGGCAGAGCGTTCCTGATGGCGCGGGACAAGGGGCGGGACAACATCGCGGGCAGGCACAAGAGAGTGCTGCCTCAGGATCGTCCGCGTGAGGTGTACGTCTTCACCGAGGGTGAGGTCACCGAGCCGGAATTCATCGAGTTCGTCACCGAACAGGGCACCCGCGCACAGCGGGGCCGTAAGGTCAACTGCAGTGTCGAGAACCTGAACGCACCGACGAAGCGCCGCAAGCCGCTGCCGCTCGTGGACGAGGCCATCAGGAAGTGGGACGAGGTCCAGAAGGCCGCCAAGAAGGCGAAGCTGGATCCCGACGACTGGAACTGGCCTCAGGTGTGGTGTCTCTTCGACCGGGACCAGCACGAGGACATCCCGACGGCTTTCTCACGGGCCCGGAAGGCGAAGCTGCACGTCGCCTACTCCCACCCCTGTTTCGAGCTGTGGCGCCTGCTCCACTACCAGAACTACACGAGCACCTTCGGCGGCGTCTGCGACAGCGCGGCGGACCGACTGAAGAACCAGCCCGGCTTCGCCCAGACCTACGGCCCCACCATCCGGTCCGTCTCCCCGGAGCAGGCCAAGCGGGTCATGCCCGGCCAGTTGCAGGGGAAGTACAAGAAGGCCAGACAGCACGCCAGACAGATCAGCGCGGGGTACACGGGACCCGATCAGACCCGCTGGGACCCGTACACCGATGTGTGGAGCTTCGTCGAGGACGGCCTGGACGTGGTCGACTACTGAGGCTGTCCGGCCTTCGCAGAGTCTGACGACTGGAATCGGCTACCTGTCCCGCCACCTACGATCACTTCGCGTATACGGTGATTCCTCCCGGCTTCTGGGCCGTAGGCTGCCCGGTGCACCGGACACAGCCAGTCGTCCCAGGGGAGCGTGTCGTACGTGGCCAAGCTCATGCTCGCGCAGTTGGAACGCCATCTCTTCGCGGCGGCGGACATTCTGCGCGGCACGATGGACACTGCCGAGTACCGCGACTTCATCTTCGTCATGCTCTTCCTCAAGCGCGTCAACGACGAGTTCGAGGCCGCGCACGAGGCGATCATCGCGGAGCGGCTGAAGGCAGGCGAGAGCCGCGAGGACGCCGAGGACGACGCCGAGCAGTTCGAGTTCTACCGTCCTCGCGGGGTCATCTTCGTCCCGGAGAAAGCCCGCTGGGAGCGGCTGGCCGGTGCCCAGGACAACGTGGCCATGGAGTACCTCCAGCCCGCGTTGGACGCCCTGGAGGACCAGGAGGGCAACAGTGAACTCCGCGGCCTGTTCGGGCACGTCAACTTCAACCGCATCGGCGGCGGCAGCAGCGGCAAGGGCTCCGCGGCAGAACTCGCCGACCGGCGCCTTGAGACACTGATCAAGCACTTCGGCAGCATCCGGCTGCGCGAGAACGACTTAGAGTTCCCCGACATGATCGGCGCCGCGTACGAGTACCTGATCAAGGACTTCGCGGACTCTGCCGGCCGCATGGGTGGCGAGTTCTACACCCCGCGTTCCGTCGTCCGCATGATGGTCGAGCTGGCCCGGCCGCACGGCGGGATGCGCATCTACGACCCGTGCGTCGGCTCCGGCGGCATGCTCATCCACGCCATGGAGTACGTCGACGAGCACGGCGAGGACTCCGACGACCTGCTGCTCGCCGGGCAGGACGCCAACAGTGGCTCCTGGGTCATGGCCACCATGAACATGCTCTTCCACGGCGCCAAGCACTTCTCCCTCAAGACCGGGGACACCCTCACGAACCCGATGCACCCTGAGGGAGATTTCGACCTGGTGCTCAGCAATCCGCCGTTCTCCATGGACTACAAGCAGGCCCAGGTGCCGAACCTGCTGACGCGGATGCCTCACGGCCAGACGCCCGAGCGCGGCAAGACCGACCTGATGTTCCTCCAGCACATGCTGGACATGGTGAAGAAGCGGGCCGGAGCCGTGTTCACCGTCATGCCGCACGGTGTGCTGTTCCGCGGGGGCGAGGAACGCAAGATCCGGGCGGAGCTGCTCAAGCACGACCTGATCGAGGCGGTCGTCGGCCTCGCCCCGAACCTCTTCTACGGCACCGGCATCCCGGCCTGCGTGATCGTGCTGCGCGCACCGGGCCGCGAGGAGCGGCGGGACCGCCGGGGCAAGGTGCTGTTCATCAACGCCGACCGTGAGTTCCATGCGGAGCACGCGCAGAACGTCCTCCTGCCCGAGCACGTCGAGAAGATCGTCTCCACGTTCCACGCCTTCAAGGACGTGGAGCGCTTGGCGCGGGTGGTCGACCGTGCCGAACTGGAGGAGAACGACTTCGACCTCACCATCCGCCGTTACGTCGACAACACCCCGCCGCCCGAGCCACAGGACGTACGGGCCTACCTGGTGGGCGGCGTCCCGGTCGCGGAGATCGAGGCGAAGAAACCGCTGCTGGACGCATACGGCATCAGGGTCCGGGATCTCTTCGCGGTCCGCGAGCACGACCTCGGGTACGTCGACTTCCTGCCCGAGGGCGAGCACCCGGACGCGACCCGCCTGGCCGAGTTGGCGAGCGCACGTGAGCAGAACCTGCGGGCCGTCTTCGAGGAGTGGTGGGGCTCGGAGACGGAGCGGATCGCCGCGCTGGAGCCCGTCGAGGGCGACAATCGCACGGAACGTGAGCGCAAGGCACAACTGGCCTGTCTACGCGCCGACTTGATCGACTCGTGCCAGGAACGTTTGCTGCGGGTCGGACTGCTGGACCGGTACGCGCTCGCCGACGCGGTCGCCGGATGGTGGCAGGACGTCAAGAACGACCTGAAGGCTCTGTCGGTGCACGGTTTCGCCGGTGTCGTGGACGGCTGGGTTGCGACGGTCGAGTCGATGCTCGCGCCCGGGACGGACTCACGCACGGGCGGTGCGCGGGCTCGCACGGCAGCGAAACGGCGGCAGGCTTATGGACACAAGGCGGTTGCCGCAATCGCCTCCGGATTCCTTGAGGAACTGGCCGAAGCCGAGCGCGAGCACGAAAAACTGGTCGAGGAGATGAGGGCTGCGCGGGAGGCGTCGGCAGCGCTCGAACGGGCGCGCGCTGCGGCGGAGACATCGGAGGAAGGCGCCGAAGCGGAGGAGATCGATCCCGAGGTCGTGGAGGCGGCCCTGGATGCGACGGCGATGCGTGCGCTCCAGCGGAGACGAGCTGCGGCCGGGAAGGCGGTCGACACCCTGGAGAGAGGCTTGGTCCGTCGTCTGACGGCATCTCGTATCGAGTTGGCCTCGACAGACGGCGAGCGGGGCACCGTGCTTGAGGTGCTCAAGAACAGTCTGGCCGCCAGGCTGGAGGTGCTGACAGTACGGCGAAGCGGCGAGCTCGTCCGGACGTACGAGAGGTGGCAGGAGAAGTACCGCTTGCCCCTCCGCGAGATCGAGAGCCAGTTGTTCGGTACCGCGGAAGGAACGGTCCAGAGCAACCCTTGGTCTCAGCACCGGGCGTGGGATCTCACAGCGGACAGCGCGCGTACTGTGGCCGGGCGGCAGCAGCTCGCATCGGTCATTCATGATCTGATCGACGCGGAGAAGTTCGCCGAGGGCGCGCTGGCCAAGTTGGAACTCGACGAGCTGATGGCCCCCCTCGCGCTATTGGCCACTGGTACGGCGGGGAAGGACGCCGGAGTGGAACGCCGTCCGCTGGGCGACGTACTCGTGTCGGCACGTACCAGGAGCTGGCTGCGCGCCCCTGAGGCGACGGACGGGACACCAGTGATCACCGCGAGCAGTCTGACAGCCGGTGGGTTGGACTTGTCCCGGCTCCGTCGCATCGATCCCGGTTCGATCGGCAAGGACGACGCACTGCTGGAGGACGGTGATGTCCTGATAGCCGCCGTGACGACCGGTCGGACCTTCAAGGTCGTGATGTGGCAGGGGCAACTGCCAAGGGCTGCCTTCGGAACCGGGGTTATCTGCCTGAAGCCTCGCAAGCTCCGGCTGAGCCCGCACTACTTGGCTGCGTGGCTTCGGCTGCCTCACGTTCAGAGGCGGGTTCGTCACGTGGCCCGGCCCTCGGAGCGAGAGGCGACCTTCCTCAGCCCGCTCCGTCTGCTGGATGTGGAGATGGAGCTGCCGACCGTGGCTGATCAGCGGACCCTGGACCGGCAGGCCGGGGCTCTGCGCGAACAGCAGGTGATCAGATACCGCCAGCTGGGCAAGTTGCGGTTGATCAAGAGGACGTTGATGAGCGTTCTCACCGACTGACGATATGCCGCGTCAGTACGCGTCCTCGGGTGTGCCGCAGACCTCGAGCGTGAGCTGGAACCAGACTGTCTTGCCGATACCGCCCTCCCGGGGATCAGCGCCCCACTTCTCCGCCAGCGCGGCCACCAGCGCCAGGCCTCGGCCCGACTCGTCGTCCGGCGATGCGTTGCGGGGTGCGGGGAGCGCGTCACTCGCGTCCGTCACCCAGACGCGGAGGCGGTCGTCGTCCAGGGCGCAGCGGGCCCGGATCTCTCGGCCCGGGGACACCCTCGCGTGGCGGTACGCGTTCGTCATCAGCTCGCTGAGGAGCAGGACCGCCGTCTCTGCCACCTCCTCCGGGACCTTCCACGAAGTGGCCTGCTCGCGGAGGAGAGTTCGGGCTCTGCCCACGCTGCGGGCGTGACGCGGCAGGCGCCACTCGATGTCCTTGGGGGCAGCGGCCGGAGCGGGCCGGGGGCGGTCTCCGGGCATCGGCATGTGCTTCGGTCCTTGCGTGTGATTCTCCGTCATTTGCCGTGATCAGGCTGGCCGGTGCCGCTTAACCTCGGGAGTGGCGGCGCGGGTACACAGCGTGCTTGTACACGGTGTGTCGGCGGGAGGCGGATCGCGCGTGGTGACTTCCGGGGATGCTCAGCAGCCACAGCAGGCGTGGCGGTACTGCGGGAGCCAGATCAAGCTGTGGCGTGAGGAGGCCGGGGTCAGCCGTCAGGAGCTGGCCAAGGAGGCCAACTATGACTATGAGTACGTCAAGTCCATGGAGTGCGGGCGGCGCCGCCCGACGCTCAGGCTCTTGCAGGCCGCGGATCAGCTGTGTGGGGCGCGCGGGAAGCTGGTCGCCGCGCACGAGCACTTGAAACCTGAGCCGTTCCCCCAGCGGACGCAGCAGTACGTGCTGGTGGAAGCTGAGGCCATCACCTTGTATTCGTATGCGGTACTGCTGATCCCTGGCCTGTTGCAGACCGAGGAGTACGCACAGGAGCTCATCGGCAACAGTTGCCCGCCGCTCGATGAGGAGACGGTCGAAGAGCGCGTGGCCGCCCGACTGGCGCGACAGGAGAAGCTGACCAACAAGCCGCTGGCGCACTTCAGTTACGTGATCCATGAAGCTGCGTTGCGGGCCATGGTGGGTGGCCGGGACGCGATGCGCAGGCAGCTCAACTACCTGTTGGAGGTGGGGAAGCAACGGAACGTGTCGATCCAGGTCTTGCCGTTCGCGGCCGCTCCTCCTGTGGCGCTCGGCGGCCCGTTGATCCTCGTAGAAACTGCTGATCACGAGCACTATGGCTACGTGGAAGGGCAGGAGACCGGAGCGCTGTACGTCGATGCGGACAAGCTCAATGCCCTGACGCAGCGGCATGGCATGATCCGCATGCAGGCGCTCAACGTCGAAGAGTCTGCCCGGATGATCAGGAAGGTGGCTGAGGAGCTGTGAGAGCCGAGCTGTCGTGGTTCAAGTCCAGCTACAGCGATGACCAGGGCGGCGAATGCCTCGAAGTCGCCTACGCCTGGCGCAAGTCCAGTCACGGCACCGGCTTCGACGCCGCCTGCGTAGAAGTAGCCGCCGGTCCCCACGTCACCCACGTCCGGGACTCGAAGCTCGGGGCTCGGGGCCCGGAGTTCGCGGTCGCGGCGCAGGCCTGGGCCGCGTTCGTCGACCACGTCCGAAGCGCCTGACCGACCGTCGCTCGAACCCCGTGCTTCGAGCGACGAGATCCGAGCTCTGTTTGTGAGAATTAGGTGGTTGGGCTGAACCCAACCTTCGTGGCGGAGTCTCTACCCGTACGAATGTTCTGCATGTCGGTCATGAAGCAAGCCTCCTATGATCATGGTGTGCAGCTTCGGTACAACTTCCGCCTGTACCCAACGGTTGGTCAGCATGGTTTGTTGGGCAAGGCGTTCGGGTGTGCGCGGGTGATCTACAACGATGCCCTTCGGGCGCGGGAGACGGCCCGCGGTGAGGGGTTGCCGTTTCCCAGGATTGGCGACCTGTCCAAGGCTCTGATCACCGAGGCGAAGAGGACCCCGGAGCGGGCCTGGCTCGGCGAGGTGTCCGCCGTCGTCCTGCAGCAGTCGCTGAGGGACCTGGATGCGGCGTACCGGAACTTTTTCGACGGACTGAAGGGTGCACGCCCGCGGATGGGGGCGCCCCGGTACAAGACGAAGCGGGACACCCGGCAGGCGGTCCGCTTCACGGCGAACGCCCGGTGGAAGATCACGGTCGGCGGGAAGCTGTCCCTGCCGAAGATCGGCGAGGTGCGGGTGAAGTGGTCCCGGATGCTGCCCGCGCAACCCTCTACGGTGACAGTGATCAAGGATAGCGCGGGCCGGTACTTCGCGTCTTTCGTCGTCGAGACCGGCCTACAAGAGGCACCGGCAGACGCTGGAAGCGAGGTGGGTGTCGACCTAGGGCCGACACACTTCGCTGTCCTGTCCGACGGCACCAAGATCGACTCACCCCGGTTCCTGCGCCGGGCCGAGAAAAAACTCAAGCGCACCCAGCGGGACCTCTGCCGCAAGCGGAAGGGCTCCCGCACGTGACAGCGACTGGTGGGCCCGGTTCCTCGTGGATGACGTACCGGCCGAGGAGCGGCCCGAGACTCCCGCGGAGGCGCGCCCGGCTTCTGTGTCTCCGGGCGCCCCCAGTGACGTACGGCCCCAGAAAGCGCAGCACGCCGAACAAGCCGAGCCGCCGCACCCCGCAGAACGGCCCGGCCCCTCCGCCGCCTACAGAGCGCTTGCCCAACTCGGCCGCATCGAGCCCCGCTTGCCACTCTCCGCCGCCGACTGCGCAGTCCTGGAAGAACTCGCGTCCACGTGGCTCGCCCGGGGGGCCACCGTGGACCACCTGACGCAGTCCCTCGTCGCCGGGCTCCCCGAGCACGTGCACTCGCCCCGTGCCCTCGTGCAACGGCGGCTGCGTGACAAGATGCCGCCCGACCTGCCCGCTCCGGAGGAGCGCAGGTCCCGCGCCGGTCTGGAATGCACCGACTGCGGTGTGCCCGGCCGTCCAGAGGCCCTTCCGGACGGCCTCTGCCGGGCCTGTCGGGGAGCTGTAACCCAAGCCGGAAACTCATCGGGCGCGCGGTCGGCCGACCACGCGGGGCTCCGGCCCGGCGTCGAGGCCGGGAGAGCAGACCGGGGCTCCCACCCGCTCTCCGCCCACGACGTGCACCGGCACGCTGCCCAGGTCCGCAACGCGTTGCGTGCCCAGGAGCCGACGACCAGGAACGCGTTGCCGGACGGGCGCCGGATCACGTCACCCAGGTGATCACGCCACCCGGGCGGCCCCCGCGAAGGGCATCTCGCTGATCGGGGCCACCCGCACGGGTGCCGACGGATTGGGGGCGTGGATCATCTGGCCGTTACCGATGTAGATGCCCACGTGGGTGATGCCCGCGTAGAAGAACACCAGGTCGCCGGGGCGTAGTTCGGAGAGGGCGACCCGCTGGCCGACGTTGATCTGGGAATACGTCGTCCTGGGCAGCGAGATGCCCGCGGAACGGTACGCGGCCTGGGCGAGTCCGGAGCAGTCGAAGGCGTCGGGGCCGGTGGCGCCCCAGACGTAGGGGCTGCCGAGTTTCGAGTAGGCGTAGGCGACGGCCGCCGCCGCCCGGGAGTCGGGCGCCGCGGTGGTGCCGCCGACGCTGGTGGCACCGGATGTGTCGGCCGGCGCCACCGGGGCCAGGTCGCGGGCCGAGGAACGCGAGACGTGCTGCTGCTCGCCCGCGCCACCCCGCTCCACGTACTGCGTGCGCTGCTCGGGAGTGAGCCGCGCGAGTAGTCGGCGAGCCGCGTCGAGCTTCTCGTTGACCGTCTTCTTCTGCTGCTTCAGCTCGGTCTGCCGCGACTTGAGCGCGGCCAGTTCGATGTGCGCCGCGCCCCGCAACTGCTCGATCTCGCGCAGCTGTCTGCGTACCCCGGCGACATCCGCCGACTGCCGGCTGCCGACCCGCTCGGCGAACGCGGCCCCTTCCAGGTACTGGTCGGGGCGGTCGGAGAGCGCGAGTTGCACCACGGGGTCGAGTCCACCGCTTCGGTACTGCGCCGCCGCCATCGAACCCAGCGCCTCCCGGGCCGAGTTGAGCCGGTCCTCCCGGCGCGCGGCCTCGTCGCGGAGTGTGCTCAGGTGTGCCTCCGCCTTGTCGGCCTTCTCCTTGGCGCCGTCGTACTTCTGGGTGGCGGCCTCCGCCTCCTCGTACAGCTTGTCGACCTTGGCCTTCACCTGTGCCGGGGACAGCTGGGGGTCGGCGTGCCCGATCCCGTCGAAGCCGGTCGCCGTCGCAGCGCCCGCGAGAGCGATGGTGACTGCCGTGCGGGCCGTGTTTCCGCCGATCGAGCGCTGTTTGGCCTTGCGGTGCGCTGCCACGAGGGCCCACATCCTTCCGTGCGACCGCCCTTGCGGGTGCGGTCAAGCGGTGACACGTCCGGCGGCGGCTCACACAGGGGGAGCGGGCCGCCGCCGGACCTTCTCGGCGGTGGTGTCCGGCTGTCGCCCCTGGCCCGGGCGGCGGTGGGGAGCCGGTCACCTGGGGGAGGACGTTAAACCTGGGAGCGCGGCCTTGGTAACGCTATGTACAGAACTGTCGCCACTAGATCGCCGAGTGACCGAACGTGACCAGGATTCTGGCCTGGCATCACCGACTTCACGCAGGGTGATGACCGATGCGGCGAATCCCGGACAACCGGAGAGGTGCCGGTGCTACGGATGACACGCGATGGCCCGGTGGAAAAAGGGTGACGAGAGCGGGCGGAGCGAAGGGGTGGCCCGGTGGGAAGGGGCGTCAGGGCGTGCGATTAGGCTCCGGCCCCATGGACGTACTCATCCATCTCTTCGTCGGCCTGCACATCATCGGCATCGCCGCGCTCCTCGGCGGCTTCTTCACCCAGATGAAGGCGATGGGCCAGGGCACCGCCCGCTTCGTCCCCGCGATGCTGCACGGCGCGCTGACCATGCTGGTCACCGGTGTCGCCCTGGTCGGGCTCAACCAGGCCGACGGCAACACGGTCAACACGGTCAAGATCGGTGTGAAGCTGGCCCTGCTGATCGTGATCCTCGGGCTCGTCTACGTGAAGCGGGACGACGAGAAGGTGGACAAGCGCCTCTTCGGCCTCGTCGGGCTGCTGACCGTCGCGAACATCTTCATCGCCGTCCTCTGGACCTGACCGGCGCCTCGATCCCCGCGCGCGGCGATGTGCCGGCCCCCTCGCCGCACGGCAGGCTTGGCCGGGCCCTTGACCTCTACGCCTTCACGCCTACCTCTTCGCACGTGCCTCTTCACACGTGCCTCTTCACACGTACCTCTTCACACGTACGTCTTCGCGCCTACGTCTTCACCTCTACGTGGCGGACCTGGCCGGCGCCCTTACCCTCGCGTCGCGGATCTGACGGCGAGGGCGGCGCCCGCGGCGACCACGAGCCACGCCGCCACCGCGATCCACAGCAGGACCTGCCCCGGCCCCTTGAGCCAGAAGACGTCGAGGGCGGCCGCGACCGAGAGGGTCGCCACCGCCGTCATCCCCATCGGGAAGACGGTCGCCCAGCGCCGCACGTCGTACCGCGGGCGCGGCCACACCGCCTCCGTGACGAGCAGCACGCAGTAGCAGGTGAGGTCGAGCACGAGCAGTGTGCCGGTCGCGGCGCGCAGGACGCCCTGGTCGTCGTTGTTCCACAGGTAGATGTTCACGTCGTGCGCGGTGACGAGTCCCGCCCCGGCCAGCGCCGAGATCGCGAGCGCGCCACCCGCCACCCAGTGGTCCCCGGCACCCCGCTTCACCTCCCACAGGTCGAAGTGCCCGAAGGACACCCCGTAGAGCACGATCCCCAGCCAGAACAGCACCATCGCGGTGTGCGCGAGCCAGTCCGCGCCCACGGCGGTGGCGATCGTCGAGCCGAGCACCGAGAGTCCCTGCGTGGCCACGCAGACGAGGAACACCTCTCCCGCCATACGGCGCCGCCAGTGCCGTACGACGGTCAGGAGGAGGATCGGCCAGAGCGCCGCCGACAGTGCGAGCAGGGCCTCGGCGAGCCCCTGCCACCCCAGTTCGGAGATCCGGGTGCCGAGCACCGTGGTCGCCGCGACCGCGTTGAGCCCGGCCGGCGTGCCGGCCTGCCGCGTCCATTGTTCCCGGTCGCCCACCAGCCGGACGAGGAAGTCCGCGGCGAGCCCGATCCAGGCGAGCGACGCGAGGACCAGCGCGATCCGGGAAAGGGTCTCGTAGCCGGTCAGGCGCAGCCCGATCGAGATGACGCCGGTGGCCATGACGGCGGTCCCGGCGGCGGGCGGCCGCTCCGACCACCAGGCGCGGAACGGGGGAATGTCCGGCAGGTCCGGTGTATCTGGCATGCGTCCGATGCTAGGGATCTCCGCACCGGTTGCCGGCGGGGCACGCGCGGGCGGCGGATGGAAACGAGGGGCGGGCGCAGCCGTGGCCGGACGTCCGGCGGCTGGACGTCCGGCCGCCGGGGAATCGGGTCACGAGTTCCGGTCGAGTTCCCGGGGTGGCGGCGGGCTGTCAGTGGGGCGGCCTAGACTCGGAGAGCGATGAGCAGCCTCTTTGACGACAGCTTCCTGGCGAACCTCAAGCCCTCCGGGGCCCACGAGGACGAACACCCGCCGCCGCCCGAGGACGATCATGTACCGGAGGCGGTTCCGGACGATCTGTTCGGCGGGAAGTTCGACATGCCGCCGAGCCGTGACGCCTACTACCGCGACGGCGCGCCCAGGCCCGTCGTGGACCCGGCGGCCCTGCTGGACGGACTGAACGAGAACCAGCGCGCGGCCGTGGTGCACTCCGGCTCCCCGCTGCTCATCGTGGCCGGCGCCGGCTCCGGCAAGACCCGCGTGCTCACCCACCGGATCGCGCATCTGCTCGGCGAGCGCAATGTCCACCCCGGCCAGATCCTCGCGATCACCTTCACGAACAAGGCCGCGGGCGAGATGAAGGAGCGCGTCGAGGCGCTCGTGGGTCCGCGTGCCAACGCGATGTGGGTGATGACGTTCCACAGTTCCTGCGTCCGCATCCTGCGCCGCGAGAGCAAGAGGCTCGGCTTCACCTCGTCGTTCTCGATCTACGACGCCGCCGACTCCAAGCGTCTGATGGCGCTCGTCTGCCGTGATCTCGACCTCGATCCCAAGCGTTTCCCGCCGAAGTCGTTCAGCGCCAAGGTCTCGAACCTGAAGAACGAGCTGATCGACGAGGAGGACTTCGCCGCCCAGGCCACCGACGGCTTCGAGAAGACCCTGGCTCAGGCGTACGCGATGTACCAGTCGCGGCTGCGCGAGGCCAACGCGCTCGACTTCGACGACCTGATCATGACCACGGTCAATCTGCTGCGCGCCTTCCCGGACGTCGCCGAGCACTACCGCCGCCGCTTCCGGCACGTCCTGGTCGACGAGTACCAGGACACCAACCACGCGCAGTACGCGCTGGTGCGGGAGCTCGTGGGCACCTCCGAGCACCCCGTGGACGTAACGCCCGGCGAGTTCGACCTGCCCCCCGCCGAGCTGTGCGTCGTGGGTGACGCGGACCAGTCGATCTACGCCTTCCGGGGCGCGACCATCCGCAACATCCTCCAGTTCGAGGAGGACTACCCGAACGCGACGACGATCCTCCTGGAGCAGAACTACCGCTCCACCCAGACGATCCTGTCCGCCGCCAACGCGGTCATCGAGCGCAACGAGTCCCGCCGCCCCAAGAACCTGTGGACCAACGCCGGCGCGGGCTCGAACATCACGGGCTACGTCGCGGACACCGAGCACGACGAGGCCCAGTTCGTCGCCGACGAGATAGACCGTCTCACCGACGCGGGCGAGGCCAAGGCCGGCGACGTCGCGGTCTTCTACCGTACGAACGCGCAGTCCCGTGTCTTCGAAGAGATCTTCATCCGCGTCGGCCTGCCCTACAAGGTCGTCGGCGGTGTCCGCTTCTACGAGCGCAAGGAGGTCCGGGACGTCCTGGCGTACCTCAGGGTGCTGTCCAACCCCGAGGACTCCGTCCCGATGCGCCGAATCCTGAACGTGCCCAAGCGCGGCATCGGTGACCGCGCCGAGGCGATGATCGACGCCCTCTCGCAGCGAGAGAAGATCAGTTTCCCGGCGGCGCTGCGCCGCGTCGACGAGGCCTACGGCATGGCCGCGCGCTCCACCAACGCGGTCAAGCGGTTCAACACGCTCATGGAGGACCTCCGTACGATCGTCGAGTCCGGCGCGGGTCCGGCCACCATCCTGGAGGCCGTCCTCGAACGCACCGGCTATCTCGCCGAGTTGCAGGCCTCGACCGACCCGCAGGACGAGACCAGGATCGAGAACCTCCAGGAACTCGCCGCCGTGGCCCTGGAGTTCGAGCAGGAGACCGGTGAGGGCGAGAACACGGGCGGACTCGCCGCGTTCCTGGAGCGGGTCGCGCTCGTCGCCGACTCCGACCAGATCCCGGACGAGGAGGACGGCAACGGCGTCATCACCCTGATGACCCTGCACACCGCCAAGGGCCTCGAATTCCCCGTGGTCTTCCTGACCGGCATGGAGGACGGCGTTTTCCCGCACATGCGCGCGCTCGGACAGGTCAAGGAGCTGGAGGAGGAGCGGCGCCTGGCGTACGTGGGCATCACGCGCGCGCGGGAGCGGCTCTACCTCACCCGGTCGTCGATGCGCAGTGCGTGGGGTCAGCCCTCGTACAACCCGCCCTCCCGCTTCCTGGAGGAGATCCCGGCGACCCATCTGGACTGGAAGCGCACGGGGGCGACGGCGTCCATGCCGGCCGGTCCGGTCTCCGGTGTCGCCGCCTCCCTGTCGTCCTCGCGTTCGCGGTCCGCGGCCTCGGGTGCCTCCGGGTTCGCCACCCGCCGCGGTGCCACCGAGAAGCCGGTGGTCTCGCTGGCCGTCGGGGACCGGGTCACGCACGACCAGTTCGGCCTCGGCACCGTCGTCGGCGTGAAGGGTACGGGCGCGAACGCGGAGGCGACGGTCGACTTCGGAGAGCCCAAGCCGAAGCGGCTGCTGCTGCGGTACGCGCCGGTGGAGAAGCTGTAGCCCGCGAGATCGTTCGCGGGACCGGATCGCGGGGACCCCTGGCTGTCCGAGGACGGCCGGGGGACCGGCGGTCGGCGGCCTCTCGTCTCCCGGGTTCGGGCCGTCATCGCCCGCTGCGAGGTGCGTGCCGCGCGTCACGTCTACGCGCGCGTCACGCCTTACGCGTCACGCCTTACGCGGGGTCCAGACCGTGGCTGCGGAGCCAGGGCAGCGGGTCGATCGCCGCGCCGCCGGCCGGACGGACCTCGAAGTGCAGGTGCGGGCCGGTCGAGTTCCCGGAGTTCCCGGAGAAGGCGATCTGGTCACCGGCCTTCACGGTGGTGCCGGAGGGGACCTTGTACGTGGAGAGGTGGCAGTACCACGTCTCCGTGCCGTCCATCGCGGTCACGATCATCATGTTGCCGTACGCGCTGTTCCACTGCGTCCGGACGGTCCCGTCGGTCGCGGACATCACCGGCGTACCGTAGGAGACCGGGAAGTCGATGCCCGTGTGCACGGACATCCAGTTGACGCCGGCCTGGCCGAAGTAGGCGCTGAGGCCCCGCTGCGTCACCGGAAGAAGGAACTTCGGACGCAGCCGCTCCTTACGGGCCGCCTCCTCCGCCGCCTTCTTCTTCTCCGTCGCCTGCTGGGCCTTGAGGTCGATCCGTTCCTGCGTGCGACTCGCCCGGTCGGCGAAGTCGTCCGCGCCCGCGGAAAGGCTCTGGAGCTGGGTGTCCAGCTTGATGTTGGCGGCCGACGGCTTCACCGCGGTCGCGTCGGAGGCGCTGGCCGTCGTGTCCTTCGAGTTGTCCCCGCCGAGACCGCCGACGCCGCCCACGGAGGCGGCGGCGATCCCCGCCACCCCCATCACGCAGACGGAGGGCACCGCGACGGTCAGCAGAGCGGAACGTTTCGCGGGACTGCGACGCCGGGAACGGGAAGCGGTTCGCGTAGCGGGACGCCGGGCCGGGGTGATCTCTTCCATGTCGTCGAGCAGCGGCCTCTCGCGCCCCTCGTCGTACGGGTCGTACGCCTCTTCCGAATCGACCGAGTCGTCAGAGTCGTCAGACCCGTCCGAGCTGTCCGTGTCCGCGAAGTCCTCGGAGTCGTCGAACTCGTCCTCGTCGGAGGTGAGCCGACCGTGGGCCGCCTGGTCGAAGGTCGCGGTCGCCTGCTGGTCGAAGGGGACCGGAGCACTTGGATCGGACTGCTGCTCGTACGTCATGTCGAGCTGGGTGAGCTCATGGCTGTACGACTCGGGCTCGGCGTGCTGTTCGTACGAGTCGGGCTGCGGGTGCTGCTGTTCGTACGAGTCGGACCGGGACTGCTGCTGTTCGTAGGATTCGTGCCGCGGGTGCTCGTACGCCTGGTACGAGTCCTGGCTTCCGGAACTGTTCCACTGCGTGGCGTCGTACGCGCCCGTCCCCTGCGTCGGCACGGTCCAGTGCTGGGTCCCGTCGAGCGGCTGCTCGGGCTGGATCCAGGCGTTCGCGTCCCACTGACCTGAGGCGTCGGGGCCCGGATGCTGCGCGGGGATGTCGGCGAACTGCTGGTAGCCGTTCGTCCAAGCTGTCGCGCCGTGGGCGCCGGTGTCGTAGCCGGCCTGGTGCTGTGCCGCGTACGGGTCGTAGTGCAGCGGCTGCTGGGCGCCGGCGTTCCATTGCGTGGCGTCGTACGAACCGTTGCCACCGCCTCCGCCCGGCATATCGCCGAAGAGCGGGTCACCGGCGAAATCCGTGCCGGGACAGGAGCCCGTGGTGGCCGCGTTCGCGCCCGAGTCGAAAGCCGTGGCGGAGTAGTCGCCGTACGCGGTGAAGTCGCCGTACTGGGCTTCTTGCGCACCGTACTGCGCGCAGAGCGCCGCGGCGGCATCGGAAGCCGGAGCCGGGGGAGTCGCGATCCCCGACGGGTGACGGTCGTTCACCAACTTCTCTTTCGCCTCGACAACAGGGGCTGGCAGAGCAGTGCGGCGACTGTACCCGGCGGTATGCGGGCGCGACAATCTTCGGCAGGTTTCCCCTTCGCGGGAAACGGGCAATCGGCCGTGTTTCGGGGGAGGGCGGGCAAGGCTTTGGCCTGGCGTTCGATAAACGTTCGAAGCGCTGGGGTCGCAGGAGGGGTGTCAGGCGGCCGTCAGCCCTCCCTCAATCGGCCCTCAATCGGCTCTCAATCGGCTCTCAACCGGCCCTCGAACGACCCTCGAACCGTCCTCGGCCCGCCCTCGACGCGTCTCGCCCTCTCCTCAGGCCACCGTGAGGCCGCCGATCCGGGTGGCGGTACGGCTCCCCGGCACCTCGATGTCGAGCGCCTGCCGGATCCCTGTCGCGACGGCCGGATGCACGGGCAGCGCGAGGTGGCCGACCCCGCTCACGCGGACGTTCTGGGCGAGCAGGTCGGGATGCTCGACGCAGGCCGTCTCCAGCGGGTCCATCAGGTGGTCGAGATCGCTCCAGAAGCTGACGAACTGGGTCCGGCAGCCCGGGGCGGGCCCGGTCAGCTCCTCGATCACGGCGGAACCGGGGCGCATCTGCCGGACGATCGGGTGCGCGTTCATCAAGGGGGCGACGCGGGTGCCCGAGTGCGGGGTGCCGAGCGTGACGAGTGTGCGGACGTGGGTGTCGCCACCGAGGCACTGCACGTAGTAGCGCGCGATCAGTCCGCCGAGGCTGTGCCCGACGATGTCCACCTGCTCATGACCCGTGCGCTCGCAGATCTCCTCGATGTGCCGGCCCAGCAGTTCCGCCGCGGTCCGGATGTCGCACGTCAGCGGCGAGTAGTTGAGGGACTCGATGTGCTGTCTGCCGTGCTGGGCGAGGTTGCGGCGCAGCAGGACGAAGACGGAGCGGTTGTCGATGAAGCCGTGCAGCAGGACGACCGGGGGTTTGGCCCCGGTGGGCAGCTGGGTGGCGACGTCGGGTGAGGGGAGCGGGTGTCCGGTACGGCGTTCCTGGGTGATACCGGAGGGGTAGAGGAGGAGGTGCCCGGCGAGGATCGCGAGCTCCAGAGCCGTTGCCTTCAGTAGGGCCACCGAGAGCCCTGCCAGTTTCGTCGGAAACAGGCGCTGACACAGGGGGAGAAAGGGCGACGCAGCCTCAGCGACCTTCATGGCCGACCTCCAGTCGGCACGCGGGAGGACCACTCCGTCCCCCGTGTGCCCTAGTGGAAAGCCGTGAGGTCGGCGACGGCGGTGGCCGACGGCGCGTCCGCGGTGTGTGAGTCCGGTGACGCTACGGAGTGCTCGGCCGAATGGGGGCGGGATACGACGCCGGCCCCGCCTCCGCGACGGTCCGCCGCGCTGGATCCGCCGACGTCGTGTCGTGGCGTGGAGTCGTCCTCGTGTTCCCGTGGTCCTTGCCGGCGTCGCTCCCCGCTGTCGTGCCGTCGCCGATGTGCCCCGGCATCACGCCGTCCCGCTGACGACGCGATGGTGCGGCCACCTGATCGCGGCTCTTTTGCGCCTGCTCCGGCCGTGGCCCGTACGTCGCAGTTCCCTGCGGCGCCAGTGCCCCGATACGGAGCCGTGCGCGGCGAACTTGTCCCAGTGTGTGATTTCCCCCTCGGTCTCCACCGCGAAACTGCCGGGTGCGGGATGCTGGCGATAACGTTCGTTCACTTCCCCGGCCGAAAGGGTCCGGGGCGCCTGTGGCGCTTGGCGTGATCGGTGTTCCGGAGCGATCCGGTGTGGCGAGCGGAAAATTGAGCGATATGTGCCGATGGTCAGTAGTCGGCACGGTCGGCACGCACTTGCTGGTGACAGCGGGTAGTCGGTACCGGTCAATCGGTGAGTTATCGATCGGTGGTCGGCCGTCGTCAGTCGGCCGTCGTCAGTCGGTGGCCGGTGGCCGGTGGTGGTCCGTTGTCGTAGGTATGTGTCGGCAGTCCTCGTCGGTGCAGGTTGACGTAGTGGGTTCATGGAGGCAGTGATGGGTGTGGCAGCCGGTCCGATCCGCGTGGTGGTGGCCAAGCCGGGGCTCGACGGCCACGATCGCGGGGCCAAGGTGATCGCGCGGGCGCTGCGCGACGCCGGTATGGAGGTCATCTACACCGGGCTTCATCAGACCCCCGAGCAGATCGTCGACACCGCGATCCAGGAGGACGCCGACGCGATCGGTCTGTCCATCCTCTCCGGTGCCCACAACACGCTCTTCGCGGCCGTCATCGCCCTCCTCAAGGAGCGCGAAGCGGAGGACATCAAGGTCTTCGGCGGTGGCATCATCCCCGAGGCGGACATCGCCCCTCTCAAGGAGAAGGGCGTCGCGGAGATCTTCACACCGGGCGCGACGACGGTTTCGATCGTGGACTGGGTACGGGCGAACGTCAGACAGCCGGCCGGAGCATAGCCGCCGGGCACGCCTTCGCCGACGTCCGCAGACCTACGGCTTTCGACGTTCTCCAGCGCCGGAGAGCTCCAGCGCTGGAGAGCTTCGGGTTCTCCGGCTCTCCGGGCCTTCGGGGCTCCGGTTCTCCCGATACTGCGGTTCTTCGGTTTCTTCGGGTTTCTTCGGGCTCTTCGGTGTTCGAGAAGCGGGGCGGGTGGCGGCGCTGGGTGATTCCGGACGGCGCGTGGTCCTGGACGCCGGGTGAGGCGACGCGTGGTCCTGGACGCCGGGTGATCCGGAAGGCCGGGTTCGTCGAGGTGCCGGCCGGGGCGGGGCGGCGTGCCGCACGGGCCGGAGCGTCCGCAGGCCGCGGACTCGGTGGGTCCGGGTGCCACCGCCCGCGCCGGGGCGGTGGGCAGAAGATCATGGCGCCGTGAGTTCGGCGGACATGGTCGCTCTCAGGCGCAAGGTCGTCACCAGTCGCTGGAATGCCTCGGCCCAGTAGCCGCCGGCGCCCGGTACCGCGTTCTCCGACTCGTCGGGGACCGAGGTGAGGCCGTCGAGCCGCGCCGCCTCCACGGGGTCGAGGCAGCGCTCGGCCAGCCCCATGACCCCGCTGAAGCTCCACGGGTAGCTCCCCGCGTCCCGCGCGATGTCGAGCGCGTCGACCACGGCCCGCCCGAGCCCTCCCGCCCAGGGCACCGCGCACACTCCGAGGAGCTGGAACGCCTCGGACAGCCCGTGCGTACCGATGAACCCGGCCACCCACTCGGCCCGCTCCCCGGCGCCCAGAGTGGCGAGCAGTTTTGCCCGCTCGGCCAGCGACACCGCCCCGGGCCCCCCGGCCTCCGGAGCCGAGGGTGCCCCGAGGAGCGCCCTCGACCAACCCGGATCGTGCTGCCGTACCGCCGCCCGGCACCACGCCGCGTGCAGCTCCCCCTGCCAGCCGTCCGCCACGGGCAGGGCGACCACCTCTTCCGGTGAACGCCCGCCGAGCCGCTCCCGCCAGGTCCCGAGCGGTGCCGCTTCGACCAACTGGCCCAGCCACCAAGACCGTTCACCTCGGCCGGCCGGGGGTTTCGGCACCACCCCGTCCCGCTCCATCGCCGCGTCGCACTCGTGCGGTGCCTCGACCGTGATCACGGGCGCCGGGCCCGTACGGTCGACGGCCACGCACGAGACGGCTCTGGCCGCCATCCGCGAGGCGAGCGCGGATCCCGGCAGCGCGGACAGCAGCTCGGCCGCCGTCGCCCGTACATTGCGGCTGCGGTCGGCGAGGGCCCGCTCGAGGAACGGTTCGTCCTCGGCGCACAGCCCGGACCGCAGTGAGTCGAGGAACATCAGCCGGTCCTCGGCCCGCTCCGTCGCCCAGGTCGCGACCAGCAGCTCGCGCGCGCCGGACGGATCCTTGGCCCGCACCGCCGCCAGCAACGCGACCCGCTCGGCGAACAGCCCTTCCTGCCACAGCCGTTGAATGTGTTCGGTCTCCTCGGGATCCGGCAGCGCGGCGCCGCCGCCGGGTGAGGCGCGCAGCGCGAACCGCCACTCCGGATTCAGCCGGGCCAGCCACAGCGCTCGCGGCCCGGCGAAGGCCAGTGCCGCGGGACGCAGGTCCGTGCGCCCCCGGGCCGCGTCGAGGAGCGCCGGAAGGCTCTGCGCAGGTGCGGCGAATCCGCGCGCGTTCGCCAGGCTCAGCCACTGGGGCAGCAGCTCCATGAGATCCGGGGCCGCCCCTCTGCGGCCGCCGCCGCCCGTGCCGGGGCGGTCCGCCAGCAGCGTCGCCAGTCTGCGGGCCGCGGCGGGCGGCAGCGCGGTCCGCGGGTCCGGTGCCGCGGGCTCCGGACGGGCCGCCGCCCGTGCGGGCCGCATTCCGGCCCGCCGCCGCACGGTCTCCACGGCGGCCGCGTCCAGCAGCGTCACCGGAGCCTGCTGTCCAGGGTGGTGCCCCGGAGGCGTACGTCGCTCGGTCCCGAGCAGCGCCACTGTGACGAGCTCCTCCCAGGAACCGCCGACGGGCGCGCCCGTCGAAGCCGAAGTCGTGTTCATGAGCGTCCTTTCCGTACGGAGGGCATCAGCGGTGGCCGTCCGCCCAGCGGCAGCCGCCCGCCGGGCACGCTGGTCGGGGTGTCGTGCGCGGGGACGTGCGCGTTGGCGAGGGCGGGGACGACGGTCAGCACAGTGGCACGGCCTCGCCCTCGCCCCGCGGCCATGCCGTCAGCGGAGTGAAGCCCTGGTGGCCGCACTCGCCGAAGACCGTGACCGGGGCGCCGCCGGACAGGGCGGCCAGACGCCACAGATCAGGGCGGGACCGTGAGGCAAGGGAGAGGGGCAGGGCCAACTCGCCTTCGGCATCGGCTAGTTGCCATGCATCTCCGTCCGGCGTCGGAACGACCCGCTCCAGGGTGACCGGGTAGGAGTCCAGCCAGGGATCGGTGCGGAGAGCTTCTCCGTAGCGGGCGGCGGCCTCGGGCGTGGTCAGCCCCGCCGGCCGTATCGCGGTGGGCGCCGGAGGGGTGAACCGCTCGCCCAGAGCCGCCCGCAGCTGACCGGCGCCGGGGTGAGCGGACAGTTCCGCCTCGAAGGCCAGCCCCACCGGCAGGGCCAGATCGGGTGCCCGGCCGGCCGCGCCGTAGGAGAGGAGCAGGGCCGTGCGGCCGGACTCCGCCCCGTAGAGCCAGATCCTGCGGGTCGTGAGCCGGGCGTCAGCCGTGTCGTACTGCGCGAGGACAAGCCAGCGGTCGCGCACCGGCGGGCCGTCCGCCGAGCCGGGCAGCCCCACGCGGGAACGGACCGTGGCGGCCAGGTCGTCCGGCAGCCGCTCGCGCCGCAGCCAGCCCTGGCCGAGGAGGTGGAGCAGCGCGCACTCCTCCAGCAGCCGCACCGGCCAGCCCGGTCCCGACGAGGGAATCGCGCCCAACTCCCGTACGCGCGAGGCCAGACCGGGTGCCTGCGCGTCGACCATCCGGGCCGCCGTCTCCTCCCAGAGTCCGTACCCCGCCCGTTCGGCGGTGGCGAGGCCGCCGCGCAGCAGGTCCGCGAGCCGCTGCTCCAGCTCGGCCGCCCCCGCGGTGATCCGCTCGGCCCGCCGCTCCGCCCGGCGCCGCGCCGCCTCGGGATCACCCGGCGAGGAAGCTCCAGATCCCCCGCCCGCCGCACTCCGGCCCTCGGCGCGCTTGCGTCTTCCCTCCAGCCACTGCGCGGCCCAGTCCGGCGCCTGCCCGGACGGCACCGCGCCATCGGCGCCCGCCCAGAGCAGCAGCAGCCCCAGCGCGTGCTTGCACGGGAACTTCCGGCTCGGGCAACTGCACTTGTAAGCGGGACCCGCCGAGTCCGCGATGTCGATGGCCGTCTGATACGGCTTGCTGCCGCTTCCCCTGCACAGTCCCCATACCGTCCCCTCCTCAGTGCTGCCCGCTTCCGACCACGGGCCGGCCGAGCCGAGCTTGCTCCCCGCCTTGCGTGACGCGGCGTCAGGCGCCAGTGCCAGCACCTGATCCGCCGTCCAGCGCACCGCCTGCTGTGTCATGCCATCGAAGGTAGGTCCCACCACTGACAATCGACCCTCGCGAGTACGTTTTCGCAGGTCAAAGCGCATTGTCAGTGGCGTGGTGCACCGTGGAACCAGATCCGAACCGGCCGAGCTGGAGGGGGACCGAGCCATGACCGTGTCCGTTGAACCGACGTCCGTTCACACACCCGCGGGGGAGAGCGGGACGAGTCGGCCGAGCGAGGCGCTGCGGCCGCACGCCGAGCACGCCTTCGCCGCCGAACTCGCCGCGCTCGCCGCGCAGGACGACCGGCCCCGTCCGGAACGCTGGCTGCTGTCGCCCTGGGCCGTGGCCACCTATCTGCTGGGCGGGACACTGCCGGACGGCACCGTGATCACCCCCAAATACGTGGGACCGCGCCGCATCGTCGAGGTCGCCGTCACCACGCTCGCCACCGACCGGGCGCTGCTCCTGCTCGGTGTCCCAGGCACCGCGAAGACCTGGGTGTCCGAGCACCTGGCCGCCGCTGTCAGCGGCGACTCGACGCTGCTCGTGCAGGGCACGGCCGGTACGCCGGAGGAGGCCATCCGGTACGGCTGGAACTACGCGCGGCTGCTCGCGCACGGACCCAGCCGGGACGCGCTCGTGCCGAGCCCCGTCATGCGTGCCATGGCCGAGGGCATGACGGCCCGTGTCGAGGAACTGACCCGCGTTCCCGCGGACGTACAGGACAGCCTGATCACGATTCTCTCCGAAAAGACCTTGCCGATCCCGGAATTGGGCCAGGAGGTGCAGGCCGTCCGCGGCTTCAACCTGATCGCCACGGCCAACGACCGCGACCGCGGGGTCAACGAACTCTCCAGCGCGCTGCGCCGCCGTTTCAACACGGTGGTGCTGCCGCTGCCGGAGAGCGCCGACGCCGAGGTCGAGATCGTCTCGCGCCGTGTCGACCAGATCGGCCGCTCCCTCGATCTGCCGGCCGTGCCCGAGGGCATCGACGAGATCCGGCGGGTCGTCACCGTCTTCCGGGAGCTGCGCGACGGGATCACGGCCGACGGGCGGACGAAGCTGAAGTCGCCCAGCGGCACGCTGTCCACGGCCGAGGCGATCTCCGTCGTCACCAACGGCCTTGCTCTGGCAGCCCACTTCGGCGACGGCGTCCTGCGGGCGAGCGACGTCGCCGCCGGCATCCTCGGCGCTGTCGTGCGCGACCCGGCGGCGGACCGCGTCATCTGGCAGGAGTACCTGGAAGCGGTCGTCCGCGAGCGTGACGGCTGGAAGGACTTCTACCGTGCCTGCCGCGAGGTGAGCGCATGAGCGCGGAGCGGGACGCCGGGCCGCCCGCGCCGGAGGACGGGGTGACCGTCCGGGGCACGGGGCCGCTGCTGCTCGGGGTGCGGCATCACGGGCCGGGGTCGGCGCGGGCCGTGCGGGCAGCGCTGGAGGCGGCGGCTCCGCGGGTCGTACTGATCGAGGGGCCGCCCGAGGCGGACGCGCTCGTACCGTTGGCCGCCGACAAGGACATGCGGCCCCCCGTGGCGCTCCTCGCCCATGTCGTGGACGAGCCCGGCCACTCGGCCTTCTGGCCGCTGGCGGAGTTCTCGCCGGAGTGGGTGGCGATCCAGTGGGCTCTGGAGCACGGAGCCGGCGTCCGTTTCATCGACCTTCCGGCGGCTCACACCCTGGCCTGGGGGAAGGACGAGGTGGACCCGGAACGCGACGAGCCGGGGAGCACGTTCGCAGCCGAGCCGACCCCGCCCGGGAACCCCGACGCGCCCGGCACGGGGGGAGATCACGGTCCGAGGAGAGGCCACGGTCCGGAGGGAGACCGAGGTCCGGGAGGAGACCGAGGTCCGGGAGGAGACCCCGGCCCGGCGGGCGACCCCGCCCCGGCAGTAGGTCCCGGCCCACCGGGTGCTTCCGGCCCGGCGGGAGATCTCGGCCCGGCAGGTGATCCCGGGCGGCCGGGTGCGGCCGGTGATGCCGGCCGTTCCCTGGACGCGGAGGCCGTGCGGATCGACCCCCTCGGGATGCTCGCCGAGGTGGCCGGATACGACGACCCGGAGCGCTGGTGGGAGGACGTGGTCGAGCACCGGGCCGGGAGGGCGGGAGACCCGTTCGCGCCGTTCGCCGTGCTGGAGGAGGCCATGGGGGCGCTGCGCGAGGTGTACGGGGTCGGGGGACACGACCGGGACCTGGTGCGCGAGGCGTACATGCGGCTCCGGATCCGGGCGGCGCAGCGCGAGTTCGGGGACGACGTGGCCGTGGTGTGCGGGGCCTGGCACGTGCCCGCGCTCCGGCGGCGGACCCCGGTCGGCGCCGACCGGGCACTCCTCAAGGGCCTGCCGAAGGTCAAGGCCGACCTGACATGGGTGCCCTGGACGCACCGGCGGCTCTCCCGGATCAGCGGGTACGGGGCGGGCATCGACTCGCCGGGCTGGTACGGGCATCTGTTCAGCGCCCCCGACCGCCCGGTCGCACGGTGGATGACCAAGGTGGCCCGGCTGCTGCGCGACGAGGACCGGGGCGTGTCGTCGGCCCACGTCATCGAGGCCGTGCGGCTGGCCGACACGCTCGCCGCGATGCGCGGGCGCCCGCTGCCCGGACTGACCGAGACCACCGACGCCGTCCGGGCCGTGATGTGCGAGGGCTCGGACGTTCCCCTGGCGCTGGTGCGCGACCGGCTCGTGGTCGGGGACGTGCTGGGGGAGGTGCCGGAGTCCGCCCCGGCGGTGCCGTTGCAGCGGGACCTCACGCGGTCGCAGCGGCGGCTGCGGATCAGACCCGAGGCGCTGGAGCGGGAGATGGAGCTCGACCTGCGCAAGGAGACCGACGCGGGGCGCAGCACGCTGTTGCACCGGTTGCGGCTCCTGGGTGTCGCGTGGGGGGAGCCCGTGATGTCCCGCGGCAGCACGGGCACCTTCCGGGAGACCTGGCGGCTCCGCTGGGAGCCGGAGCTGTCGGTGCGGGTCGCCGAGGCCGGCGTGTGGGGCACGACGGTTCCGGCCGCCGCGACGGCCAAGGCCGAGGCGGATGCCGTCGGCGCGCCTTCACTGGCCGATGTCACGGCGCTCGCCGAGCACTGCCTCCTCGCCGAACTCCCGGACGCGCTGCCCGTGGTGATGCGCGTGCTCGCCGACCGGGCCGCCCTCGACGCCGACGTGGGCCACTTGGCGCAGGCCCTGCCCGCACTCGTCCGCTCCCTTCGGTACGGAGACGTACGCGGCACGGACACCCACGCCCTCGCCGATGTCGCGGCCGGCCTCGCCGAGCGCGTCTTCGTCGGTCTTCCGCCGGCCTGCGCCGCCCTCGACGGCGACGCGGCCGAGGAGATGCGCCGCCACGTCGACGCCGTACACGGGGCGGTGGGACTGCTGGGGGAGGTGGCCGCGGGGACCGCTTCGCCCGGTGGCGGAGCCTCGGCCGACGGCATCCGCGGGCGCTGGCACTCCGTGCTGCGGGTGCTCGCCGCGCGGGACACCGTGCCCGGGGTGGTCAGGGGACGGGCGGTCCGACTGCTCCTCGACGAAGGAGAGCTGGCGCAGGAGGAGGCCGCGCGGCTCATGGGGCTCGTGCTGTCGCCGGGTACGGAGCCCGCGGACGCGGCCGCGTGGATCGAGGGGTTCGTCGGGGGCGGTTCTGGCGGCGGAATGCTGCTCGTGCACGACGAGCGGCTGCTCGGGCTGGTGGACGCGTGGCTGACCGGGGTGCCGACGGACGCGTTCACCGACGTGCTGCCGCTGTTGCGCCGGACGTTCTCGGCGTACGAGACAGGGGTGCGCAGGACGCTGGGTGAACTGGTAAGGCGCGGACCGGAGCTGCGGACGAGTGCCGAGGTCACCGGCTCCGGCTCCGGCTCCGGCATACCCGGGTTCGCCCCCGACCTCGACGCCGGGCGCGCGGACGCCGTGCTGCCGCTGCTGAGCCTGCTGCTGGGGCTGGGCGAGTCCGGAGACGCGGAAGGCGACGACGCGGACGTCCGGGCCGACGACGGGAACGGCGGCGCGCGGACGGACCACGTCAACGACAACGATCTTGTGAGGATGGCTCCATGACCGAGGCAGCGGTGGGCGACGAGCGGCTGCGGCGGTGGCGGCTGGTGCTCGGCGGCGAGGAGGCGGACGGCACCGGTTGCGTGCTGTCCGGGCGGGACGCCGCCATGGACGGGGCGCTGGGCGCCCTCTACGGCAAGGGGGGCAACGGGAGCAAGGGGCAGTCGGGGCGGGACCGCTCGGCGGGGCTCGGGGCGTCGGCGCCGTCGGTCGCTCGCTGGCTCGGCGACATCCGGACCTACTTCCCCTCCTCCGTGGTCCAGGTGATGCAACGCGACGCCATCGACAGGCTCGGGCTCTCCGCGCTGCTCCTGGAACCCGAGATGCTGGAGGCCGTGGAGGCCGACGTGCACCTGGTGGGCACCCTCCTCTCCCTCAACAAGGCCATGCCGGAGACGACGAAGGAGACCGCGCGGGCCGTGGTGCGCAAGGTCGTGGAGGACCTGGAGAAGAGGCTCGCCACGCGCACCCGGGCCACACTCACCGGCGCCCTCGACCGCAGCGCCCGGATCAGCAGACCCCGCCACCACGACATCGACTGGAACCGCACGATCGCGGCCAACCTGAAGCACTACCTGCCCGAGTACCGCACGATCGTGCCCGAGCGGCTGATCGGTTACGGGCGGGCCTCGCAGTCGGTGAAGAAGGAGGTCATCCTCTGCATCGACCAGTCGGGATCGATGGCGGCGTCGGTCGTCTACGCCTCCGTGTTCGGTGCCGTGCTCGCGTCGATGCGGTCCATCGCCACCCGGCTCGTCGTCTTCGACACGGCCGTCGTCGACCTCACCGACCAGCTCGACGACCCGGTCGACGTCCTCTTCGGCACCCAGCTCGGCGGCGGCACGGACATCAATCGCGCACTCGCGTACTGCCAGTCGCAGATCACCAGACCCGCCGACACGGTCGTCGTCCTCATCAGCGACCTCTACGAAGGCGGGATACGCGACGAGATGCTGAAGCGGGTCGCGGCGATGAAGGCGTCGGGGGTGCGGTTCGTGACGCTGCTCGCGCTGTCCGACGAGGGGGCGCCCGCGTACGACCGTGAGCACGCGGCGGCGCTCGCGGCGCTCGACGCGCCGGCGTTCGCCTGCACACCCGACCTGTTCCCCGAGGTCATGGCCGCGGCGATCGAGAAGCGACCGCTCCCGATACCGGACACGAGGTGAGCGTTCCTGCCTGAGTCCGCGTTCCCGTCCTGAGCGCGGATGACCGGTTCAGGCTGGTTCAGGGACCCGGACGGCCGAAAGCCGGCGGATCCACCCGACCGGACCCCTGGGTGCCCGCCGACAGGATCCCGGCGGGGAGCGGCCGGCCGCTCGGGGCCCTCAGTGGCTGCTCACAAGGGCCTCAGCGGGTGATCCCCGGCCAGGTGAGGGCCTGTCCGGACCCGTTCTGTGACAGGTATCACCGCTGAGGTGTGATCTGCGATTTAGGGACCCGCGTCCCACGGCGATAACCTGCGAGACGGACATGCCGCGCGCTCGGACACCGTGTGCGCCACCCTTGTGACAAGCGGACGTCACGTTGCCCTTCGCGGCACGCCCACGCATCCAACGAACCGCGAGATCACTGATAGGGACGGACGCGCGTGGACCTGTTCGAGTACCAGGCGAGGGACCTCTTCGCCAAGCACGGTGTACCGGTGCTGGCCGGTGAAGTCATTGACACGCCTGAGGCAGCCCGCGAGGCGACCGAGCGTCTTGGCGGCAAGTCCGTCGTCAAGGCCCAGGTGAAGGTCGGTGGCCGCGGCAAGGCCGGCGGCGTCAAGCTCGCCGCCACCCCCGACGAGGCCGTCGCCCGCGCGACGGACATTCTCGGTATGGACATCAAGGGCCACACGGTCAACAAGGTGATGATCGCCGAGACCGCGCCCGAGATCGTCGAGGAGTACTACGTTTCGTACCTCCTCGACCGCACGAACCGCACCTTCCTCGCCATGGCGTCCGTTCAGGGCGGCGTGGAGATCGAGGTCGTCGCGGAGGAGAACCCCGACGCCCTCGCGAAGGTGCCGGTCGACGCCAACGAAGGCGTGTCGATCGAGAAGGCCCGCGAGATCGTCGCCCAGGCGAAGTTCCCGGCCGAGGTGGCCGAGCAGGTCGCCGAGATCCTGGTGACGCTGTGGGACACCTTCATCAAGGAGGACGCCCTCCTCGTCGAGGTGAACCCGCTCGCCAAGGTCGCCTCGGGCAAGGTCATCGCCCTTGACGGCAAGGTGTCGCTGGACGAGAACGCCGAGTTCCGTCAGCCGGACCACGAGGCGCTCGTCGACCACGCGGCGGCCAACCCGCTGGAGGCCGCCGCCAAGGCCAAGAACCTCAACTACGTCAAGCTCGACGGTGAGGTCGGCATCATCGGCAACGGCGCGGGTCTCGTCATGAGCACCCTCGACGTCGTCGCGTACGCCGGTGAGAACCACGGTGGCGTGAAGCCGGCCAACTTCCTCGACATCGGCGGTGGCGCCTCCGCCGCCGTCATGGCGAACGGCCTGGAGATCATCCTCGGCGACCCGGACGTCAAGTCCGTCTTCGTTAACGTCTTCGGTGGCATCACCGCCTGTGACGAGGTCGCCAACGGCATCGTCCAGGCGCTCCAGCTGCTCGCCGACAAGGGCGAGGCAGTCACCAAGCCGCTGGTCGTGCGTCTCGACGGCAACAACGCCGAGCTGGGTCGCAAGATCCTGTCGGACGCCAACCACCCGCTGGTCCAGCGCGTGGACACCATGGACGGCGCGGCCGACAAGGCCGCCGAGCTCGCGGCTGCGAAGTAAGGGACGAGGGACTAAACAGCCATGGCTATCTTCCTCAACAAGGACAGCAAGGTCATCGTCCAGGGCATGACCGGTGCCACGGGTATGAAGCACACCAAGCTCATGCTCGCGGACGGGACGAACATCGTCGGTGGCGTGAACCCGCGCAAGGCGGGCACCTCCGTCGACATCGACGGCAACGAGATCCCCGTCTTCGGCACGGTCGCCGAGGCCATCGAGAAGACCGGCGCCAACGTGTCCGTCCTCTTCGTGCCGCCGGCCTTCGCCAAGGCCGCCGTCGTCGAGGCGATCGACGCGGAGATCCCCCTCGCGGTCGTCATCACCGAGGGCATCGCCGTCCACGACTCCGCCGCCTTCTGGGCGTACGCGAAGTCGAAGGGCAACAAGACCCGCATCATCGGCCCGAACTGCCCCGGTCTCATCACCCCGGGCCAGTCCAACGCCGGCATCATCCCGGGCGACATCACGAAGCCGGGCCGCATCGGCCTGGTCTCGAAGTCCGGCACGCTGACGTACCAGATGATGTACGAGCTCCGTGACATCGGCTTCTCGTCCGCCGTCGGCATCGGTGGCGACCCGGTCATCGGTACGACGCACATCGACGCGCTCGCCGCGTTCGAGGCCGACCCCGACACCGACCTGATCGTCATGATCGGCGAGAT
Organism: Streptomyces sp. NPDC002742; assembly: GCF_042888885.1. Taxonomy (NCBI): domain Bacteria; kingdom Bacillati; phylum Actinomycetota; class Actinomycetes; order Kitasatosporales; family Streptomycetaceae; genus Streptomyces; species Streptomyces sp. NPDC002742. The sequence goes on from NZ_JBIAQF010000010.1 coordinate 214,170, forward strand.
CGGCGGCGACGCCGAGGAGCGTGCGGCGGACTTCATCGCGAAGAACGTGACGAAGCCGGTCGTCGGCTACGTCGCCGGCTTCACCGCGCCCGAGGGCAAGACCATGGGCCACGCCGGCGCCATCGTCTCCGGCTCCTCCGGCACGGCCGCCGCGAAGAAGGAGGCCCTCGAGGCCGCGGGCGTCAAGGTCGGCAAGACGCCGACCGAGACGGCCAAGCTCGCGCGCGAGATCCTCGCGGGCTGAGCTGTAGCCCGACCGAACGCCGGTGGGCCCGCACCCTTTGGGGGTGCGGGCCCACCGGCGTTCTCGCGCTCCGGACGTCAGCGGATCTCCGGGACCATCCGCTCCGGGCCGCTCATCTCCTGGGACCTCAGCTCGGCCCGGAGCCTCAGCTCCGCCGCGGAGAGCGGCCCGGGGGCGGCCCGGGGCGGCAGCCCGTGGATGGTCTCCGGCGGGGAGAGGGGGGCCTCGTAGTGGTCCGGGGCCGTGCGCAGCGTCAGGGCGGTCACCCCGATGAGCAGGACCGTGAAGGCGATGGCGGCCCGGGTCCACTGCTGGGCGCGCCGCTCGCCGTACCAGCGGACCGTGCGGGGCTTCGCCGCGCGCAGCCGCTCCGCGCTCGCGAGTTCGGCCAGCCGCCAGTGCAGATCCTCCGGCGAGGCCAGCTCCGGCAGCCGTGCGGCGACGGCCTCGCGTGCGTGCAGCACCCGGTTGGCCGCCGCGGGCGTGCTCGCCTCCGTCTCGGCCGCGGTCTCCGGCAGCCCGAGCCCGACACCGTCGTACAGCAGCAGCGTGCGCCGGTACACGGGCGGCAGTTCGAGGAGTACGTCGAGCAGCGCACGGTCGGCCGCGCCGGCGGGCGGCGCCTCCGGGTGCCGGTAGCGCGGGCGCAGCCGATGCCAGGGGGAGAGCGCGTACTCGTACGCCGTCGCGCGCACCCATCCGGCGGGGTCGCGGTCCACGGCCACTTCGGGCCAGCGGTACCAGGCCTGTTGGAACGCGCGTTCCACGGACTCTCGGGCCAGTTCGCGCCGCCCGGTCAGCAGATAGGCCTGTCGTACGAGGGCGGGGGCGCAGAACGCGTAGAGCGCGTCGAAGGCCTGAGTGGGCGTCAGGGGCGGCTCCAGGGGATCGGGGTCCGCGTTCGCGGCAAGCCGCTCACCGGCCCGGTCGAAACGCTGCCCCGCCCGATCGGAACGCTTCCTGCCCGTGGCGGACCGCTCCCCGCCCCCGGCCGGCCTGGCCTCCTGGGCCGCCCCCGTCCCCGTCCCCGTCCCAGTCCCCGCACCCGCTCCCACCAGCTCGGGAGCGATGTCCTCCTGACGGAGGTTCACCTGGGCGTGGGCCGACTCGGCGGTGAGCAGGCTCGCGTACGCCTCCCGCAGGCTGCCGTGCGGTGCCGAACGGCCGGACTCCCACGAGCGCACCGTCGCCCGGCTGACGCCCAGCCGGGTGGCCACGTCGGCCTGGCTCAACGATCGGCCCTCGCGCAGGCGGCGGCGCTCCTTGGGCGCCGGCAGCGGGGTGACGGGGCTCTGTGTCATGTCGGATCCCCCAGGGTGCCCCTTCGTGCGAAAAAGTACATAACTGCATATTGAGCGACACCTCCAGGGTTCGCCTGTTACGACGAGAAAGCGCGTGTCGTTGGGAGCATGAGAGTCGTGACCCAAATCACCGACCGCAGGCTCTCGTTGTCGCCGCTGTTCACCCGGATGCGCGACCGATCACCCGGACTGGCCTCGGGCCTCCTGGGCGGCGCCCTCGCCGCGGGGCTCGGACTCGGCTCGTTCGCCGTCCTCGTCATGGTGCTGTGGATCAGCTCGCCGTACCCGGACAGCGGGCCGGGCGGGGCGCTGCATGTCGCCGCCGCGCTCTGGCTGCTCGCCCACGGCGTGGAGTTGATCCGCACCGACACCCTGTCCGGCCTGCCGATGCCGGTGGGGGTGACGCCGCTCCTCCTGCTCGCCCTTCCGGTGTGGCTGCTGCACCGGGCCGGGCGGGAGGCGGCCGATGTCACGTCGGGGGCGTCGCCGCGTACGGCGTGCGCCGGTGTCGTGACCGGCTATCTGTCCGTCGGCTGGGCCGCCGCGCTGTACGCCTCGGGCGGGACGTTGCGCCCCTCCTGGACCTGGGCCGTCGTCTGCCTGCCGCTGCTCGCGGTGATCGCCGCCGGAACGGGCGTCTGGACGGCGTACGGCCGGCCGTGGGGCCCGATGCCGTTCTGGCGGAAGCGGGCCGCGGCGGCTCTTCCGCTCGACGGAGTGCGTCCGGTCCTGGCCGTACGCCGTCTCGTCGCCGACGACGACCGTGCCCTCGGCGGAGCGGCGCGGGCCGCCGCGGCCGGAGTCGCGGTCCTCGTCGGAGGTGGCGCGCTGCTCGTGGCCGCGTCGCTGGTCTGGCACGGGGACACGGCTCGCGCCTCGTTCGTCCAGCTCGCCGGGGGTTGGTCGGGCCGGTTCGCCGTGCTGCTGCTGTGTTTTGTCCTGGTGCCGAACGCGGCGGTGTGGGGGGCGGCGTACGGGCTCGGCCCCGGCGTCGTCCTGAGCGCCGGTCATGTCGCGGGGCCGCTGTCCGCGACCGTCGCCGGCGCGCGCACGTCGGCCGATCTGCTCCCGGCGTTCCCGCTGCTCGCGGCGTTGCCCGGGGCCGGTTCCGGGGCGCCGCCGACCTGGCTGAGCTGGCTGGTCCCGGTGGCCGCCGGGGTGACGGTGGCGCGGTTCGTGGTGAAGGCGCGGGCCGTACGGGGGACCCACGGCCGGGAGGAACCCTGGCCGCTCGGGCGGATCGTGGGCGTCGTCTCGCTCGCCGCCGGGTGGTGCGGCATCGCGCTCGGCGTGCTCGCCGGGCTGGCCGGGGGGCCGCTGGGGGTCGGCGCCCTGACCCACTTCGGGCCGGTGTGGTGGCAGGTGGGGCCCGCGGCGGCCGTGTGGACGGCGGTCGTCGGGATTCCCGTCGCGGTGGGTGCGGCCGAGTGGAAGGACCGTGGGCGCGGGGCGGCGAAGGACGCGGGTGTCCGCCGGGACGCGCGTGGCAGCGGCTGGACCCCCCGGCTGCCGATGTCACGCTGGATGCCGCGGCGGAGGGGCACGACCTCGGTGCCGGTGCCGGTGCCGGTGCCGACGCGGGCGTCGCCGTCCATCGCGGCTCGGGCGGAACCCGCGGCTCGGGTCGAACCCGCGGTGCTGGAGTCCGTTCTGGAGGACGCCTTCGATCCGTACGACCGCTACGACCCCTACGGCCCCGACGAGCCGTACGAGCCGTACGACTTTCTGCCGGGGGAGGCCGCGGCGGTCGCGTGGCACGAGGAAACGTCGAGGGAGACCCGCTGGGAGGCCCTGAAGAAGGCGAGCGGGCACGCCGAATCGGAGGAACCGGAGGGCCTGGAACACCCGGAGGGCCTGGAGGGCCCGGCAGGGCCCTGAGCGCATGTCCTGCCGGGCGGGGAGCGGGCCTCCTGCCGGGCGGCGAACCGGCCTCCTGCCCCGGGCGGTGGCCCCGGGCAGAAGGCGATTCGTCAGTTGTGGGTGCCCAGCAGCCCGCGCAGGTCCTTCGGGAGAAGGTCGTTGCAGGACTGCTTCGCGGCGTTGGTCAGGGCGTCGTTCGCGCAGGAGTAGTAGTCGCTGTAGACGAGGTGGGCGGTGAAGATCCCGGCGACCATCACGATGGCCAGCGACGCGGTGACCATGCCGCTCACCGCGGCGGTCATCTGGGGGCGGACGTTCGGGTCGGGCGCCGGGGCGTCCGGGTCCGGAGTGCGCGTCCTGGAACGGAGCGCGCTGCCGCCCCAGTACAGGGCGAGTGTGCCGAGCAGCAGGGCCACGTACGGCCAGCCGAAGAGGACGAAGAAGAACGCCCACATGCCGGAGAGCAGTGCGTAACGGGCGCGGCGCTGGGCCGGGTCCGTGGGGTCCCAGCGCATCCCCCCGCCGGGTGTGCCGCCGGGTCCTTCGGGGCCGCTCTGCCCCTGCGGCGCGCCCGGCCGGTCGCCGAAGCCGCCGCCACTGGAGGGACCGGGCTGCCGGTCGCTCCACTGGCTGCCCCAGGGGGAGGGCCCCGGACCCTGATGCCCGCCCTCGCCGCCCTCGCCCGAGCCCTGTCCGTGGCCGTGCCGGCGCGGTTGCCATGGCCGGTCGGGTGTCCCCTCCGGCGGCGGCGCGAACGGATTGTCCTCCTGGCCGGAGGAGGCCGGGTCGGACGGGGGAGCGTCGGGCGCGTCGGGTCCGCGCTCGTCCGAGGGGCCGCCGCTTCCACCCGCCGAGCCGCCGCCGTTCCCGTCCGCGGAGCCGGGTCCTGTGGAGCCGTCCCCGCCCGACCTCGGCGGGGTGGACGAAGGGCGCCGCTCGCGCAGCAGGAGCGGAGGGAGTCGGAGACTGCGGTCCGGCATCAGGTGAGCGTCTTCCCCTTGGTGGTTCTGGCAGGCGGCGTGTCCACACAGCTTCGCGCTCGTGACGCGCGCCCCGAGCCGGTCCTCCCGGGCTGACGCCTCGGGCCGGTCCGCCCCGGACTGACGCCCCGAGCTTCGCACTCCGGACTCGCGCCCCGAGCTCGTACCCCCCAAACACGCGCTCCGGATGTCTCCGGGGCCCGTGCCACAGGTGGTGTCGGGGCCGTGCCCCGACAGTTCGTCTTGTCCCAGGTCAACGTCCCGCGCGCACGGGGCGTTCCCCCTGCCGCAGGTGTTCCCGGGTGGATCCTCCCCAGACGCTACCTTCCGGCCTCGCCCCCGTCCCGCGGGGGCCGCCCGGTGTGCCGGTATCGTTGCTGTCGGTCGGCCGCTTCGTAGACTTCCCCGTATCCCGGGGCGCGAAGCATTCGTACGACCGTACAAACGCTCCCCCGAGAAAGGGCCCTCTCGTGGCCAAGACCAAGCGCCTCGTCGTGCTGGTCTCCGGATCAGGTACGAATCTGCAGGCACTGCTCGACGCCGTCGCGGAGGCGGGGCCGGCGGCCTACGGTGCCGAGATCGTGGCCGTCGGGGCCGACCGGGACGGCATCGAGGGGCTCGCGAGGGCCGAGCGGGCCGGGCTCCCGACCTTCGTGTGCAAGGTCAAGGACCACGCCGGCCGGGACGAGTGGGACCGCGCGCTCGCCGACGCGACCGCCGCGTACGAGCCCGATCTTGTCGTGTCCGCCGGGTTCATGAAGATCGTGGGGAAGGAATTCCTCGCCCGCTTCGGCGGACGGTTCGTCAACACCCATCCCGCGCTGCTGCCCAGTTTTCCCGGCGCCCACGGCGTCCGCGACGCGCTCGCGTACGGAGCCCGGGTCACCGGCTGCACCGTCCACTTCGTCGACGACGGCGTCGACACCGGACCGATCATCGCCCAGGGCGTGGTCGAGGTCCGCAACGAGGACGACGAGAGCGCTCTGCACGAGCGCATCAAGGAAGTCGAGCGAAGCCTGCTCGTCGATGTCGTGGGGCGGCTCGCCCGCAACGGCTATCGCATTGAGGGACGAAAGGTAGTTATCCAGTGACCGCCGACAGCACAGTCACGGCCGAGAGCACCGAGGGCACCAAGCGGGTCATCCGTCGCGCGCTCGTCAGCGTGTACGACAAGACCGGTCTTGAGGAGCTGGCCCGCGGGCTGCACGCGGCCGGCGTCGAGCTCGTCTCCACCGGATCCACCGCCGCGAAGATCGCCGCGACCGGTGTGCCCGTCACCAAGGTGGAGGAGCTGACCGGCTTCCCCGAGTGCCTGGACGGCCGCGTCAAGACCCTGCACCCCAAGGTCCACGCCGGGATCCTCGCCGACCTGCGCCTGGAGAGCCACCGGCAGCAGCTCGCCGAGCTCGGCGTCGAACCGTTCGACCTCGTCGTCGTCAACCTCTACCCCTTCCGGGAGACGGTCGAGTCCGGGGCGACCCCCGACGAGTGCGTCGAGCAGATCGACATCGGCGGTCCCTCGATGGTCCGTGCCGCGGCCAAGAACCACCCCTCCGTCGCCGTCGTCACCAGCCCCGACCGCTACGGCGACGTCCTCGCCGCGGTCCAGGACGGCGGTTTCGACCTGCACACCCGCAAGCGGCTCGCCGCCGAGGCCTTCCAGCACACGGCCGCGTACGACGTCGCCGTCGCCTCCTGGTTCGCCTCCTCGTACGCGCCGGTCGACGCTGCGGCCGACAGCGGCTCCGCCGCGGGGCAGTTCCCCGACTTCCTCGGTGCCACCTGGGAGCGCGCGCACACCCTGCGCTACGGCGAGAACCCGCACCAGCCCGCGGCGCTCTACACCTCCGGCACGGGCGGCCTCGCCGAGGCCGAGCAGCTGCACGGCAAGGAGATGTCGTACAACAACTACACGGACACGGACGCCGCGCGCCGTGCCGCGTACGACCACGAGGACCCCTGCGTCGCGATCATCAAGCACGCCAACCCGTGCGGGATCGCCGTCGCGTCGAACGTCGCCGAGGCGCACCGCAAGGCGCACGCCTGCGACCCGCTGTCCGCGTTCGGCGGGGTGATCGCGGTCAACCGGCCGGTCACCAAGGAGATGGCCGAGCAGGTCGCGGAGATCTTCACGGAGGTCATCGTCGCGCCGGAGTACGAGGACGGCGCCCTCGAAGCCCTCACCAAGAAGAAGAACATCCGCGTGCTGCGGGCCCACAACGCCCCGGCCGCCCCGGTCGAGATCAAGCCCGTCGACGGCGGCGCGCTGCTCCAGGTCACCGACCGGCTCCAGGCCGCGGGCGACAACCCGGCGAGCTGGACCCTGGCGACCGGTGACGCCCTGAGCGAGGGCGAGCTCGACGAGCTGGCCTTCGCGTGGCGCGCCTGCCGCGCGGTGAAGTCCAACGCCATCCTGCTCGCCAAGGACGGCGCCTCGGTCGGCGTCGGCATGGGCCAGGTCAACCGCGTCGACTCCGCGAAGCTCGCGGTCGAGCGGGCCGGCGCCGAGCGCGCCCGTGGCTCCTACGCCGCCTCGGACGCGTTCTTCCCGTTCCCCGACGGCCTGGAGATCCTCGCCGACGCGGGCGTCAAGGCCGTGGTCCAGCCCGGCGGTTCGGTCCGCGACGAGCTGGTCGTGGAGGCCGCGAAGAAGGCCGGTGTCACGATGTACTTCACCGGGACACGGCACTTCTTCCACTGATCCCCGACCGCGCCGAGCCCGTCCGCGTACGGGATTTCGCGCGAGCGGCGCAAGCACCAGGGCCGTGTCCCCCCTGTAGGGGTGAGGCACGGCCCTTGGCGGGTTCGCTCAGTAGCGCGGACGGTTGAACCACGCGACGCCGGACGGCACGATCATCGCCGCCGCCATCACACCGCCGAAGCCGATCCACAGCAGCGCGAACACCAGCGAAGCGGAGGAGTTGGCGTTCGCCGCGGAGATCAGGCCGAGGAAGCCGAACAGGGAGCCCAGGATGCCGTAGATCATGGTGGTGATCCGGACGCCCTGCCCGCCTCTGGTGAACTTGACTCCCAGCGTGATCGACAGACCCGCGAGGCCGAGGAAGAGCAACGCGATGACGAGGATGATGCCCGCGGAGTCGTGGCCGAGGTCGGAGAAGCCGTTGTTGCCGAAGGTGTTCTCGCCCGCGTTGGACGCGTCGTTGATGGTGGCGGCGCCGAAGATCGCGAATATGCCGATGAGGACCTGAACGGCGGCGACGATGTAGAGCAGCACACGAGCGGTGGTCATCAGGCCCGGCATGGTCGGCTGCATCATGTTGCCGACCGGGTAGCCCGGGTACGCGGGCTGCTGCGGGTAGCCGTAGCCCTGCGGGGGCACGCCGGGCGGGGCCTGCGGATATCCGTACCCGGGAGGCCCAGGCGGCGGCGCGGTGGGAGGCTGCTGCGGCGGCGGGCCGTAGGGGTTGTTCGGGTCGCCGAAACTCATGGCGGGTTTCCTCCGTTGCCTGGTGCGGTGACTACGCGTGGCACGGTTCGGAGGAATTGCTACAGAGCGGTCTGTCCCCCCGGTACTGCCCGCGACACTGTGTGCTCATCGTTCTTTAGCGGGCTCTTACTTGTCCAGCGCCATTCCGTATGTGTTGTCCAAGTGCAACATGAGTGATCATGGCCGGATACGGGCGAATCGGGTGCGGGAGGGCGGTTGTGGCCCCGGATTGGAACCTGGACCGCGTCATCCGGGAGGATGGGGGTCATGACCGCCCAGATTCTCGATGGCAAGGCCACCGCAGCCGCGATCAAGTCCGACCTGACCGTCCGCGTGGCGGCCCTGAAGGAGAAGGGCGTCACGCCCGGCCTCGGGACGGTCCTGGTCGGCGACGACCCCGGAAGCCAGAAGTACGTCGCGGGCAAGCACCGCGACTGCGCCCAGGTCGGCATCGCCTCCATCCAGCGCCAACTGCCCGCGACCGCCACGCAGGAAGAGATCGAGGCGGTGGTCCGGGAGCTGAACGAGGACCCCGCCTGCACCGGCTACATCGTCCAGCTGCCGCTCCCCAAGGGCATCGACGAGAACCGCATCCTGGAACTGATGGACCCGGACAAGGACGCGGACGGCCTGCACCCGATGAACCTCGGGCGTCTCGTCCTCAACGAGCCCGCCCCGCTGCCCTGCACCCCCAACGGCGTCCTCACGCTCCTGCGCCGCTACGGCGTGGAGATCAAGGGTGCCGAGGTCGTGGTCGTCGGCCGCGGCGTCACCATCGGGCGCCCGATGCCTCTGCTGCTGACGCGGCGCAGCGAGAACGCCACCGTCACCCAGTGCCACACCGGCACCCGTGACCTCTCCGCGCACCTCAAGCGCGCCGACATCATCGTCGCCGCCGCGGGCTCCGCGCACCTGATCAGGGCCGAGGACGTGAAGCCGGGCGCCGCCGTCCTGGACGTCGGTGTCTCGCGCAGCGCCGAGGGCAAGATCGTCGGCGACGTCCACCCGGACGTCGCCGAGGTCGCCGCCTGGATCTCGCCGAACCCGGGCGGTGTCGGCCCGATGACCCGGGCCCAGCTGCTCGTCAACGTGGTGGAAGCGGCGGAACGCAGTGTCGGCTGACGGCAACACCCACGAGTCCGGGGACGGCGCGGCGCGCGACGCGCGAGGCGCCGGCACCGAGGCGGCCGTACGGGAGGCGGAGAGCGCTCTGCGCGAGGCCGTCACCGGGACGCGTGCTTCTGCCTCCTCGTCCGCCTCCTCGTCCGCCCCCGCCTCCGCTTCTGCGGGAGCCGGGGCGGGGGCCGGTTCCCGGGCGCGGGGCACGGACGGCCGGGCGACCGGGCCCGGGTCGGCCGCCGGGACCGAGCCCAGGTCGGCTGCCGGGACCGGGACCGCTCGGCGGACCGAGTCCGCTTCCGAGAAGGAGACCGAGATCGAGACCGAGACCGAGACCCAGACCGAGTTGAAGGCCGGGGCCGGGGAAAAGGCCGGAGGCGAGGCCGGGTCCGTGGCGGAGGCGAAGACCGGGTCCGGGACCGGGACGGGCTCCGAGGCCGAGGGGGATGAGCTGGACGGGGTGACCGTGCGGGACGCGATCAGCGCACCCGACGCCGAGGGGAAGCCGCGGCGCACCACGCGGCGCTTCCCGCTGTTCACCCGGGACACCGCCCGGCCCGAGGGCGGTGGCCGGGCGGCGGCCGGGGATGCCCCGGCGCCCGCGCGTCAGTGGCCGATCCTCACCGTGCTGTCCGCCGTCGCGCTCGGCCTGCTGCTCACCGCGCTCGACGTGTTCCGCGTCGGCACGATCCTGATCGGCGCCGCGCTGCTCGCGGGTGCCGCGATGCGCTGGATGCTGCCCAGCGTCGGCATGCTCGCGGTCCGCTCCCGCTTCACGGACATGCTCACGTACGGCGTCCTGGGTACCGCCATCGTCGTGCTCGCGCTGATGGCCCAGCCCCATCCGATGCTGGTGATCCCGTTCCTCGACGACACGTTGCACTTCACGGTGCGCTGAATCGCGGACGACCTGCGCGTGTCCCGGCTCGCCTCTGCGGCCCGCGGCCCGTCTTCTCCTTCGGGGGAAGGCGGGCCGTGTTGTTTCACCCGACGCGCACTTGCCGACGCGCGCTTGCCGACGCCCGCGTGGCGACTTCGATGTCGAACTCGACTCGGCCTCGACTCCGACGTCGACTCCGACGTCGACTCCGACTCCGGCGTCGACTCGGCCTCGACTTCGGTTTCCCGTCCGGAGGTGACGGCGGCTCGTCCCCTCCCCCGAGTCGGGACGGGCCGCGGTCGGGCGAGTGTTCCGCCCGGGGTCAACCCTTGTGTACGGGAACGGACTGTTCAACAGCCGGCCGTCCGCTGTGGCACGGAAGTGACCATTCCGGTACGGTGTGCGCGCTGTGCGACGAGAAATATTCAACTCCGGCCCGCTGGGTGGTCGTTGAGGCCTGCCGTCGCGCCGGTACCGGTGCCGGTGCAGCCGTCCGGACGGGACGGGGCGGAGCATCGTCCGGCGCCCCGGGGACGGGGCCCGGGGCGGAGCCTGAGGGGCGATGAGGGTTCCCTGGTCGAGCGAAGCAGAGACCTTGGGAAGGACGCGGCGGAGGACGCGGCGGAGGACGCGGCGGAGGATGCGAAGCACAGCCGCGGACAGACCCCGGAGAAATCCTCCGGGTTGGGGGATTTGAGTTCGCCCGGAGGGGGCAGGCGGACGGTACCCCCACGGGATCCGGTGCTGTCGGGGAGGGGGGAGATCCCTTTCCGGCGCCCCCGGTAACCCCTTTGGCGTCGCCGAGTTCACCCTCTCCCGAGCCCGGCGGCCGCCCTCCCGGGGGTATTTGCGGGAGATCTGTGGGGTGGGCCACACGGACCCTGACGTCCGGCGTCCCGGATGCGCGATAGCCTGACGGCGGATCTCTCTTGACGCCGAGAGATCGATCATCGTCACCTTTGATCGATCATTGCGGCGGTTGCAGGGGACGATCCTGCACCCGGGGCAGGGACGCCCCACCGCCAGCTGTCATACGGAGAACGCCATGACCCGCACTCCCGTGAACGTCACCGTCACCGGCGCGGCCGGCCAGATCGGTTACGCCCTGCTCTTCCGCATCGCCTCCGGCCAGTTGCTCGGCGCGGACGTGCCGGTCAAGCTGCGCCTCCTGGAGATCACACCGGCGCTGAAGGCCGCCGAGGGCACCGCCATGGAGCTCGACGACTGCGCCTTCCCGCTTCTTCAGGGCATCGACATCACGGACGACCCGAACGTCGCCTTCGACGGCACCAACGTCGGTCTCCTCGTCGGCGCCCGCCCCCGCACCAAGGGCATGGAGCGCGGCGACCTGCTCTCCGCCAACGGCGGCATCTTCAAGCCGCAGGGCAAGGCCATCAACGACAACGCCGCGGACGACGTCAAGATCCTGGTCGTCGGCAACCCGGCGAACACCAACGCGCTGATCGCCCAGGCCGCCGCCCCGGACGTACCGGCCGAGCGCTTCACCGCGATGACCCGTCTGGACCACAACCGCGCGCTGACCCAGCTCGCGAAGAAGACGGGCACCACGGTCGCCGACATCCAGCGTCTGACGATCTGGGGCAACCACTCCGCCACCCAGTACCCGGACATCTTCCACGCCTCGGTCGCCGGCAAGAACGCCGCCGAGGTCGTCAACGACGAGAAGTGGCTGGCCGAGGAGTTCATCCCGACCGTCGCCAAGCGCGGTGCGGCGATCATCGAGGCCCGTGGCGCGTCCTCGGCCGCCTCGGCCGCCAACGCCGCCATCGACCACGTCTACACCTGGGTCAACGGCACGGCCGACGGCGACTGGACCTCCATGGGTATCCCGTCGGACGGTTCGTACGGTGTGCCGGAGGGTCTCATCTCCTCCTTCCCCGTCACCACGAAGGACGGCCGGTACGAGATCGTCCAGGGCCTGGACATCAACGAGTTCTCGCGCACCCGCATCGACGCCTCCGTGAAGGAGCTCGAGGAGGAGCGCGAGGCGGTCCGCAGCCTCGGCCTGATCTGATCCAACCGGAATCCGATCCGACCGGAATCCGATCGACCGGGATCTGATCCGATCCGATCCGATGCGGACCGAGCTGAGCCGGTCCGAGTCGGGCTGATACCGGTCCGACTCGGCTTGGCCGAGTCGGTTCCTCCGCAGTACACACGATGCCCGGGTGGTGTTCACCACCCGGGCATCGGTGTGTTCGGGGGCCGGCCGTCGCGTGTACGCGCGTCCATGCGGCCGGAGACCGCCTTGTCGTCCGGCGGCGCGGGTGAAGGGCGGAAAGGCGTACGGAAAGTACGTATCGAACGTGTGTGCTTTGTCGCCATAAAGAGGGGTGCTGTTGGCGGAATTCTCACTATCGTCATTGCGTACGGTCCGCTGGGGACAGGGGCGCGGCAGAGGTTCGGCGAGAAATGCGTCGGGATCGGGCCGTCGGGTGGGGCCGACGGGGAGCGGGGGGTGACGGGATGGCGCAGCGATGGGACGCGGACCGTCGGCAATGGGTCGATGACGGTACGGTCCGGCCGGCCGATGGTGGAGTTCAGGACGGTGGTGGAGTTCAGGACGGTGTCGACGCCGGCGGAGCGCCGCCGGCCGGGGACCAGGAGCAGTGGTGGGCGGCGGCCACGCAGGCGGGTCCACTGCGGCAGCCTGAGCCCGGTCCGCCCCCGGGTTCCGTACCGCCGCAGCCCCAGGTGCAGACGCCGCAACAGCAACAGCAACAGCAGCCGCACTGGTCCCAGCCCCAGTATCAATATCAGCAGCAGGCTCAGGCCTGGTCGCAGCCGCACCAGCAGCCGCACCAGCAACCGCAGACCTGGCCCGGGGGCGGCGCGACGCCCGGGGGCGGTCAGGCGGCGCCGAGGGCCGGTGACTCGCGGCGGCTGCTCCTGGTGATCGTGGCCGTGGCCGTTCTGGCGGGCGGTGTGGGTGGCGGGCTGTGGGCGCTGACCAAGGGGGGCTCACCCGGGCATCCGGGCGCGGGTTCGTCCGGTCCCTCGGTGACCGTGACGGCTACGCGGCCCGGCGTGTCACCGGAGACCTCGAACGCCTCCGGCGCCTCCGGCGGCGAGGGCGCCTACGCCGACCCGGCGGCGACCACCGCTCCTGTGCCGTCCCCCGGGTACCGCCGGGCGGACGACCCGGTCGGCTACTCCGTGGACGTGCCGGACGGCTGGGCGCGCGAGGAGAAGCAGGGCAAGCTGGCGCCCGTCGTCACCTACACGGCGCCCGACGGAAACCGCAGGCTCTTGGTGTTCGAGATCATGGAACCCTCGGCGGCGGAATCCTCGGCGCAGGCCGAGAGCATCGCGCAGGGGGCCAAGGACTACCAGTACCTGGACCGGCGGACCGGCACCGGCTGGACGGAGTTCAGTTACAGCTACTACGACAAGCGGTACGGAGCCACACAGACCATCGACCACCGTTTCCAGGCCGCCGACGGCACGCCGTACGCCATCGTCGCGAGCGGTCCGCCGGGTGTGGACATGACCGAACAGCTGACGACGGCCGTGAACTCCTTCTGCCCGACCGGCTTCGACTGCACCAGCTCCACCTGACGCATGAATCGCACCTGACACGCGGGCCTCACCTGACACGCGGGCCCCACCTGACAAACGAGCCCCACCCGGCTCAGAACCACCGTTGGAGAAGGAACCGCCCCTAACGCGCGGGCGGTTCCTGTGTCCCGGCGCCGGGCAGCCGCTTCTCGAACCAGTGCGCCGCGTACACGTTGTCGTCGTACCGCGGGATCTCCGTGTATCCGCACGCCCGGTACATGGCCCGGGCCTCGGTGAGCACGGCGTGCGTGTCGAGCCGTACGACGGTGAACTCGCGTTCGGTGGCCCGTTGTTCGAGGCCGTCGAGGATGCGGCGTCCGAGGCCGAGGCGGCGGGCGCCGGGGTGCACCCACACATGGCGGATCTCGCCCACGCGGGGAGCGAGCCGACGGAGCGCGCCGCAGCCCACGGGGCGGTTCTCCTCGTAGGCGACGAGGAAGGCGCCCGCGTCGCCCGACACCTCGTCGGGCCGGACGAGGGCGCCGGGGTCGAAGCCCTCGGGGAACCGCTCGTCGATGTCGGCCGCGTACGCGTCGAGGCAGGCGCGGGCGTCGGGGGAGGCGCCGTCGACGGTCTCGACGGTGATCGCGGCGAGCCGGAGCAGCCGGTGTGCCGTGTCGAGGGCCGCGGTCAGCTCCACGCGCCGGGGAGTGTCGAGCCCGCCGAGCAGACCCTCGGCCAGACCGTCGGCCAGCCGGTTCTGTTCCTTGACCTCGGCCTGCCCGGCGGCCGTGAGATCGGCGACGCGCAGTCTGCTGTCGCCGGGATGGACGCTCACCCGGACCAGACCCTGTGACTCCAGGGCCCGCACCATCCGGCTCAAGTACCCGGCGTCCAGGCCGAGCCGGGCCCTGAGTTCGCGCAGGGAGGCCCCCGCCCCGCCGATCTCGAACAGCAGCCGGGCCTCGCCCAGGGGGCGGTCCTGGCCGAGGTAGTGGTCGTCGAGTGCTCCGATGCGCCGGGTGAAGTAGCGGTTGAACCGCCGCAGCGCCGTCACCTGGTCCGCTGACACTGGCTCCATCTTTTCCGGCCCCCTGTCCGGTTCCGGTGCCGTTCCGTCCATGTTCCTTTGACTTTAGTCAAAGGAAAGCGAACCGTCCATCGCTGCCGAGCGGCCGTTCTGGTCGTATTTTGGTCGATTTTTCAGTGACCCGGCGCACTTCTGGTGACGGATTGTGCATGCGATCGAGGTCGGAGGGCAGGTGCTCACGGCTCCCGGGAGTGACACACGTGTGACACAGGGGCATCGAACAGGAACGGAAGGCAACACCGATCATGGCCGGACAGCAGGCAGAACAGACCATCCACGTGGGCGGCGAGTGGCGCGCGGCGCTCTCCGGCGCGAAGCGCGAGATCCTCGACCCCGCCGATGCCGAGCCGTTCGCCGTGGTCGCGGAGGGCGACGGGAAGGACGCGGACCTCGCGGTCGCCGCCGCACGCCGCGCCTTCGACGAGGGTCCCTGGCCGCACACCCCCGTCACCGAGCGCGCCGCCCTGCTGCGCCGCGTCGCCGACCTCCTGGTCCGCGACCGCGAGGAGCTCGGGCTGCTCGAAAGCCGTGACGCGGGCAAGACCCTGGAGGAGGGCCGCGTCGACATCGACTGCGTCGTCGCCGCCTTCCGCTACTTCGCCGACCTCGTGGTGGGGGAGGGCGGCGGGCGCGTGGTGGACGCCGGTTCGTCCGACGTCCACAGCGTCGTCGTGCACGAGCCCGTCGGAGTGTGCGCCCTGATCACACCCTGGAACTACCCCCTCCTGCAGGCCAGTTGGAAGATCGCTCCGGCCCTGGCCGCGGGCAACACCTTCGTGGTCAAGCCGAGCGAGATCACCCCGCTGACCACGGTCGCCCTGCTGGGTCTGCTGGCCGAGGCCGGGCTGCCCGCCGGAGTCGCCGGCCTCGTCACGGGCCCCGGACACACCGTCGGCGCCCGCCTCGCCGAGCACCCCGACGTCGACCTCGTCTCCTTCACCGGCGGCCTCGCCAGCGGTACGAAGGTGGCACGTGCCGCCGCCGACACGGTCAAGAAGGTCGCGCTCGAACTCGGCGGCAAGAACCCCAACGTCGTCTTCGCCGACGCCTGCGCCACCGAGGAGGGCTTCGACACCGCCGTCGACCAGGCCCTCAACGCCGCCTTCATCCACAGCGGCCAGGTGTGCTCGGCGGGTTCACGGCTCATCGTCGAGGAGTCCCTGCGCGAGCGCTTCGTCGCCGAACTCGCCCGCAGGGCAACCGTGATCCGGCTCGGCCGCGGCACCGAGGACGGCGTCGAGTGCGGCCCGCTCGTCTCCGAGCAGCAGCGCGCGAAGACCGAGGAATACGTCGCCTCCGCGCTGGCCGAGGGCGCGGTGCTGCGCGCCGGCGGCAAGCGGCCCGAGCCGTCAAGGGTCCGGCCCGCCGGCGGGTACTTCTACGAGCCGACCGTGCTCGACCAGTGCCACCGCGGGATGCGGGTCGTCCGCGAGGAGGTCTTCGGGCCCGTCCTCACCGTGGAGACCTTCGCCACCGAGGACGAGGCCGTCGCCCTCGCCAACGACACCGAGTACGGCCTCGCGGGCGCCGTCTGGACCGCCGACGCCGGCCGCGCCCGCCGCGTCGCGGGGCGGCTGCGCCACGGCACCGTCTGGATCAACGACTTCCACCCCTACCTCCCGCAGGCGGAGTGGGGCGGCTTCGGCAGGAGCGGCGTCGGGCGCGAACTCGGCCCGGCCGGGCTCGCCGAGTACCGCGAGACCAAGCACGTCTACCAGAACCTCGCGCCGGCGCCGGTCCGCTGGTTCGCCGGCTGACTTCGGCGCCCGTCGGTCGGTCCGCCGCCTGGCTTCCGCGCGCGTCCTTCGGTTCGCCGGCCGACTTCGGCTTCCGTCCGCCCGGCGGGCCTCCCCGTCCCCCTCCAGGGCTCCGTCCCTCCCCGAAACCCCACCGCACAAGGCACTTTGGAGCACTCCTTCATGTCCCAGCACGAGAACACGTACGACTACGTCGTCATCGGCGGCGGCACGGCGGGCTCCGTGATCGCGTCCCGCCTCACCGAGAACCCGGACGTCACCGTCGCCGTCATCGAGGGCGGCCCCAGCGATGTCGGCCGCGACGACGTCCTCACCCTGCGCCGCTGGATGGGGCTGCTCGGCGGGGAGTTGGACTACGACTACCCGACCACCGAGCAGCCGCGCGGCAACTCGCACATCCGGCACAGCCGCGCCCGGGTCCTCGGCGGCTGCTCGTCGCACAACACGCTGATCGCGTTCAAGCCGCTGCCGTCCGACTGGGACGAGTGGGAGGCGGCCGGCGCCAAGGGCTGGGGCGCGGTGTCGATGGAGGCGTACTACGCGCGGCTCCTGAACAACATCGTCCCGGTCGACGAGAAGGACCGGAACGCCATCGCGAGGGACTTCGTGGACGCGGCACAGGCCGCGCTCGACGTGCCGCGCGTCGAGGGCTTCAACCGGCAGCCGTTCACGGAGGGCGTCGGATTCTTCGACCTCGCGTACCACCCGGAGACCAACAAGCGGTCGAGCGCCTCGGTGGCGTACCTGCACCCGGTGATGGACGGGCGTCCCAACCTGACGCTCCTGCTGGAGACCTGGGCGTACAAGCTGGAACTGGACGGAACGCGCGTCACGGGCGTGCACGTCCGCACGAAGGGCGACGAAGAGGTTCTCGTACGGGCCCGGAACGAGGTACTGCTGTGCGCGGGCGCGGTCGACTCGCCGCGGCTGCTGCTGCACTCCGGCATCGGACCCGCCGGTGACCTCGAGGAGCTGGACATCCCGGTCGTGCACGATCTGCCGGGCGTCGGCGAGAACCTGCTCGACCACCCCGAGTCGGTGATCGTCTGGGAGACGAACGGGCCGATCCCGGAGAACTCCGCGATGGACTCCGACGCGGGCCTGTTCGTGCGCCGCGACCCCGAACAGCCGGGTCCCGACCTGATGTTCCACTTCTATCAGCTCCCCTTCACGGACAACCCGGAGCGCCTCGGCTACGAACGCCCCGCGCACGGCGTCTCCATGACCCCCAACATCCCCAAGCCGCGCAGCCGCGGCCGCCTCTACCTGACCAGCGCCGATCCCGCCGTCAAACCCGCCCTGGACTTCCGGTACTTCACGGACGAGGACGACTACGACGGCCGTACCCTCGTCGACGGCATCAAGATCGCCCGCGAGATAGCCGCGGCCGAGCCGCTCGCCGGCTGGCTCAAACGCGAGGTGTGCCCCGGTCCCGCCGTCACCGGCGACGAGGAACTCGGCGCGTACGCGCGCCAGGTCGCGCACACCGTGTACCACCCGGCCGGAACCTGCCGGATGGGCGAACTCTCCGACGAACGCGCGGTGGTGGACCCCGAACTACGCGTCCGCGGTCTCGACGGCATCCGGATCGCCGACGCCTCCGTCTTCCCGACCATGCCCGCCGTGAACCCGATGATCGGCGTGCTCATGGTCGGCGAGAAGGCCGCCGACCTGATCGGGGGCGGTGCGCGATGAGTACCACCACCGACGTGAACCCGTCCGCCGCGGACGACGACACCCCCGCCGACGCCACAACCGCCGTGCCCGGCAAGGGAGTCAGGGCCACCGCCCAGTCGAGCGAGCCCGTCTTCTCCGTGCGGAACCTCTGGAAGGTCTTCGGGCCGAAGGCCGACCGAGTCCCCGGCGATCCCGAACTCGCCGCGCTCGACGCCGCCGAACTGCGCGCCGCCACCGGCTGCACCGCCGCCGTCCGTGACGTCGGTTTCGACGTGCTCAAGGGCGAGGTCTTCGTCGTCATGGGGCTGTCCGGCTCGGGCAAGTCCACGCTCGTGCGCTGCCTGACCCGGCTGATCGAGCCCACCTCGGGCCGCCTCTCGATCGACGGCGAGGACGTCCTCGCGATGGACAAGGCCCGGCTGCGCGAACTGCGCCGCCACCGTGCCGCCATGGTCTTCCAGCACTTCGGCCTGCTGCCGCACCGCTCGGTGCTCGACAACGTCGCCTACGGCCTGGAGATCCAGGGCGTCTCGCGCGAGGAACGCCGGGCGAGGGCCGCCGAGGTCGTCGCCAAGGTCGGTCTGCAGGGCATGGAGCAGCGCAGGCCCGGACAGCTGTCCGGCGGTCAGCAGCAGCGCGTCGGGCTGGCCCGCGCGCTCGCCGCCGACCCCGAAGTCCTGCTCTTCGACGAGCCGTTCAGCGCGCTCGACCCGATGATCCGGCGTGACATGCAGGAGGAGGTCGTCCGGCTGCACCGCGAGGAGGGCCGCACGATGGTCTTCATCACCCATGACCTGACCGAGGCCCTGCGCCTGGGCGACCGCATCGCCCTGATGCGCGACGGCCGGATCGTCCAGCTCGGCACCCCCGAGGAGATCGTCGGCTCCCCTGCCGACGCCTACGTCCGCGAGTTCGTCCGGGACGTGCCCCGCGAGCAGGTCATGACGGTCCGCACCGCCATGCGGGCCGGGGACTGCGGCGGGCCGGACCACCCCGGCGCGCTCGCCCCCGAAACCGTGGTCGCCGACGCCATCAGGACCGTCGCCCGCAGCGGCCGGGCCGCCTGCGTCGTGCGGGACGGCCGCTGTCTCGGCGTCGTCGACCACGAGCGGCTGCTCGCCGTCGTCGCCGGAACCGACCTCGGCGTCGCGACGGACTCGCGCACCGGCGTGGACCCACGCGGCGGGGCGGACCCGCGGAAGGAGGCGCTGTGATGGCCGCGGTCACCACGTCCACCTCCCTCCCCCGTACCGTCCTTCCCCGCCTCCTCCGGCATCCGGCCGTCGCCAAGCTCCTGCTGCTCGCGGTCGTCGCGGCGGTGCTCGTGCCCCTCGCCGACGCCCGCTGGTCCGGTGGCAGTTGGCCGCACGCGCTGACCGTCGACCTGACCGGACCGCTCGGCAGAGCCGGCGGCTGGATCATCGACAACCGTGACAGCCACCCGCTGTTCCTGTACTTCTTCGGCTACGTCAGCAACGCCGTCGTCCTCTCGGTGCGCGCCGTCTATCTGCTGCTCCTCGCGGCGGGCTGGGCCGGAGTGACCGCCGTGGCCGCCCTCGTGGCCTGGCGGGCCGCGGGCGTACGGTCGGCCCTCGGCGCCGGCGCGGCCTTCCTCGCCTGCGGTCTGCTCGGCATGTGGGTGCCCACCATGCAGACGCTGGCCGTCATGGTGGTCGCCGTGTTCGCCTCCGTCGTGCTGGGTACGCTGCTCGGCCTCGCCGCCGGGCTCTCCGACCGCACCCACCGCGCGCTGCGCCCCGTCCTCGACACCATGCAGGTGCTCCCGGCGTTCGCGTACCTGCTGCCCGTCGTGCTGGTCTTCGGCATCGGTGTCCCCGCGGCCGTGCTCGCCACCGTCGTCTACGCCGCCCCGCCGATGGCCCGGCTCACCGCGCTCGGCCTGCGCGACGCGGACGAGGGCGTGATGGAGGCCGTCGCCTCACTCGGCGCCACGGCCCGGCAGCGGCTGCTCACCGCCCGACTTCCACTGGCCCGCAAGGAACTCCTCCTCGGCCTCAACCAGACGATCATGATGGCGCTGTCCATGGCCGTCATCGCCTCGGTGATCGGCGCCGGCGGTCTCGGCGACCGCGTCTACCAGGCACTCGCCTCCGTGGACGTGGGCGCCGCGCTCGCCGCCGGCATCCCGATCGTCCTCCTCGCGGTCGTCCTCGACCGGGTCACGGCCGCGGCGGGCGAACGGCTCGGACAGGCCGGCGAGAAGACGCCCTGGCTGTACGCGGCGGCCGCCGTCGTGGCCGTCGTGACCGCCGGACGCCTCACGGGCCGGCTGGACTGGCCCGACGCCTGGGCGGTGAACATCGCCGAGCCGGTGAACAGCGCCGTCGACTGGATGACCGGCCATCTGTACTCCGGCGTCCCCTACGTCGGCGGCACCGCCGACTGGGCGGGTCACTTCACCACCTGGGTCCTCGACCCGCTCCGGGACGGCCTGCAATGGCTGCCCTGGTGGGCGCTGCTCCTCACCGTGGCCGCCCTGGCCTGGCTGATCGGCACCTGGAGCACCGCGCTCACGGCCGTCCTCGCCATGGCCGCGATCGGCGTGCTGGGCGCGTGGAAGCCGTCCCTCGACACGCTCTCCCAGGTGCTGGCGGCCGTCGCCGTGACCCTCGTGCTCGGCTTCGCCACCGGCATCGCCGCCGCGCGCAGCGAGCGGTTCGAGCGCCTGCTGCGACCCGTCCTCGACGTCTTCCAGACCATGCCGCAGTTCGTGTACCTCATCCCCGTGGTCGCGCTGTTCGGCGTCGGCCGGGCACCCGCCGTCGCCGCCGCGGTCGTCTACGCGCTGCCCGCCGTGGTCCGCATCACCACCCAGGGGCTGCGCGCCGTCGACCCGGCCGCACTGGAGGCCGCCCGCTCCCTGGGCGCGACCCCCGGGCAGCAACTGCGCCAGGTCCAGCTGCCGTTGGCGCGGCCCGCGCTGCTGCTCGCCGTCAACCAGGGCGTCGTCCTGGTTCTCGCCGTCGTCATCATCGGCGGCCTGGTAGGCGGTGGCGCGCTCGGTTACGACGTCGTGTTCGGCCTCGCCCAGGGCGATCTGGCCACCGGCCTGGTCGCGGGCGCCGCGATCGTCTGCCTCGGCCTGATGCTCGACCGGGTGACCCAGCCGACCGAACGCCGCGCGAAGACGGGAGCCTGACATGCGCGTCCGTACGACATCCGCGGTGGCCGGAGCGTCGGCCCTGCTGCTGCTCACCGGCTGCGGTGCCGCCGACATGACCAAGCAGGCCTCGCCCTTCGCGAACGCCCGGGGCGCGAGAACGGTGACCCTGTCCGTGCAGTCCTGGGTGGGCGCCCAGTCGAACGTCGCCGTGGCGCAGTACCTCCTCGAACACGAGATGGGCTACCGCGTCGACACCGTCCAGGTCGACGAGGTGCCCGCCTGGGACGCGCTCAGCCAGGGCCGCGTCGACGCGATCCTGGAGGACTGGGGCCACCCCGACCAGGAGAAGCGGTACGTCGAGGGCAAGAAGACGATCGCGCCCGGCGGGGACCTGGGCGTGACCGGGCACATCGGCTGGTACGTCCCCACGTACTTCGCCAAGCAGCACCCCGACGTCACGAACTGGAAGAACCTCGACAAGTACGCCGACCGGCTGCGCACGCCGGAGAGCGGCGGCAAGGGGCAGCTCCTCGACGGCTCCCCGTCGTACGTCACCAACGACAAGGCGCTGGTGAACAACCTGCACCTGAACTACCAAGTGGTGTTCGCCGGTTCGGAGGCCGCGCAGATCACGCAGATGAAGCAGTTCGCGAAGGAGCGGAAGCCGTTCCTCACGTACTGGTACTCCCCGCAGTGGCTGTTCGAGAAGGTCCCCATGACCGAGGTGAAGCTGCCCGCCTACCAGGACGGCTGCGACGCCGACGCGGCGAAGGTCGCCTGCGCCTACCCGCACACCCCGTTGCGGAAGTACCTCAACGCCGACTTCGCGAGGACCGGCGGCAAGGCCGCCGCCTTCCTGAAGAAGTTCAAGTGGACCACCGCGGACCAGAACGAGGTCTCGCTGATGATCGCCAACGACAAGCTGACGCCCGAGGAAGCGGCGAAGAAGTGGGCGGAGCGCCACGCGTCGACCTGGCGGGCGTGGCTTCCGTCCCACTCGTAGTCGCCGCCTCGCGCGCGCCTCTCGCGCGCGGCTGCGGGGGCGGGTGCGGGGCGAGCGCCAGGAGCGGTGCCCGCCCCGCCCCCGCACCATGGGGAGCGTTGCGGGGCGAGCCGCCGTCCGGCCTACCTCAGCCCGGCCGCGATGTCCCGCAGCGCCTCCGTCGCCCGGCGCTGCGGGCCGGGGCCGAACGTGACCCGGGTGGCCCCGAGCTCACCCAGTTCCGCCGCCGATACCCCGTCGAGCCGGGCGAACACGTTCACCGGCCCGCGGCCGTGGTGCAGCGCCCGGAACACCTCGGCCTTGTTCACCACCGTGCACTTCCGTCCGGGACGCCATTGCCCTCCGGGCCGAGCCGGAGCCTCACTTGTGCCCGCCCGCCCGGTAGTGGCCGGGCACCAGGCGGCAGGTCACGCCGAACCGGTTCCAGGCGTTGATCACGGTGATCGCGGCGATCAGCTGGGCCAGCTCGGCCTCCTCGAAGTGCCGGGCCGCGCGCTCGTACACCTCGTCCGGCACGAACCCTTCCGTGAGCACGGTGACGGCCTCCGTCAGCTCGATCGCCGCGAGCTCCTTCTCCGTGTAGAAGTGCCGCGACTCCTCCCACGCGCCGAGCTGCACGATCCGCTCCACGCTCTCGCCCGCCGCGAGCGCGTCCTTGGTGTGCATGTCGAGACAGAACGCGCAGTGGTTGAGCTGCGAGGCGCGGATCTTCACCAGCTCCAGGAGCAGGGGGTCCAGCCCGCGCCGGGCCGCCGCGTCGAGCCTGACCATCGCCTTGTAGACGTCGGGGGCGAGCTTGGTCCAGTCGAGTCGCGGGACGGGCTCGGGCGCGTACCGCGCGGAGTCGTCGGTGCTGGTCGTGGTGTTCGTCGTCGTGTTCTGCGTGGTCATGTCCCGCGTCGTCATGAGATCGACCCTACGAGGGGAGTAGCCCAGGGGTATGGTCCATTTCCATGGCGAGAACATGGGCCACTCTGGGAGTCGACCTTCACGTCGAGCCGACCGGATCCGGCGTCCGCAAAGGGCTGACGGACGCGTTGCGCGAGGCGGTCCGCAGCGGCCGGCTGGCCCCCGGAACCCGCCTCCCGTCCTCCCGTTCGCTCGCCACCGACCTGGGCGTCGCCCGCAACACGGTCGCCGACGCCTACGGCGACCTCGTCGCCGAGGGCTGGCTCACCGCCCGCCAGGGCTCGGGCACACGGGTGGCCGGGCGGAGCGTCGTACGACCGGCGCCCAGGGCCGCGCCGTGCCCCCCTGAACAGCGCCGTCCCGCGTACGACCTCGTTCCGGGCACCCCCGACCTCGCGTCCTTCCCGCGCACCGCCTGGCTCAAGGCGGCCCGCCGCGCCCTGTCCGTCGCACCGCACGACGCCCTCGGCTACGGCGATCCGCGCGGCCGCCCCGAACTGCGCACCGCCCTCGCGGGCTATCTCTCCCGTGCCCGGGGCGTCCGCGCCGACCCGGAGCGCATCGTGATCTGCTCCGGCTTCTCGGACGGACTCACGCTGCTCGGAGCGGTCCTGCGGCGGCGGGGGCTGCGCTCGCTCGCCGTGGAGTCCTACGGCCTGGACGTGCACTGGAATCTCCTGCACCGCTCGGGCCTGCGCACGACCCCCCTGCCTTTCGACGAACTCGGCACCGACACGGGTGACATGACGGGTGTACGAGCCGTACTGCTCACTCCCGCCCACCAGTTCCCGATGGGCGTGCCGCTGCACCCGGACCGCCGGGCCGCCGTCGTCGGCTGGGCCCGCGGCACCGGCGGGCTCGTCCTGGAGGACGACTACGACGGCGAGTTCCGCTACGACCGGCAGCCCGTCGGCGCGTTGCAGGGCCTGGACCCCGACCACGTGATCCATCTGGGCACCGCGAGCAAATCGCTGGCGCCCGCGCTGCGCCTGGGCTGGCTGGTGCTGCCGCCGTCCCTCGCGGACGAGGTCATCTCCCTGAAAGGAGAGGGCGGTTGGTCGACCGGAGCACTGGACCAGCTGACCCTGGCGGAGTTCATCACCTCCGGTGCGTACGACCGCCATGTCCGCGCCGCCCGGCTGCGTTACCGGCGCCGCCGAGACGCCCTCGTCGCGGCGCTCGCCACCCGTGCCCCCGCCGTGCACGCCACCGGCATCGCCGCAGGGCTGCACGCCGTGCTCCAACTGCCGCCGGGCACCGAGCGGTCGGTCGTCCAGGCCGCCGCCTGGCAGGGCCTCGCCGTCCACGGCCTCTCCCGCCACCGCCACCCCGCCGCCGTCACCCCGCCCCAGGACGCCCTGGTCGTCGGCTACGGCACACCGCCGGATCACGCCTGGTCGGGCGCGCTCGACGCGCTGTGCCGAGCACTTCCCTGAAAAGGACCCACCACCGGGAGGGCAGCCCTCGCGGACGCTCTTCCCCTCGCGGGACCTACGCCTTCCGCTCTTCCTCTTCCTCTTCCTCCGCCTCCGCCTCCGTGCGCCCGGACGCGGCCGCGGACGTCGTCGTGCCCGGCGCCTCGCCGAACCGCGCCAGCGCCAGGGCCCCCGCCACAGCCACCGCGAAACCGAGAACGGCCAGCCAGGACAGTCCCTCGCGCGTACGGTCGCCCAGCCACACCACCCCCACCAGCGCGGGCCCGATGGTCTCCCCGATGACCAGGCCGGCGGTGGCCGTCGTCACCGAACCCCGTTCCAGGGCCGTGGTGAGCAGCAGGAACGCGGCCCCGCCACCGATCAGCAGCGCGTACGTCGCCGGATTGGCCAGCAGCGTCCCCGGATCGAGGTCCGCGATCAGCCGCACCGCCACCTCGACCACCCCGAACCCGAATCCCGCCCCGAGCCCCAGGGCGAGCGCCCGCCCCCGGTCGGGCAGCCGTCCGCCGACCAGCCCCAGCACCAGCACGGCCAGGGAGGTCGCCAGCATCACGTACTTCAACGTCAGGGACCCCGTCCGGTCCCCCTCCGTCCCGGATGCCAGCCCCAGCATCGCGAGACCCGCGCACACCACCGCCACCGCGCCCCACTCGACCCGGCTCAGCCGCACATGGAGCAGCCGCGAGGCCACCACCGCCGTGACGGCCAGGCTCGCGGCGAGGGCCGCGCCGACGGCGTAGATCGGAAGCGACCGCAGCGCGACGATCTGCAGCAGGAAGCCGACCCCGTCCAGGCCCAGCCCCGCCACATAGCGCCACTGCCGCAGCGCCCGCAGCAGCAGTGCCGCCGCACCGCCGGCTCCGCCGCCCGTCCCGCTCTCGCCCGCGGCCCGCGCGGCCATCGCCTGCAGAACCGTCGCCGTACCGAAGCAGACCGAGGCACCAAGGGCGCACACCATTCCAAAGAGCACGAAGCGACTGTAGGGGACAGCGCATCCCCGGGGGCCACCGCGGGTGGGCTCCACCCGCTCTCTAGTCTGTTCCCCTCACCGAACACGAACAGAACAAACGGGAGAAGCGGACATGGTGGACGTACGGCGCCAACTGCGCTCTGGCACGGTCGTCCTCGGCGGCATGGGGCTCCTCGCGGCGGCGCTCACCGCCTGCTCCTCGGAACCCGACCAGCGCTGCGTCGACCGCGACAGCTACCGCCTCGGCAAGGGCTACAAGGTCGTCTCCGACAAGAACTGCGATTCCACCAAGGTCTCGGCCAACAGCGCCTGGTACTACGACGGCGACAGGAAGAGCGGCTGGGTCGACGGCGGCTCCTTCACCAAGCCCCGGAGCTCCGGCGGTTCCGGCGGTACCGGTGGTAGCCACAGCGGTGTCCACCGCGGTGGCTTCGGCGGCGGAAAGGGCGGCTCCGGCGGCTGAGGCGCCGGTGATCCCGCGGGCGCCCTCCGACCGGACAGCGCGCCCGTAACCGATGCCTCCGACGCGCCCGCACCCAGCGCGTCCGCGGCCCCCGCACCCAGCGCGTCCGGCGCCCCCGCACCCACGGCACCCAATGCGCCCAGCGCGTCCGGCGCCGACGAGACGCGGCCGCCGCGCCCCCACGAAACGCCCCGCCCCTCCCGCCGTGTCCGCCCCTCGCGCCGGCCGGCCCGCCCCGCCCGAACAGAGACCCACCATGGAACGCCGCACCATCGCCCCCCGCCCCGGCTGGCAGCAGACCGTCGAGCAGCAGGGGCTCGTCTACCCGCTGACCCGCCACCCCGACGACTCCCTGCGCCCCTACTGGGACGAGAGCGCCTACTACGCCTTCTCGCTGCCAGAGGTGGAGGCGCTGGAGGAAGTCGTCGAGGAACTGCACGCCATGTGTCTGACGGCGGCCGGTCACATCGTCGAGCGGGAACGTTTCGCCGACCTCGGCATCGATGATCCGCGGGTCGCGGCGGCCGTCGCCGAGGCCTGGCACCGGCGTGCCGAACTCCCGTCCGTCTACGGCCGTTTCGACCTCCGCTACGACGGCACGGGCCCGGCGAAACTCCTTGAGTACAACGCCGACACGCCGACCTCCCTGGTCGAGGCCGCGAGCCCCCAGTGGTTCTGGATGGAGGACCGCTTTCCCGGCGCCGACCAGTGGAACTCCCTCCATGAACGCCTCGTCGCCGCCTGGAAGAAGCAGGGCGCCCTGCTCCCGCCGGGCAGCCCGCTCTTCTTCGCGCACTCCGCCGAGGACGAACTCGGCGAGGACCTGATGACGGTCGCCTATCTGAAGGAGACCGCGGAACAGGCCGGTCTCGACACCGACTGGATCTCGATGGAGGAGATCGGCTGGGACCACCTGTCCGGCCGCTTCGTCGACAACCGGCTCGGGTTCATCCGCAGCTGCTTCAAGCTCTACCCCTGGGAGTGGCTGGTCTCCGACGAATTCGGCGGCCATGTCCTGGACACCCTCGACAACGGCGGCGGCACCGGTACGACGCTGTGGATCGAGCCCGCCTGGAAGATGCTCCTCTCCAACAAGGCTCTCCTCGCCGTCCTCTGGGAGCTCCACCCGGACCACCCGAACCTTCTCCCCGCCTACCTCGACGGCCCGCGCGAGCTGGCCCGTACGAACGGGTACGTCTCCAAGCCCCTGCTCGGCCGCGAGGGCGCCGGCGTGACGATCCACGAAGCCGGCGCCGCCCCCGTCGTACGCGAAGAGGCCTGCTGCTACCAGGAGCTGGCGCCGCTCCCGTCCTTCGACGGCAACCGTGTCGTCCTCGGCGCCTGGGTCGTCGAGGACGAGTCGGCGGGCCTCGGCATCCGGGAGTCCTCGGGCCCGATCACGGACGAGTACGCCCGATTCCTGCCGCACGTGATCCTCTAGCCGCCGGACCCGGGCGTGCCCTGCCCGGACCCGGGCGGGTCCGGGCAGGGCCTGCGGGGAGCTCAGGTCCCGCCCGGTGCCGGTGCCGGTCCGGGACCGGGCGGTGGTCCCGGTGCCGGTGCCGGTCCTGGTCCGGATCCCGGCGGGACGGGCCCGTCCCGCCGGGATCTACGCCCCCAGCACGGCCCGCAGCTGGGCCAGCCCCCAGTCCAGGTCGTCCTTGCCGATGACCAGCGGCGGGGCGATCCGGACGGTGACGCCGTGGGTGTCCTTCACGAGGACGCCCCGGTCCATCAGCTTCTCCGAGATCTCCCGGCCCGTGCCGTGCACCGGGGCGATGTCGACGCCGGCCCACAGCCCGCGCCCGCGCACCGCCGTGACATGACCGGAGTCCTTCAACAGGCCCAGCTCATGGTGCAGATGCTCACCGAGCTCGGCAGCCCGCCGCTGGTACTCGCCCGACCGCAGCATCGCGATCACCTCCAGCGCCACCGCGCAGGCCAGCGGATTCCCGCCGAACGTCGATCCGTGCTCCCCGGGCCGGAACACCCCGAGCACCTCCGCGCTCGACACCACCGCCGACACCGGCACCACCCCGCCGCCCAGCGCCTTCCCGAGGACGTACACGTCCGGCACCACACCCTCGTGCTCGCACGCGAACGTACGGCCGGTCCGTCCCAGCCCCGACTGGATCTCGTCCGCGACGAACAGCACGTCACGCTCCAGCGTCAGCTCCCGCACGGCCGGCAGATAGCCGGCCGGCGGCACCAGCACCCCAGCCTCCCCCTGGATCGGTTCGAGCAGGACGGCCACCGTGTTCTCCGTGACCGCCGCCCGCATGGCCGTGACGTCCCCGTACGGCACGATCTCGAACCCCGGTGTGTACGGGCCGAAGTCGGCCCGCGCCTCATGGTCCGTCGAGAAGCTGATGACCGTCGTCGTACGCCCGTGGAAGTTGTTGCCCGCGACCACGATCTTCGCCATCTCGGCGGGGACGCCCTTGACCCGGTACCCCCACTTCCGGGCCGTCTTCACCGCGGTCTCCACCGCCTCCACGCCGGTGTTCATCGGCAGCACCATCTCCATGCCGCACAGCGACGCCAGCTCCCGGCAGAAGTCCGCGAACCGGTCGTGGTGGAACGCCCGCGACGTCAGCGTCACCCGGTCCATCTGCGCCTTCGCCGCCTCGATCAGCCGCCGGTTGCCGTGGCCGAAGTTCAGCGCGGAGTATCCGGCCAGCATGTCGAGGAAGCGGCGCCCCTCGACATCCGTCATCCAGGCTCCGTCCGCCGTCGCCACGACGACCGGCAGGGGGTGGTAGTTGTGCGCGCTGTGCGCGTCGGCCGAGGCGATGAACGCCTCCGTGGTCTCCCTGGCTTCCATGGCGGTCACGGGAACTCCGTTCTCTGACGAGCGGCACGGGGGAGTGGCGCGGTCCTCCCCGGCACGCCGCACGGCGCGTTCTCCCCGGGCACGGGCTCGTGTCGCCCGCGCGGGGCTGGGCTTGTGGCCTATTTCCTATCGTCGCTCGCATGGTGGACCGGGGACCCCGGTGATCCGGCGCGCCCGGTAGGCTGACCGGCGGGGCCGTGACTGGCGCGCTGGGATGGGACCGACCATCGGGGAGCGGCACCCGCGCTGTGGCTTCCCCGGGGTGATTCCCGGACCTCTGAACGGAGAAGCAGGCCGTCCCGAGGGGCCCGGAGTATCCGGGCGAGAGTCGTGGCAACCGAGTGCCGTGCGCCTGGGCCGACCCGTGAACGCTGAACGCCACGTCCGGAGGCCGTCATGCCAGAGCCCCTTTCCACCGAGTCCACCGCCTTCCGCAGTGCCCTTGAGGTGATCCGGGCCGTGGAGCCCCGTGTCGCCGACGCCATCGGCCAGGAAGTCGCCGACCAGCGCGACATGCTCAAGCTGATCGCCTCCGAGAACTACGCCTCCCCGGCCACCCTGCTGGCCATGGGCAACTGGTTCAGCGACAAGTACGCCGAGGGCACCGTCGGCCGCCGCTTCTACGCCGGCTGCCGCAACGTCGACACCGTCGAGGCCCTCGCCGCCGAGCACGCCCGCGAACTGTTCGGCGCCGAGCACGCCTACGCCCAGCCGCACTCAGGCATCGACGCGAACCTCGTCGCCTTCTGGGCCGTCCTCGCCGCCCGCGTGGAGGCCCCGGCCCTCGCCAAGGCCGGCGTCCGCAACGTCAACGACCTCACCGAGGCCGACTGGGCCGAACTGCGCCAGGCCTTCGGCAACCAGCGCATGCTCGGCATGTCCCTGGACGCCGGCGGCCACCTCACGCACGGCTTCAGGCCCAACATCAGCGGCAAGATGTTCGACCAGCGCTCCTACGGCACCGACCCCGCCACCGGTCTCATCGACTACGAGGCACTGCGCGCGTCCGCCCGCGAGTTCAAGCCGCTGATCCTCGTCGCCGGCTACTCCGCCTACCCGCGTCTGGTGAACTTCCGCATCATGCGGGAGATCGCCGACGAGGTCGGCGCCACCCTCATGGTCGACATGGCGCACTTCGCCGGCCTGGTCGCGGGCAAGGTCCTCACCGGTGACTTCGACCCGGTCCCGCACGCCCAGATCGTCACCACCACCACGCACAAGTCGCTGCGCGGCCCGCGCGGCGGCATGGTCCTGTGCGACGAGACCCTCGCCGAACAGGTCGACCGCGGCTGCCCGATGGTGCTCGGCGGCCCCCTTCCGCACGTCATGGCGGCCAAGGCCGTCGCGCTCGCCGAGGCGCGGCGCCCCGAGTTCCGTGACTACGCCCAGGCCGTCGTCGACAACTCCCGTGCCCTGGCCGAGGGGCTGATGCGGCGCGGCGCCACTCTGGTCACCGGCGGTACGGACAACCACCTCAACCTCATCGACGTCGCCTCCTCCTACGGCCTGACCGGCCGCCAGGCGGAGTCCGCCCTGCTCGACTCGGGCATCGTCACCAACCGCAACGCCATCCCCGCCGACCCGAACGGCGCCTGGTACACGTCCGGCATCCGCATCGGTACCCCCGCGCTGACCACCCGTGGTCTCGGCGCGACCGAGATGGACGAGATCGCCGGTCTGATCGACCGCGTCCTCACCGCCGCCGAGGCCGGCACCACCGCCAAGGGCGCCCCCTCCAAGGCCCAGCACGTCCTGGACGCGAAGATCTCCGACGAGATCGCCCACCGCGCCACCGACCTGCTGGCCCCGTTCCCGCTCTACCCGGAGATCGACCTCGGCTGACGCACGGCACCGGGGCCGGACCGGTCCGGCCCCGGACCGGCACGGGGGCCGGACCGATGACGGGCCGCCCGGCCCGAGGCGCTCGGACCGGCTCGGGTCACGTCGGCTCGGGTCACGTCGGCTCAGGTCGGGCCCGGCTCAGGTCGGGCCGGGCCGGCCGGTCACTGGACTTCGATCAGCTCCTGGCGGGGCCCCAGCAGTGACCCGCCGTTCTCACGCCGGGCCCGGACCGCCGCGTTGCAGATGAACCACGTGGCCCCGGCGCCGAGCGCCACGCCCGCCGCGAGTCCGGGCACCGCCCAGAACCCGGGGTCCAGTTCCACCTTGGCGGCGGACACGGTCGACCCGGAGCCGAAGAGCCTTCCGTCCTTCGTCAGCTCGTCGAACACCGAGCGCGACGCCGGATGCCAGCGGATGTCGTGGTTCATCGAGTCCGGCGACAGGTTCGACCGCACCCACGGCGTACCGTCCAGGGCGATGTACACCTGGTCCTGGCGCTCCATGGTGACATCACCGCCGGGTGTCCGATGTGCGGTCCGTGTCCCGCCCTCGTTACCCGTGACCCCCCAGATCACCGTGGCCTGCGGTTCGGGGAGGTGGCCGTCCCGCCACCCGTCGGGCGCCTTCTGCGTTCCCGTGTACCGGGGAGACAGCAGCCGCCACAGCCGTCCGAAGTCCGGGTCCTCGTTGTGCAGCGTGGTCGTCCGTCCCGTGTCACCCGCGATCGTCAGGGCGACGTCAGGGCTGTCCCCCGAGGTGCGCTCCACAGCGTGCTCCGCGCTCTCCAGGACCGCCGGTGAGACCACCGGCGCACTCGCCGCCGGGCCGGCCAGGGCGGACGGTGCCGTCGACATCACCGCCACGGCGGTCGCCCCCAACGTTCCCATCACCGTGACCAGTTCACGAAGCCCGCGCATGGAACCCCCAACCGGCCGACGCAGAGTCGGCCCGCACACCGTTGTGCCAAATCCTGGGTACACCGCCGGGGGCCCGCCGGGGTTCCCCTCGACGGCGACGTCCGAGCAGTGCTCCGCCCTGCCGAATCCGGCTACCTGGCGTTTCGGCATTCTTAAGCTTCCGGGACCTCGAAAAACACCCCCTCCAGCAGGAATGTCACCTCACCGTTGCACTTCTATGACGGCGAGTGTTCGAAAACCGCTCAGGTGAGCGAAACGGTCACCGTCTGTGCCGACCGGCCGGAGACCCGGAGGGCGCCGTTCCAGGAATCGCGGCGCCGCCCCGACAGGGACCCATGACTTTCCGGCCAGTTCCGGAGCGGGCCCCCGTACCTGAGAGAATGGTGAGCATGGCCTCTGACAGTCCTCGCGTGCTCTCCGGAATCCAGCCCACGGCAGGCTCGTTCCACCTCGGCAACTACCTCGGCGCCGTCCGTCAGTGGGTGGCGCTCCAGGAGTCCCACGACGCCTTCTACATGGTCGTCGACCTGCACGCGATCACGATTCCGCAGGACCCCGCGGACCTGCGTGCCAACACCCGGCTCGCCGCGGCACAGCTGCTCGCCGCCGGTCTCGATCCCGAGCGCTGCACGCTGTTCGTCCAGAGCCATGTCCCCGAGCACGCGCAGCTCGCCTGGATCATGAACTGTCTCACCGGTTTCGGCGAGGCGGCCCGTATGACCCAGTTCAAGGACAAGTCCGCCAAGCAGGGCGCCGACCGCGCGAGCGTCGGCCTCTTCACGTACCCGGTCCTCCAGGTCGCGGACATCCTGCTGTACCAGGCCAACGAGGTCCCGGTCGGTGAGGACCAGCGCCAGCACATCGAGCTCACGCGCGACCTCGCGGAGCGTTTCAACGGCCGCTTCGGCGACACGTTCACGATCCCCAAGCCGTACATCCTCAAGGAGACGGCGAAGATCTTCGATCTCCAGGACCCGTCGATCAAGATGAGCAAGTCGGCGTCGACGCCGAAGGGCCTCATCAATCTGCTCGACGACCCGAAGGCGACCGCCAAGAAGGTCAAGAGCGCGGTCACCGACACGGACACCGTCATCAGGTATGACACGAGCGCCAAACCGGGTATCAGCAACCTGCTGACCATCTACTCGACGCTCACCGGGACCGGGATCGCGGAACTGGAGGAGAAGTACACCGGCAAGGGCTACGGTGCGCTGAAAACGGACCTCGCCGAGGTCATGGTCGACTTCGTGACACCGTTCCGGGAGCGCACCCAGCAGTATCTGGACGACCCGGAGACACTCGACTCGATCCTGGCCAAGGGCGCCGAGAAGGCGCGCGCCGTCGCCGCCGAGACCCTCGCCCAGGCATACGACCGGGTCGGATTCCTGCCCGCCAAGCACTGACGGCCGAGGCCGCCACCGTAGGCGCGGCCGTGCCCCGGCGTACGGCGGGGCACGGTCCTCTACCACAGCACCCTCGTCAGTCAGTACGAGACGAGCGCGACACTCCTACGACGGCCGATTGCGGGTCATACCGCCGTACAGTCGAAAGCCGGGCGGGCCGGCGAACCGCCTCCGCCCGCGCAGCACCACCGAACAGCCCTGACCATCGACAACGACAGGAGACGACGTGGGGACCGTAACGATCGGTGTTTCGATCGCGGTCCCGGAGCCTCACGGCAGCCTGCTCCAGGAGCGGCGCGCGGGCTTCGGCGACCCCGCGGCTTCCGGCATTCCCACGCACGTCACCCTGCTGCCGCCGACCGAGGTCGACGCCTCGGCGCTTCCCGCGATCGAGGCGCACCTCGTCGAGGTCGCGGCCGCCGGGCGCCCGTTCCCGATGCGGCTGTGCGGCACGGGCACCTTCCGCCCCCTGTCGCCGGTCGTGTACGTACGCGTGGCCGACGGCACGGAGGCCTGTACCTGGCTGCAGAAGCAGGTCCGGGACGCCTCGGGACCGGTCGCCCGTGAGCTGCAGTTCCCGTACCACCCCCATGTCACCGTGGCGCACGGCATCGACGACGAGGCGATGGACCGCGCCTTCGAGGCGCTCGCCGGGTACGAGGCCGGATGGCCCTGCACCGGGTTCGCCCTCTACGAGCAGGGCGCCGACGGCGTGTGGCGCAAGCTCCGCGAGTTCGTCTTCGGCGGCGCGGTGGTGCCCCCGCAGGCGTGCGCGCCCGAGCGGGACACCACACTCCCGGCGCTCTAGGACGACCGGCCCGTCCGCTCCGGGTCCCGGCCCGCGGGGTGCCGGTCTCTGGTCTCGGGCGCCCCGCTCTCCGTGGTCCCCGCCCGTCGGCGGAACCTCAGACGGGCAGCCGCCGGAACACCGCTCTCGGCGTGTGCCGCAGCGCCGACATGACCATCCTGAGCGCGCCCGGCACCCACACGGTCTCGGACCGGCGCCGCAGCCCCAGCTCGATCGCCGCGGCCACCGCCTCCGGAGTGGTCGACAGCGGCACCTCCGGCAGATGGGCCGTCATCCGCGTACGGACGAACCCGGGGCGTACGACCATGACGTGCGCGCCCGTGCCGTACAGGGCGTCGCCGAGGCCCTGTACGAAGGCGTCCAGGCCCGCCTTGCTGGAGCCGTAGATGAAGTTCGAGCGGCGGGCGCGTTCGCCCGCGACCGAGGACAGCACCACAAGGGAGCCGTGCCCCTGCGTCTGCAGTGCCCGTGCGCACACCAGGCCGGACGACACCGCGCCCGTGTAGTTGGTCTGCGCCACCCGAACCGCCGCGACCGGTTCCTTCTCGTCGACGGCCTGGTCGCCGAGCACCCCGAAGGCCATCAGCACCATGTCGATGTCGCCCTCGGCGAAGACCTTGCCGAGCACGGCCTCGTGG
Organism: Streptomyces sp. NPDC002742; assembly: GCF_042888885.1. Classification (NCBI taxonomy): domain Bacteria; kingdom Bacillati; phylum Actinomycetota; class Actinomycetes; order Kitasatosporales; family Streptomycetaceae; genus Streptomyces; species Streptomyces sp. NPDC002742. Next base: position 248,391 of record NZ_JBIAQF010000010.1, read on the forward strand.
GATTCGGGATCGAGGGCGTCGAAGGAGACGGTACGCACGTCCGCGCCCAGTCGCCGCAAGTGCTCGGCGGCCTCCTCCAGGGCGGGCGTCGGCCGTCCGGCCAGCCACACCGTGCGGGCGCGCCGGGTGATCAGCCGGCGCGCGGTGGCCAGCGCGATCTCGGACGTGCCGCCGAGGACCAGCAGGGACTGGGGGATTCCGAAGGCGTCCTTCATGACAGCTCCTGGGGACGAGGGGACGAGGACGGGCGGCCGGGAAGGGTGCTCTACAGGCCCAGGCGGCGGGCCAGGTCCGAGGTGAAGACTCCCCGTGGGTCCAGCTCCCGGCGCAGGGACCGGAACGCGCCGAGCCGCGGATACATCGCGGCCAGCAGCTCGGGCCGCAGCCGCGCGTCCTTGGCGAGGTACACGCGCCCCCCGGCGCCCGCCACCTCCTCGTCCAGTTCGTCGAGGAAGGCGCCGAGGCCCGGCAGGTTCGCCGGGAGGTCCAGGGCGAGGGTCCAGCCGGGCACGGGGAAGGACAGCCAGCCCGGATCGCCCTCTCCGAAGCGCTTCAGGACGGCGAGGAAGGACGGACAGCGGCGCTCGGAGACGCGCCGCACGATCCGGCGCAGCGTCTCCTCCCGGCCGTGTCCGACGACGAACTGGTACTGGACGAAGCCGCCGCGCCCGTAGACGCGGTTCCAGTGCGGCACCCCGTCGAGGGGATGGAAGAAGGCGGGGATCCGCTGGAGTTCACCCGTCCGGGCGCGGGGCGCCTTGCGGTACCAGAGCTCGTTGAAGAGGCCCACCGTCGTCCGCCCGAGGAGCCCTTCCGGTACGAAGGCGGGGGTGGCCGGCAGGTGTGAGGGGTGGAACGCCAGCGGGTGTCTGCGCGCGCGTGGGGGCAGCGAGTCCAGCGGCGCGTGATCGCCGCGGGTCAGGACCGAGCGCCCCAGCCGCGCCCCGCGCGCGAGGAGATCGATCCAGGCGACCGAGTAGCGGTACCGGTGGTCGGTGGCGGTGAGGCGGGTCATCAGGTCGTCCAGGTCCACCGCGCGTTCGGTGTCGACGCGCATCACGGCGGTCTCCACCGGCTGGAGGCGGACGGTCGCCGTGAGGATCACACCGGTCAGGCCCATGCCGCCCGCCGTGGCGTCGAAGAGGGGGGTGCCGTGTCCGACCGTCCGGATCTCGCCGTCCGCGGTGAGCAGCTCGAAGGACGGGACGTGGCGGGTGAACGAGCCCGACCCGTGGTGGTTCTTGCCGTGGATGTCCGCGCCGATCGCGCCGCCCACGGTGACGTAGCGGGTCCCCGGTGTCACCGGCACGAACCAGCCGAGGGGGAGCAGGACCTCCATGAGCCGGTGCAGGGACACCCCCGCGTCGCACAGCACCGTGCCGCCGTCCACGTCGATGGTGTGGATCCGGTCCAGGCCCGTCATGTCGAGCACCGCCCCGCCCGCGTTCTGCGCGGCGTCGCCGTACGCCCGCCCCAGTCCCCGGGCGATCCCTCCCCGTGCCCCGCACTCCCGGACGGCCCGCGCCGCCTCCCCGTACGTGCGCGGGCGCACCAGACGGGCGGTGGTCGGGGCGGTGCGGCCCCAACCCGTGACGGAGACGGTGTCGGCAGGCATGACCGTGACCGTAGCGCCGTTGAGGGTGCGTTTCGGGGCAATCCACCCAGCCCTCACAAGCCCTCACCGAAATGGGTGATTAATGGGATGTCGTACGAGAATATCGTAATTCTGCGACCCCTCCCTAGAAGAGTGGGATCACGTGACGACTCCTCCCGCTCGTGAACGAGGGGGCTTCGCACTCGACTCCGAGGGAGTTCATGACGGCCACGCCCTGACCGCTTGCCGAAGGCGGAAGCAAAGCCTCCTGCGCCGCTTCACCGGCTCCGGCACTCAGGACGCGTTTCCCGCCCGGCCCGAAGGCCGGGATTCCCACGCAAGGAGAGAGATGGATCGCCGACTCGATGGCGTGGACCGTCGGCTGCTGTCCGCGGTCCACGCGTACGGCAGGGACCCGCGCGTCGCGGCCGTCGCGTGCGTCCTGTCCCGGAGCGGGGAGCACGGCGCGCTGTGGCTCGCCGCGGGACTCGCGGGGGCGGCCACCGACCGTGAGCGGCGCGGCGCGTGGTTGCGCGCGACGGCGCTCACCGCCTCCGCGCATCTCGCGGGCATGGGGGTGAAGCGGATCGTGCGCCGCCCGCGCCCCACGCACGTGGCGCCCCGGGTCCGCACGGCCGGACGGCACTCCTTCCCCAGCTCGCACGCCACCTCCGCGACCGCCGCGGCGGTCGCCTACGGCGCGCTCGGCGGGTACGCCGTCCCGCCGATCGCCGTCGCGATGTGCCTGTCACGCCTGGTCGTCGGCGTCCACTACCCCACGGATGTCGCGGCGGGCGCGGCCCTGGGCGCCGCGGCGGCCGGACTGGGCGCCCGCTGGATCGGGGCCGGCCATGGCTGAGCGCACGGCGCTTCTGGAGCGCACCCCGGCCGTGGCCCCACCGCCGAGGAACCTGACCGGGCTCGTCCGGGGCCTCGTCAGAACCACGCGTCCGCGCCAGTGGGTGAAGAACGTGCTCGTCGCGGCCGCCCCGGCCGCGGCGGGCCGGCTCTTCTCGGCGCACGCGCTCGGTCGACTCGGCCTCGTCTTCGCCCTGTTCACGGTCTGCGCGGCCGCCGTGTACCTGATCAACGACGCCCGGGACGCCGTCGCCGACCGCGCCCACCCGGTGAAGCGCCACCGCCCGGTCGCCGCGGGCCAGGTCCCCGTCCCGGTCGCGTACGCCGTCGGGGGCGCCCTCGGGGTCCTCGCGCCCGCCGTCGCCGCCTGGTTCTGCCCGCCGGCCGTCTGCGCGCTGCTGATCGCGTACGTCGGCATGCAACTGGCCTACTGCGTCAGCCTGAAGCACGTGCTCGTCGTGGACCTCGTCGTCGTCACGACCGGGTTCCTGATGCGGGCGATGATCGGCGGTCTGGCCCTCGGCATCCCGCTGTCGCGCTGGTTCCTGATCACCACCGGCTTCGGGGCGCTGTTCATGGTCTCGGCGAAGCGTTACTCCGAAGCCGTGCAGATGGCGGGGACGGCCGGTGCCACGCGCGCGTTGCTCACCGAGTACACGACCGGCTACCTGTGCTTCGTCTGGCAGCTGGCCGCCGGGGTCTCCGTCCTCGGCTACTGCCTGTGGGCCCTGGAGGGCGGCGGGGTGCCGAGCACCGGTGTGCTGCCGTGGCGTCAGCTGTCCATGGTCGCCTTCATCCTGGCAGTCCTGCGCTACGCCGTCTTCGCCGACCGGGGTACGGCGGGTGAGCCGGAGGACGTGGTCCTGCGCGACCGCCCGCTCGCCCTCATCGGCCTGGTGTGGCTGGCGATGTACGGGCTCGCGGTGGCGAACTGGTGAGCGCCACGGAGGACCGGCCCGGCTCCGGGCTCCGCGACGCGGGCGGGGCGGGCGTCGCGGCCCCGGGACCGCCGTCATGGAACCGGTACGTGATCTTCTTCGCGGTGAACATCGCGGGCGCGCTCGTGCAACTGCTCTGCCTCGCCGTCGGTCACTACGGGCCCGGGTTCACCTCACCGCCCGCGGACACCGTCTCGGGCGCGGGAATCGGCATGGCGTTCGCCACTGTCCTGCGTTTTTGGGGTACCCGGTCACTGGTTTTCCGAGGCGAGGGCAGAGTTGGATCATGGACTGGCTGAAAAGGATTCCCGGCGTAGGACCTCTGGTCGTCAGCCTGATGGCCACGCACGCGTGGCGGTCGTACGAGCGGCTGGACCGGGTGAAATGGACACGGCTCGCCGCGGCGATGACCTTCATCAGCTTCGTGGCGCTCTTCCCGCTGCTCACCTTGGCCGCGGCGATCGGGGCCGCCACGCTGAGCAGCGGGCAGCAGAAGGACCTCCAGGACAAGCTCGCCGAGCAGGTGCCGGGCATCTCCGACCAGCTCGACATCCAGGGCCTCGTCCAGAACGCCGGCACCATCGGGATCATCGCGGGCGCCCTGCTGCTGATCACCGGCATCGGCTGGGTCGGCTCGATGCGGGAGTGCCTGCGCGCGGTCTGGGAGCTGCCCGACAGCGAGGAGAACCCGTTCGTGCGCAAGCTCAAGGACGGCGGAGTCCTCGTCGGTCTCGGCGGCGCCGTGCTGCTCACCATCGCCGTCTCCACGCTCGCGTCCACGGCGATGGGCTGGTCGGCGCGGCACCTGGGCCTCGACGAGCACGGCTGGGGGAGCACCCTGCTCCAGGTCATCGCCTTCGCGGTGGCCGTGCTCGCCGACTTCCTCGTCCTGCTGTACGTCCTCACACTGCTGCCCGGCGTCGAGCCGCCGCGCCGCAGGCTGATCGTCGCCGCGCTGATCGGCGCCATCGGGTTCGAGCTGCTCAAACTGCTGCTCAGCGGCTATATGCGAGGCGTGGCGTCGAAGAGCATGTACGGCGCCTTCGGGGTGCCGATCGCGCTGCTCCTGTGGATCAACTTCACGTCGAAACTGCTCCTGTACTCCGCCGCCTGGACGGCGACGCCGAGCGGGGCGTCGGCACGGGAAGCGGCGGGTGCCGACGAGCCCGCGGGGCCGGATGCGCCCGCGGGGCCGGACGATCCGGCCGGCTCACCGGATCCGGCCGGCTCACCGGATCCGGCCGGCTCACCGGATCCGGCCGGCTCACCGGAAGCGTCCGGCCCGCGGGAACCGTCGGACTCCGCCGATCAGGCCGGCTCGGAGGGCCGGAGGGCCTCGGGGGCTCCGAAGAACGGGAAGGCTCCGGAGCCCCGGGTGGTCAGCGGCGGCGGCGCATCAGGTCCGGCAGCGGCCAGCGGCGGTTGACCAGGAAGACGCCCGCCGCGAGCAGAAGGAGGAAGCCGCCCGCGAGGCCGAGCGCGACGCCGATGCCGCTCGAACCGCTCTTCGCCGCGCCGGAGGAGGCCGCCACCGGCTTCGTGGAGGCGTTCGCGGAGTTCGTGCCGGAGCCCGCGTCGGAGCTCGCCCCGCCCGATGCCTTCGCGCCCGGCTGAGCGGTGGTGTCGACGCCCTTGGGCGCGACGAGTTCGCCCACCGGCTGGACCTTGCCCGCGGCCTGGAATCCCCAGTCGAGCAGCCGAGCGGCCTCCTTGTAGACCTCGTTGTGCTCCTTCTTCTCCGGGTTCATGACCGTGACGAGCAGCACCTTGCCGTCGCGCTCGGCGACGCCCGTGAAGGTGGCGCCCGCGTTGGTGGTGTTGCCGTTCTTCACGCCCGCGATGCCCTGGTACACGGTGACGTCGCTGTCACCGGACAACAGCCGGTTGGTGTTCTGGATCTCGGAGGACGCGCGGCTCGTCGTGCCCTTCTTGTTCTTGGTCGTCGCGCCGGGGAACGTCGCCCGCACCGTCGAGCAGTACTCCCGGAAATCCTTCTTCTGGAGCCCTGAACGGGCGAACAGCGTCAGGTCGTACGCCGACGACACCTGGCCCCCGGCGTCGTAGCCGTCCGGGCTCACCACGTGCGTGTCGAGGGCCTGGAGGTCCTCGGCGTGCGCCTGCATGTCCTTGACCGTCCGGTCCACGCCGCCGTTCATCGCGGACAGCACATGTACGGCGTCGTTGCCGGAACGCAGGAAGACACCGAGCCACAGGTCGTGGACGGTGTACGTCTCGTTCTCCTTTATGCCCACCATGCTGGAGTCCGCGCCGATGCCCGCCAGGTCGGAGGGGGCCACCTTGTGCGAGGTGGTCCTCGGGAACTTGGGCAGCACCGTGTCGGCGAACAGCATCTTCAGGGTGCTCGCCGGGGGCAGCCGCCAGTGGGCGTCGTGCGCGGCCAGGACGTCGCCCGACTCCGCGTCGGCGACGATCCAGGAACGGGCGGTGATGTCCTTGGGCAGGACGGGGGCGCCGCCGCCGAGGTTCACCTGACTGCCGGGCCGGCCGAGTCGCTCACCACCGAGGGTCGACATGTTCGCCGGGGGAGTTGCGGACGGCGAGGCCGTGGGGCTCTCGGTCGGGGCCACGTCGTCGGCGGCGTCGGCGAACGCGGGCGCGGTGAGCGAAAGGGTCAACAAGGAGGCGGAAGCAACCAACAGGGATCGTCGGATGGTCTTTTTCGAGGCGGGCACGATCGAGAAAGTACAGGGGTCATGACCGGAAGTCCCATCACCATTCGGGGAAGCAGTCTCGCCCTCTCCACCCCGGCGCCGGATCACGGTGGGCGACGGCGATACTGAACGCATGAAGCTCAGCCGCCCCGTGTCCTGGTTCCTGCTCGCCTTCGGAGTGTGGAGTTGGGTCATTTGGGTCACTTTCGTCAAGAATCTCTGGAAAGACGCCAGCGGGCTCGCGTTCGATGGCGCGGGCGATCCGACGGCGTACTTCTGGGTGCATCTGACGCTCGCCGTCGTTTCGTTTGTCTTGGGGACGGCCGTCGGGGTCATCGGGTTGCGCGGCGTACGCGCTTTGCGCCAGACGTCATAACCGGGGATACGACGTCATGGTCATCTTGTTCGTGTTGGCGGGCGTGGCCGCGGCGGCCGTGCTCGGCGGACTCCACCGGTATGCCTGGCGGAGGCTGATCCGGGACACCACGAGCGGCCCCGGAGCGGTCCGCCGGGTGGGCGCGGCCGTCTTCGCCGCCGGGCCGGTGCTGATGATCGGCGCCGTCGCGAGCGAGCGTGCGGGTGCTCCTTTCTGGCTCCAGCAGACGCTGTCCTGGCCGGGGTTCCTGTGGATGGCGCTGGCCCTCTACCTCCTGCTGGCGCTGCTGGCCGGGGAGGTCGTACGGCCGCTGCTGCGGTGGGCCGTGGAGCGCGGGGCTGCCGGACGTCAGGAGACCGACGGGGCCGCGACCCCAGCCGCGGCCGAGGGTGCGCGGCCGGGCGGGACCGTACGTTCCCGCCCCGGCGCGTCGCCTTCGCCGGAGCCCGCGGAACAGCCGGCACCGGCGGGACAGCCGGAGCCTGCGGCGCAGCCGGCACCGGTGGAACAGCCGTCGGCACCGGCGGAACAGTCGAGACCTACGGAGTCGGCAGGGCCGAGGGAACCGGCTGGGGTGACCGGGTCGGCAGAATTGGCCGGAGCGGCCGGAGCGGCCGGAGCGGCCGGAGCGGCCGGAGCCGCCGGAGCCGCCGAGGTCGATCGGGCGCCGTCGCGGCGTCTCTTCGTCTCGCGGATCGTGGGCGGCGCGGCCGCGGCCGTCGCGGTGGGGACCGTGGGCTACGGGACGTACGGCGTCCTGCGCGGGCCCGCGGTGAAGCGCGTCACCGTGCCGCTCGCCAAACTGCCCCGGTCCGCCCACGGTTTCCGGATCGCCGTCGTGAGCGACATCCACCTGGGGCCGGTGCTCGGGCGCGGGTTCGCCCAGAAGGTCGTCGACACCATCAACTCCACGCAGCCCGACCTGATCGCCGTCGTCGGTGACCTGGTCGACGGCAGTGTGAAGAACCTCGGCCCCGCGGCCGCACCGCTCGCCCGGCTGCGAGCCCGGCACGGGTCCTACTTCGTCACCGGGAACCACGAGTACTTCTCCGGAGCCGAGCAGTGGATCCGGGAGGTGCGGGAGCTGGGGATCCATCCCCTGGAGAACGCGCGGACCGAGCTGGCCGGATTCGACCTCGCCGGCGTGAACGACCTGCAGGGCCGGAGCGAGGGGCACGGCCCCGACTTCGGCAAGGCGCTCGGGGACCGGGACATGACACGAGCCTGTGTGCTGCTCGCACATCAGCCGGTGCAGATTCATGAGGCGGTACGCCACGGGGTCGACCTTCAGTTGTCCGGACACACGCACGGCGGACAGCTGTGGCCAGGGAACTTCGTCGCGGCCGCGGCCAACCCGACACTCGCGGGCCTGGACCGCTACGGCGACACGCAGTTGTACGTCTCCCGGGGCGCCGGAGCCTGGGGACCGCCGACCCGGGTCGGCGCGCCCTCGGACATCACGGTCGTCGAGCTGGCCTCGCGCCAGGCCTGAGAGGCCGCTGCGGAACGGGCCTGAAATGATCATTGGCCCCCTGCGCGTTCCGTCCGCGGGCGGCGGTGACGGCCCTCGCCGTAACCGCCGCCCGCGGATGAGCAGTTGGCACCTCTACGGGTGCGGAGTGGATCCGTACGCCGTCAGGAAGCGGTCACGGAAGGCGTTCATCTTCCACACCGGAGCGTTGTGCTCGGGCTGCAGGCCGTCCGTCCAGCCCCAGTCGGCGATCTTGTCGAGCACCTTCGGATCCTTGGCGATGATCGAGACGGGCACGTCGCGGCTGGCGTTGGCACCGCTGACCCGGGCGATCGGCTGGTGGTCGCCGAGGAAGATCAGCACGGTGTTCTTGTTGCCGTACCTCACCAGGTAGTCGATGAGGCTCGTCACCGAGTACTGGATCGACTTGCCGTACTCCACCTTCGACTTCGGCGAGCTGGTGATGATGTCCGCGGGCTTGTTGCCGGCCTTCTCGATGGCGTCGTAGATCGTTCCGTCGCCGACCTGGTCCTGGGGAACCGTCTTGGGGATCGGCGCCCAGGGCTGGTGGCTGGAGGTCAGGATGATCGTCGACATCAGCGGCTTGTCGTGCTTCTTGCTGTGCACCAGGCGCTCGAACGCGGTCAGGGCGTACTGGTCGGGCATGGTCGACCAGCTGAACTTCGGCCCCTTGTAACCGAGGTGGTTGGCGTCGTAGAGCTTGTCGATGCCGTAGTACTTCTGCTCGGGCCAGGCCTTCTGGATACCCGGCATGACGCCCACGGTGTCGTAGTCACCGGTCTTCTTGAAGGCCTCGGTCAGGGTCAGGTGTTTGCCCGCGGTCACGGTGCGGTACCGCTGCTGGTTGCTGATCCACAGGCCCGACAGGAACGTGGAGTGGCCGAGCCAGCTGCTGCCGCCGTACGTCGCGGAGGTGAGCCAGCCGCTCTTCGCCGCGAAACCGGCCTGGGTCAGCTTGCTGTTCTCCGCGGTCAGTGTCGCGTCGACGCCCGGCGCCATGACCGGGTCCTCGATGGCGCTGCGGCCGTAGCTCTCGATGAACGTGATGATCATGTCTTTGCCGCGCAGGTCGGTGAGCAACTGGCTGGGCGGCGTGTTCGCGAAGTTGTCCTTCTTGGAGATCTTGGCGAACTCGGCCTCGTCCCGCAGCGTCTGCCGCACTTGCTGCGCCTTGAACTGGAGGGCCTGCATGGTGTGCTCCGAAGCGATGGGCACGCCCGCGGCGTACTGGACGCCCAGCGCCGCGCAGGTGACCCAGGCGATCGCCAGTATCAGCGTCGTGCGGGTCGCCGACTCGGTGTTCCGGGCCGCCAGGTTGCCCAGGCGGACCACCGACATCGTCATGAGGGCGAGTATGGCGAGCACGAGGGCCACGGCCAGGGCCGCGATGCCGAGCGCGCCGCCCGCGCCGAACGTGTCCTGGAGGTATCCCTGCGCATCGCTGAAGAGCGACCAGTCGAGGACGAGGTTGAAGCCTCGCCCGAGGTATTCGTTGAAACCGATGTCGAGGAAGTTCACGACGGTCATCACGCCCAGGCCGAGCCCGGCGAACACCGCCACGGCGATCCGCGGCTTGCGGGGCAGGACGATCAGCAGGGCGGCGCCGAAGATCGCCTCCACCGGGAGACGCACGAAAGCGGCCGCCCGGAACTTGTCCGACTGGGTCGGCATGAGCAGCGCGAACAGGACGAGTGCGACGGCGGCGAGGGTCGTGGCCCACGCGAGGGTGCGGGCGGCGACGGGATACCGGTCCCGCCACCCGCGCCACCGGCCGCGTACGGGCGGCTCGTCTCCCGGAGGCTCCTCTCCGTCAACGGCCCCGTCACCGTCTACGTCCCCGACGGCCGGGTCCGGGGCCTGCGCGCACGGGCCCGAGGCTTCGACGGTGTCCGCGTCGGCTTCGGCCGACTCCTCGGCCGACTCCTCGGCCGAGGTCACGGTCGCGGTTCCGGTCGAGACCGCTTCGGCGGAGCTGTCGGCGGGGGCATCGTCCGCGGCACCCGCCTCGACCGGGCTCTCGGCCCCGGTGTCCTTGCCGGTGCCGGTCCCTGCCGGGGCTGCCGGCTCAGCGGCAGCCGGTTCCGCCGGAGTCCCGTCCGGGTCCTGCGGGTGGATGGAGGCGGCCCCCTCGGTCGGCGCGGCCGGGGCTGTCGCGCCGGTCGGGATGCCCTCGGGGGCCGCCTCGGCCGCTGCCTCCCCCTCGCCCGAGGCGGCGGCGTCCTTGTCCGTGTCCGCGGCCGGATCCGTGACCCTGTCCGAATCCGTCTCCGTCTCTGCCTCCGCCTCCGTGTCCGAGGCCGCGAGCGGCTCCGGCGTCGGCTCGTCGCGTGGAGGCGCCTCGTCCGTGTTCGGCAGCTGTCGAGAGCTCGTTTTGAACGACAACCCGGCGGTCCTTCCGTGCGATGCGTCGTGGTGGCGTGGCGGGGCCATCGGAAGAGACCGATTCGCCCTCATCGTGGTGTACGGGGACGTGGCGGCCCGTGTTCAACCGCTTCGGTCAGCTTCTGCCCAAGTCCGTTCCCGCAGGTCACGGCAGTGCGAGCGAGGACGTCCCGGCCCGCACGGCAGACCCGTCAGAGCCACTGGCCCGGCGTCGTCACCCCTGCCCCACGGGCGTCGGCACGCTCGTCCCGTCCCGCGCGGCAGACCCTGGCAGGGCCACGGCCCGGCGTCGTCACCCCTGCCCCACGAGCGTCGGCACGCTCGCCCACCGAGTCCGCAGTGTCGCCGGACGAACCGCCGTCGGCGATCTCGCCGCACCGGCGTCCGCGCCCTCACCGCACCGGCAGCGTCACCGTCACCGCCAGGCCCTCACCAGGGGCCGTCCGTACCGCGACGCTGCCCCCGTGCGCCCTCACCACGCCCTGCACGATCGCCATTCCGAGCCCGCTGCCCGCGCCGCCTCCGGCCCGGAAGAAGCGGTCGAAGACACGCGCCGCGTCCTCCTCCGCCAGCCCGGGCCCCTTGTCCGCGACACACAGCCGTATGACACCGTCCGCGCGCTCCAGAGCGAGCCGCACCGGTACGTCGTCGGGCGTATGCGTGCGTACGTTGCCCACGAGGTTGCCCAGTACCTGCCGCAGCCCCGACTCGTCGGCCTGCACCAGCAGCGTGCCGTCGGCGCCCACCGTCACCGGACGGCCGGGCTGCTGGGCGCGCAGGTCCTCGGCCGCGTCCCGCACGAGCCGGCTCAGGTCGACGGTCCTGAAGCGCAGTTCGGGCCGTTGGTCGAGACGGGCCAGGGTGAGCAGCTCGTCGACGAGCCGGCCCATGCGGTCGGCCTCCGCGTTCATCCGGTCCCAGGCCCGTCTGCGCTCGACGGGATCGGTCAGCATCCCCTTCTCGTACAACTGGAGGTAGCCGCGGATCGCCGCCAGCGGTGTGCGCAGCTCGTGCGAGGCGTCGCCGACGAACCGGCGCAGCTGGGCGGCGCTGTCCTCACGCGTCCGGTAGGCCGACTCGACCTGGTGCAGCATCGAGTTGAGCGCGAGCCGCAGCTGTTCGACCTCCTGGGTCGGATGATGGCTGGAGGGCACCCGCCGGGTCAGATCGCCCTCGGCGATGGCCGACGAGGTCTCCACCATGGCCTCCAGCGGCAGCATCCGGCGGCGCACGCTGAACATCGTCAGGCACGCGAGCAGTGCCAACAGCAGGGTGCCCACGGTCAGATCGAGCTTGAGCGCCTTCGCTATGCCCTTGTGCAGCCCGTCGGTCGACGCGGCGAACAGGACGTACGTCCCGTCGGCGAGCCGTGCCCCGGTCGCCCGGTAGGCCGCGCCGCGCACGGTGATGTCGCGCGGTTCGTCGGCGCGGGCGAGCGCGGCCGGGTCGTCCACGGCGGCGGCGAACGCCCGTTGTGTCCGGGTGGGTTCGAAACCGGCCACCTCGACGGCCTCGCCGCGCCGGTCGACGGCCGCGAAGATCGAGTCCGGCTTCGGCGACTCGTCCACCGCGGGCCCGATCCGGTCGCGGACGAACGCGAGGGCGCTCAGCGAGTCGATCTGGCTCATGGTGAGCCGCGAGACGCCCAGCGACTGCCGGGTCTTGGCGAGTTGCGTGTCCACCTGGTCGAGCAGATAGTGCCGCATGCCCATCAGGCTCACGGCGGTCGCCACCACGATGCCCAGGGCCAGCAGTCCGACGTTCGCGATGGTCAGTTTGCCGCGCAGTGAGTGGACGCCGTGCTTGTAGCGCGGGGGGCGGCAGCCGGGCCGGACGGGCGGGTTCACGCGAGTCCGTATCCGACGCCCCGGCGGGTCTGGATCACCGGTGGCCCCAGCGGTTCGAGCTTGCGCCGCAGATAGCTGATGTACGTCTCCACGACCGTCGACTCGGCGGAGTGCTCGTACTGCCATACATGGCGCAGGAGTTGTTCCTTGGGCACGATCCGCCCGCCGTTGCGGACGAGGAAGCGCAGCAGCGCGTACTCGGTGGGAGTGAGCTCGACCGTGGTGCCCGCGCGGTGGACCCGGTACGTCGTCTCGTCCAGCTCCAGATCGCCGTAGCGCAGCGGCGGGCGCTGCGGCAGGACGTCGTCGGGCCGCGTACGGCGAAGGACGGCGGTGATCCGGGCCACGACCTCGTCGATGTTGAACGGCTTGGTGATGTAGTCGTCGCCGAAGCCGAGCGCGCCGACGATCTCGGCGGGCGCGTCCCGCGCGGTGAGGAAGACGACGGCCAGGTCGGGCTGCCGCAACCGCAGTTCACGGCCGAGCGCCCGGCCGTCGCCGTCCGGGAGCATCACGTCGAGCAGCGCCGCGTCGGGGCGGGTGCGCTCGGCGAGCGCGAGCGCCTCGCGGACGGTGCCGGCGGCCATCACCTCGAAGCGGTGGTAGCGCAGCGCGATGGTGAGGACGTCCGCGATGCTCGGCTCGTCCTCGACGACGAGGATGGTGGCTCCCTCGTGGGCGACGGTCATGTCCCCAGTATCGGCGGGGCCACCGACAGCGGGAGCCGTTCGCCCCTTGGAGTTCCTTGAGAGTCATGGGCGGGTCATGTCCACGCGTACGCGTCGGCGCCAATCCTGTTGCCCAGGACCTGGGGGACCGACCGACCGACTAAGGAGCGTTGAACGTGGCGGCATTGGCACGGTGGTGCTATCGGCACCGGCTGGTGGTCCTGTTGCTGTGGGTGGGTGCGCTGTTCGGTCTCGGCTTCGCGGCGACCACCGCGGGCACGGACTACGCGAACGTGTTCTCCCTCCCGAACACGGACTCCAAGCGTGCGTACGACCAGATGGAGAAGGCCTTCCCGAACAGCGCGGGGGACACCGACACGGTGGTGTGGAAGGTCGACGCGGGCACGGTCAGGGACGCCTCCGTGCGCTCCCGGATCCAGCCCGTGCTGGACGAGATCGCCGGGATGAAGGGCGTGGGCAAGGTCGCGGGGCCGTACCAGGGTGAGCGGGGCGCCGCTCAGATCAGCCGGAACGGCAGGATCGCGTACGCCCAGATCACCTTCGCCGAGCAGGCGAACGCCGTACCCAAGGAACTGGTGCAGAAGGTCGTCGACACCGCGCAGGGCGCCGAACGCGGCGGACTCCAGGTGGAGTTGGGCGGCCAGGCGATCCAGCGCGTACAGGAACCGCCCACCGGGCTCGCCGAGATGGTCGGCATCCTGGCCGCGGCCGTCGTCCTCTTCCTCGCCTTCGGTTCGCTCTTCGCCATGTTGCTGCCGATCGGCATCGCGATCTTCGGGGTCGGTACGGGGCTGTTCTCCACGCAGTTGCTCAGCCACTCCACGGCCATCCCGGACCTCGCCCCGCTGCTGGCGACGCTGATCGGCCTCGGAGTCGGCATCGACTACGCGCTGTTCATCGTCACCCGGCACCGGCGCGGCATCCTGCGCGGCCTGGCGCCGGAGGAGTCGGCGGTCGTCGCCCTCAACACCTCCGGCCGGGCGGTGCTGTTCGCGGGCGGCACGGTGTGCATCGCGCTCGCCGGCATGCTCGTGACGAACCTCCGCTTCCTGGACGGCGTGGTCATCGGCACCTCCCTCACCGTCGTGTTCAGCGTGCTCGCGGCCACCACTCTGCTGCCGGCGCTGCTCGGGCTCCTCGGCACCCGGGTGCTCAGCCGCCGCCAGCGGCGCAAACTGGCGGCGCGGGGGCCCGAACCGGAGCGGGCGAGCGGTGCCGCGGCCCGCTGGTCGATGACCGTGCAGCGCCGCCCCCGTACGATCGCCGCCCTCGCGCTGGTCGTGATGGCGATCCTCGCGATCCCGGTCCTGTCGCTGCACCTCGGCGCCACCGACCAGGGCAACGACGACTCCACGACGACGACCAGGAAGGCCTACGACCTGCTCGCCGAGGGCTTCGGACCCGGCTTCAACGGCCCCTTGCAGGTGGTCGTGACCGACGGCGACACGGCCGCCCTGGTCAAGAGCATCGACGGTACGTCCGGAGTCGCCGCGGTCGCCGCGCTGCCGCCCGCGAACGGCGTGACGGTGATCCAGGTGGTGCCGACGACCTCACCGCAGTCGACGAGGACCGACCAGCTCATCGACACCCTGCGGGACCGGGTGATCCCGGACGCCGGGGTGACGGCCCATGTCGGGGGCGTCACCGCCGTGTCGAAGGACTTCGCCACCATCACCGGCGACCGCCTGCCCTACTTCGTCGCCACGATCATCGGCCTCGGCTTCCTGCTCCTGCTCATCGCCTTCCGCTCGCTGGTGGTCCCGCTGACGGCGGCGCTGATGAACCTGATCGCCGCCGCCGCGTCCTTCGGCGTCCTCGTCGCGATCTTCCAGTGGGGCTGGGGCCTGGGGCTGCTGGGCCTCGGCAAGGAGGGCCCGATCAACGCCTTCCTGCCCGTCATCATGCTCTCGCTCCTCTTCGGCCTCTCCATGGACTACCAGGTGTTCCTGGTGAGCCGTATGCACGAGGAATGGGTGCACACGAAGGACAACGCGCGTGCGGTGCGGGTCGGTCTGGCCGAGACCGGCCGGGTCATCAACTCCGCCGCCCTGATCATGGTGTGCGTCTTCCTCGCCTTCGTCCTGAGCGGTGACGCGGGAGCGGCGATGGCGGGCGTCGGCCTCGCGGCGGCCGTCGCCCTGGACGCCTTCATCCTCCGTACGGCCCTGGTCCCCGCCGCGATGCACCTGCTCGGCAACTCCAACTGGTGGCTGCCCGCGGGCCTGGACAAGCGGCTGCCGCACCTGGCGGTGGAACCGGCCGAGGCGTCGTCCGAGGAAGCGGCACCGGCCGGTGGCGGCGCGTCGGTCGTCCACGGGTTCGTCCGAGACGCGGAGGGCGCGCCCGTCGACGGAGCGGTCCTCACCCTGCTGTCCCAGGGCGGCCGTCAACTGGACCGGGTGACCTCGCTGGCCGACGGTTCGTACATCGTCTCGGTGCCCGCCCCGGGGAAGTACCTGCTGTCGGCGACGGCCCGTTCGTACGGGACGCGGGCACGGCACGTGGTCGTCACGGACGAACCGCTGGTGCACGACGTGGAGCTGGCGGAGGGAGAGGTGGACGTGGACGCGGTCAACTGAGGCCGCCGGACGCAGTCTTCGCATGATGTGAGGGGTGCCCGGCCTCGCGGGCGCCCCTCACTCTTCCTTCTTCCTGGCCGGATCGGGCAGGGCCTTCGTCATTCCCGGCAGGAAGTCCGTGAACAGCTCGTGCACCTCGTGGACGAGGGGCCGCAGAAGCCGGAAACGGGACAGCTGGACGCCGCGGGTGGTGAGGCGTGCGCCGCGCTCGGCGAGCCGGTAACTGCGCTCGCGGCCCTCCGTACGGTCGAAGACCCAGTACAGGACGAGGCCCATCTGGGAGAGCCACATCAGCTCGGGCAGCACCTCGCGCAGTTCCTCGGGCACCTTGGTCTTCGTCCCGGCCAGCACCTCCTTGTGGACGCTGATGGCCTCCTCGCGCGCGTGCTCCGACTCGGGGGAGAAGGGGCTGAGCGGACTGTCCGGGTCGGCGGCGTTCTTGAAGAACTGCACGGCGAACTCGTGGTACGGCGTGGCGATGTCCAGCCATACCCTCAGCACGCCGCCCAGCCGGGCCTCCAGGTCCGTCTCGCGGTCCAGTACCTCCCGGACCGCCTCCCGGTGTTCGGCGGCGATCCGGTCGTAGAAGCCCTGGATCAGGTGCTCCTTGCCGGCGAAGTAGTAGTACGCGTTCCCGACGGAGACCCCGGCCTCCTGGGCGATGGCCCGCATCGTCGTCTTGTCGTACCCCCGCTCCTGGAACAGCCGCATCGCGGTCTCCAGGATCAGGGCCCGGGTCTGCTCGCTCTTGGCCGGGCTCTTCGTCGTCTCCTTGCCAAGGGACTTGGAGGGCTCGGTGGCCGCGGTGGCCTCGGTGGGCTGGTCGGGTTCGGAGGACCCGATGGGGCCGGGGCTGTCTGTCGGTGCTGGCACGGGACGAGCCTAACGACTGGGAACGGTCGAACATTCGCCGCTGTCGCAGGCGGGGGGTGCGTACGTCCATCCCGCGGTCGGGTCGTAGCTCCACCCGTCGCCCCACTGGTACGCGCCACCGCCCCACCGCCGGGACGTCCGTGATGCCTGCGCCCCGCGCCACTTGGCGGCGGCGAGGGTCGCGCCCCTGGCCAGCCTCGCACCCGTGGGAGTGCTCAGCCGATGGGCCAGCGCCCGGTGGTCGCGCAGCGCCCACAGGGTGACGACCCAGGCGGCGGCACCCTGGTACACCTGCCCGGCGTCGCCCACCACGGTGATCTCGTCCAGGGTGGCGCGGTGATCGAGCCCCGGGAAGCGCAGGGCGGCCTCCTCGGAGCCCGCCGGTACGAACCGGAGCGGAACGAGCTGCGCCTGCCCGGCGAGCCACTGCTTCAGGAAGGCGCACAGGGAGCAGCGCGCGTCGTAGAGGACGGTGAGCCCGAGGACCGGGACGCGCGCGGCGCCCCGGTCCCGGGTGGCTGAGGTGCCGGCCACCGCCCTCACGCCCCGGCCGTGGGGGCGACCCAGTCCGTCGGCCGTACCGGCGGCACCTGCTCCCGCTCCATGACGCCCCGCCGCCGGATCTTGTTCAGCACGTAGACGTTCCCCAGGTGCATGACGCCGAGCACCAGCAGGACGACGCCCAGCTTCGTCGACAGGGCTTCGAAGATCTCGCGGGCGTTGGAGATCTCGTCGCTCTGGTGCAGATAGAGCGCCACGAAGCCCAGGTTGACGAGGTAGAAGCCGACCACCAGCAGATGGTTGACGGCGTCGGCGAGCTTCTCGTTGCCATGCAGGACGTCCGCCAGGAAGATCCGTCCGTTGTGGCTCAGCGTGCGTGCCACCCAGACCGTCAGAGCGATGCTGACCAGCAGATAGATGACGTACGCGACGACTGTGAGATCCATGTCCCCACCCCTTCTTGAACGCGTTCAAAAACACTGTCCGGGATGAATGTAGACCTGCTTTTGAACATGTTCAAGTCGGATCTCGCGAATGGATCGGCCGCGCTCGGGCCGCGGTGCGTCAGCGCCACGTCCAGGGGCGGCGCATCGAGGTGAGCCGGGGCTATCGCTGGGCCCCGCAGGCCAGTTCGGGGCGCTTGGTGTAGTCCGTCAGGCCGATGGCATTGCCCCAGGGGTCCGCGATCTCGACGGTCCAGCCGGTGGTGCCGGAGAAGGGCTCGTCGAGGGGTGTGATGCCCGCGGCGGCCGGCGAGCGGGCCGCCGCGGGCGTCCGGCACCTCCAGCCACAGCCGCGGCGACGCCCACGGCGGCGGCCGGTGGCTCAGCTCCTCGTCCAGCCGCAGCGGCACACCCGGTGTCTCCTTGCCCACCTTCGGCAGCGCGATCCCGGCCTCGTCGAGCCGGAAGGCCGGCGGAAACCCGGCACGCTCGTAGAAACCCACGGCCTCGCCGAGATTCCCGACGGGCAGCAGTGCGTTGTCGAGTCCGAGAAGTTCGTACGACACCGCGTCTGACATGCCATCAGATTAGGAGTGGGCCACGGGGAGACGGGGCGGGGCTGACCGCAGGCCGAACATGTGATCACCCGTTGAGGTGAAGCGCCTCCCGTTCCCCCTGGGTACGCTGAATCGACAGGCGAGACTCCGGCCCATGGGAGCACTGATGAGCGCCGCATCCGAGAACGGGCTCGACGACGAGCCGGCGTACCGCTGGCCGATCCCGCCCCCCGAGGGCTGGACCGCGGACGACCTCGACCGGATTCCGGGCCTCCCACCGCACACGGAGTTGATCGACGGGAGTCTCGTCTTCATGAGTCCGCAGACGGCTTTTCACGGACGGTGCATGCGTCTGCTGGAGAACACTCTCCTGGAGCAGGCTCCGGACCATCTCGATGTCATGCGGGAGATGACGATCAAGCTCGACACCAAGAACCGGCCGGAGCCGGATGTGATGGTGTTTCCGGTGGACGCGAACACGGGGCCGGGCCAGACCTGGTACAAGCCCGAGGACATCCTCCTGGCCGTCGAAGTGGTCTCGCCCGACTCACGCGAACGCGACCGGGAGGTCAAACCCCGCAAGTACGCCGAGGCCGGGGTCCCGCACTTCTGGCGGGTCGAACAGGACGAGGACAAGGGCCTGCCCGTCGTGTACGTCTACGAGCTCGACCCGGCCACCAAGTCGTACGCCCTCACCGGAATCTTCCACGACCGCCTCAAGGCCACCGTCCCCTTCGGGATCGAGATCGATCTGACGGCCATCGGCAGACGGAGGGGCGGTTCGGGGCCGACTGCGGAGACAGCGCACGAGGGCTGATCCGGGCTCGGTGACCGATTGTCAGTGGTGGCTCGTACTCTCGTCGGCATGGGAATGGTGACGTTCGTCGACGAGACGACCAGTGGGGGCCGGGGTGCCGGCTGGGGGATCGAGATCGCCGAGGAGCGGCTCGCGGTGCGCGAGTTGATCCGGCGGCGGGTCTTCCAGGAGGTCGCCGAGTACAACGCGCGCATGCCGGAGGTGTTCCAGGGGCTCGTGCAGCCCGAGGACACCGAGCGGGTGCTGAACGGCTACGCGCTGCGCACGCCCCGCCGGATAGACCCGGAGGCGCAGAGCGAGCTGGCGCTCAAGGCCTTCGCGGGGAACGGCTTTCTGGTGCTCGTGGGCGAGCGCCAGGTGACCGACCTCGACGAGGAGATCGAGTTGGTCCTGGGCACCGAGGTCACGTTCCTCAAGCTCGTCGCGCTGGTAGGGGGATGACGATGGCCGACACCAAGACGCATGTGGAGTGGATCCGCTCGCAGGCGGCCGACGGCAACATCGGCGGGCTCGCCACCGACCTCCTCAGGGCCGCACTGGTCAACCCGGGCCAGTGGGGCAGCGGCTGGGACGAGGTCCTCGACCTGCTGAGCGCGCTGCCCGCCGACCAGCGGGAAAGGCTGGCCGGCGCACTGGCGGAGGGCTATCACACGGT
This sequence comes from Streptomyces sp. NPDC002742, assembly GCF_042888885.1. Lineage (NCBI taxonomy): Bacteria > Bacillati > Actinomycetota > Actinomycetes > Kitasatosporales > Streptomycetaceae > Streptomyces > Streptomyces sp. NPDC002742. The sequence continues at coordinate 267,664 of NZ_JBIAQF010000010.1, forward strand.
GGGCGGCAGATCGGAACCCCGCAACAACGTGCTGACCCTGCTCGCCGCCATCTCCCACGGCCTGACGGAGTACCCGCTCGCCGACGAGCGGGCGACGCAACTGGAGGAACTCGGCAGGCAGAACACCGTCTGGTACGCGACGCGGATGGACGTCCTGGCCGAGGCCGAACTGGCGGCCGGCCGCACACTGGACCCGGCCGTGGTCGCGGTCTTCCGCCGCACGGGCGTTGACACCTACCGCCGCGAGTCCGTCGCGGCCCTGATGAAGAAGCTCACGGAGCCCGTGCTCAACGTCGGTGAGGAATGGGCCGAGCAGGCCATGAGGGACGCCTCCGCGCCCGACTGGCAGGCTCTGCTCGTCCATCTGATGACAGCCACCGCCTCCAAGCCCTCCGCCAAGTGGGACCGGCAGGCACACGCCCTCGTCGAAGCCCTCGGCACCGACCGGGTCCGCGCCGCCGCTCTGTCCTGGCTCGCCCTCGTCGGCCGCCCACGCACCCACCCGCTGGAGCCCAGGTCGTACGAGGCGGACATCAACAGCACCTATGACGCGTACAACGCCAACGCCCTGCGCGGCCTCGCCTGGCTGGTCTCCGTGCTGCCGCCCCACCCCGACACCGCCCGGGCCCTCGGCGCACTCGTCGAGACGTCCCTGAAGAAGGTCAGCGGACTGGGCCCGCGCAATCCGAAGGTCGCCAACGCCGGTGTGATCGCGCTCTCCCGAATCGACGGCGAAGCAGCCCTCGCCGAACTGGCCCGGCTGGCCACCCGGGTGACGTACAAGGCCACGGGCAAGCTCATCGACGGCTTCCTCGAAGCGAAGGCCGCGGCCCTCGGTATGAGCCGGGAGGAGATCGAGGAACTGGCCGTCCCGGCGTACGGGTTCAGCGAGGTGGGGCAGGCCCGCCACGACTTCGGGGAGATCACCGCACTCGTCGGCGTCCAGGGCACCCGCGCCACGCTGAGCTGGCACAACGCGACCGGAAAGGCCGTCAAGAGCGTGCCCGCCGCCGTGCGGCGCGACCACGCCGAGGAGCTCAAGGAGCTCAAGGCGGCGGTCAAGGACATCGACAAGATGCTGTCGGCACAGGTCGAGCGCCTGGACCGGCAGTTCCTCGCCCGGCGCACCTGGACGTACGACACCTGGCGCGAGCGCTGCCTCGACCACCCGCTCGTCGGCACCCTCGCCCGTCGGCTCCTGTGGACGGTCGACGGCACACCGGTCGGGTTCGCGAACGGCGAGCTTTCCACTCTCACCGACGACCCGGTGAAGGAAGGCACGGAGGTCACCCTCTGGCACCCGGTCGGCCGTGAGCCCGCCGAGGTCGTCGCCTGGCGGGACTGGCTGGAGCGGCACGAGATCACCCAGCCCTTCAAGCAGGCCCACCGTGAGGTGTACCTCCTCACCGACGCCGAGCGCGCGACGGCCACGTACTCCAACCGCTTCGCCGCGCACTTCGTGCGCCAGCACCAGTTCAACTCCCTTGCCGCCGTCAGGGGATGGCGCAACAAGCTCCGCCTCTGCGTCGACGACGAGGCGCCCCCGGCCACCCGGGAGCTGCCGCAGTGGGGGCTGCGCGCCGAGTACTGGATCACCGGCGACGGCGAGTACGGCGAGGACACCACCGAGTCCGGCAGCTATCTGCGGCTGCGCACCGACCAGGTGCGCTTCTATCCGATCGACGCGCCCGAGAACTCGGCGCACTGCTACGGCGGTGAGTACCGCATGCCGCTGTGGGACGGCCGGGACCCGGTGGAGCCACTGCCCCTCACCGACATCCCGCCCCTCGTCCTGTCCGAAGTCCTGCGGGACGTCGACCTGTTCGTCGGCGTGGCCAGTGTCGGCAATGACCCGACGTGGCAGGACGGCGGCCCCGGCGGCCGCTTCCAGGAGTACTGGACGTCGTACGGCTTCGGCGATCTGACCGAGACCGCGCAGACCCGCCGCGCCCTCCTCGACCGGCTGATCCCCCGGCTGGCGATAGCCGACCGCTGCACGCTGGAGGGCCGCTTCCTGCACGTGAAGGGCGAGCGGCACACGTACAAGATCCATCTGGGCTCGGGGAACATCCTGATGACTCCGAACGACCAGTACCTGTGCATCGTCCCGAAGTCCGCCGTGGGAGAGCCCCGGACCGGCTACCTGCCCTTCGAGGGCGACCGGATGCTGGCGCTGATCCTCAGCAAGGCGATGCTGCTGGCGGACGACCTGCGGATCACGGATCCGACGATCCTGAGCCAGTTGTGATCAGGAAGCCGGTTCGGGGCCGCCCGCTGCGAGGATCTCGGCCACGTCGAGGCTCACCTTGGCGCCGAGGGAGTCGGGGAGAGTGACGATTTCGCCGGGGGCGTGGATGCGGTGGTTGCCGTATCCGCCCTCGGCCGGGTCGGTGAGCACGTGGAGGCGCTGGTGCTTGCGGTCGACGATGACGTACACGGGCACGTCGGAGGCGGCGTACGCGGAGACCTTGGTGCGCAGATCGGACTGGTAGTTGCTGGACGTGACTTCCAGGACGAGGCGGAAGCACATGGGGTCGTAGCAGTTGTTCTCGACGCAGCTGTCCCGGTAGTCGGCATCCACCACCGACAGGTCCGGAATCGCATAGTCCTCCGTGCCACTGGGGAGCCACAGCCCGACCCCCTGGAGCACTCGTGTTCCGGAAGCGTGCAGCCCAGCCGTCAAGAAGGGGACGGTGAGACTGGTCAGGGCCTCGGCGTGAGGGCCGTCAGGCGGCGGGGACACGAGGATCTGGCCTTCGATGATCTCGACGCGGTAGCCCGGGTTGCGGTCCATGAGACGGTTCGCCTCCGCGATCAGCGGACGGTCGTCGTGGGGCCGCTCGACGGATGCTGCGGACATCACGTGCCTCCTGTGGGCTGGTGTCGAGAGCATCATCGTAGGCCGGTGGGCGCCCCTGAGTCGTGATCGGTCCGTTTCACCCGTTCGTGGCTCCGCACGCGTGTGGGCCCCGCTCCCGGAGGGAGCGGGGCCCACACGACGTACAAGCTGCAGAGGAAGACCTCAGAAGCGGCGCGTGATCAGAGCGCGCTTGACTTCCTGGATCGCCTTGGTGACCTCGATACCGCGCGGGCAGGCGTCCGTGCAGTTGAACGTCGTGCGGCAGCGCCACACACCGTCCTTGTCGTTGAGGATCTCCAGACGCTGCTCCCCGGCCTCGTCACGCGAGTCGAAGATGAAGCGGTGGGCGTTCACGATGGCGGCCGGACCGAAGTACTGGCCGTCGTTCCAGAACACCGGGCAGGACGACGTGCACGCCGCGCACAGGATGCACTTGGTCGTGTCGTCGAACCGCTCGCGGTCCTCGGCGGACTGCAGACGCTCGCGCGTCGGCTCGTTGGTGTCCTTCGTGATGAGGAAGGGCATCACGTCGCGGTACGCCTGGAAGAACGGGTCCATGTCGACCACGAGGTCCTTCAGCACCGTCAGGCCCTTGATGGCCTCGACCGTGATCGGCTTCTCGGGGTTGAGGTCCTTGATCAGCGTCTTGCAGGCCAGGCGGTTCTTGCCGTTGATCCGCATGGCGTCCGAGCCGCAGATGCCGTGCGCGCAGGAGCGGCGGAACGTGAGCGTGCCGTCCTGGTCCCACTTGATCTTGTGCAGCGCGTCGAGGACACGCTCCTTGGGGTCGATCTCCAGCTGGAAGTCTTCCCAGACCGACTCGGCCGAGACCTCCGGGTTGAACCGGCGGACGCGGAACGTGGCGGTGATGTACGGGGAGTCGGCGAAACCGGGCTCGGGTGCGCCGGCCGCGTCCGCCTTGTCCAGGGTGGGAGTAGCCATCAGTACTTACGCTCCATCGGCTGGTAGCGGGTCTGGACGACCGGCTTGTAGTCGAGACGGATGGACTCGGTGCCGTCCTCGCCGACCTCGCGGTACGCCATGGTGTGGCGCATGAAGTTGACGTCGTCGCGGTTCGGGTAGTCCTCGCGGTAGTGACCGCCGCGGGACTCCTTGCGGGCGAGCGCGGAGACGGCCATGACCTCGGCCAGGTCGAGCAGGTTGCCCAGCTCGATGGCCTCCAGCAGGTCGGTGTTGAACCGCTTGCCCTTGTCCTGGACCGAGACGTTCAGGTAGCGCTCGCGCAGCTCCGCGATCTTCTCGACCGCCGTCTTGATCGTCTGCTCGGTGCGGAACACCATCACGTTGGCGTCCATGCACTCCTGCAGCTCCAGGCGGATCGCGGCGACCCGCTCGGTGCCCGTGGAGTTGCGCAGGCGCTCGACCTGGGCCACGACCTGGGAGGCCGGGTCCTCGGGAAGCTCGACGTAACCGGCCTTCGCCGAGTACTCCGCGGCCGCGATGCCGGCCCGCTTGCCGAAGACGTTGATGTCCAGCAGCGAGTTCGTGCCGAGACGGTTGGCGCCGTGCACCGACACACAGGCGACCTCACCGGCGGCGTACAGGCCCGGGACGACCGTGGTGTTGTCCGAGAGGACCTCACCCTGGACGTTCGTCGGGATGCCGCCCATGGCGTAGTGCGCGGTGGGCTGGATCGGGATCGGGTCCGTGTAGGGCTCGATACCGAGGTAGGTGCGCGCGAACTCCGTGATGTCGGGCAGCTTGGCGTCCAGCTGCTCCGGCGGGAGGTGCGTGAGGTCGAGGTAGACGTGGTCGCCCTCGGGACCGCAGCCGCGGCCCTCGCGGATCTCCGTGTAGATGGAGCGGGACACGACGTCACGGGACGCGAGGTCCTTCATGACCGGCGCGTACTTCTCCATGAAGCGCTCGCCGTCCTTGTTGCGGAGGATGCCGCCCTCACCGCGGGCGCCCTCCGTCAGCAGGATGCCCATGCGCCAGATGCCGGTCGGGTGGAACTGGAAGAACTCCATGTCCTCCAGCGGCAGCCCGCGGCGGTAGACGGCCGCCTGGCCGTCACCCGTGAGGGTGTGCGCGTTGGAGGTCACCTTGAAGAACTTGCCGGTGCCGCCGGACGCGTAGATCACGGACTTCGCCTGGAAGACGTGGATCTCGCCGGTCGCGAGCTCGTAGGCGACGACGCCCGCCGAGTGCTTGACCCCGTCGATCTCGACGATCAGCTGGTCGAGGACGTAGAACTCGTTGAAGAACTCCACGCCCTCCTTGACGCAGTTCTGGTACAGCGTCTGGAGGATCATGTGACCGGTGCGGTCCGCGGCGTAGCAGGACCGGCGGACCGGGGCCTCGCCGTGGTTGCGGGAGTGACCGCCGAAGCGGCGCTGGTCGATCGTCCCGTCGGGCGTCCGGTTGAACGGCAGGCCCATCTTCTCCAGGTCGAGGACGGAGTCGATGGCCTCCTTCGCCAGGATCTCGGCGGCGTCCTGGTCGACCAGGTAGTCACCGCCCTTGATCGTGTCGAAGGTGTGCCACTCCCAGTTGTCCTCTTCCACGTTGGCGAGCGCGGCGGCCATACCGCCCTGCGCGGCGCCCGTGTGGGAGCGGGTCGGGTAGAGCTTCGTCAGCACGGCGGTGCGGCTGCGCTTCGTCGCCTCGATGGCGGCGCGCATGCCGGCGCCGCCGGCGCCGACGATGACGGTGTCGTACTTGTGGATCTTCATGAGTGGTTGCCTCAGCCCCGTGCCTAGCGGATGTTCGGGTCGAAGGTGAAGATCACCAGCGTGCCCAGCAGGATCGTGAACACCGTGGCGGTGTACAGCAGGCCCTTCAGCCACAGGCGCGTGTTCGCGCGCTCCGCGTAGTCGTTGATGACGGTACGCAGGCCGTTGGAGCCGTGCAGCATGGCCAGCCACAGCATCGCGAGGTCCCAGGCCTGCCACCACGGGCTCGCCCAGCGGCCGGCCACGAAGGCGAAGCCGATCTTGGAGACTCCGCCGTCGAGGACGAGCTGGATCAGCAGGTGGCCGAGGACCAGGACGACCAGGACGATGCCGGACAGGCGCATGAAGAGCCAGCCGTACATCTCGAAGTTGCCACGGGTGGACTTCGGGGTCTTCTTGGTGCGCTTGCGCGGGGCCTCGATGAACGGGGCCGGGTTGTCGACGCTGTAGGCCGAGAAACCTCCGGCGCCCTCTACGGGGCCGATACCGGAAGCGGCGGTGTCAGTAGTGGACATCTGCGTCAGCTCCCGAATACTTCGCGGAATGCGTGACCGAGGACGGGGTAAAGAGCCCCGAACATCAGCACGACCCAGATACCGACGACGGACCAGAGCATCTGCTTCTGGTAGCGCGGGCCCTTGGACCAGAAGTCGACGGCGATGACACGCAGGCCGTTGAGCGCGTGGAAGAGAATGGCGGCCACGAGGCCGTACTCCAGCAGCGCGACGACCGGCGTCTTGTACGTGGACACGACCTTGTCGTAGTCCTCGGGGGAGACACGGACGAGAGCGGTGTCCAGTACGTGTACGAACAGGAAGAAGAAGATGAGGACGCCGGTGACTCGATGAGCCACCCAGGACCACATTCCTTCCCGGCCGCGGTACAGCGTTCCAGCCGGCACGGAAGAACCCTCCGGGAGCGGGGATTGGGGCCGCGCCGGCTTCTCTGTCGGTCGGGCCCGGCCGGGTACGGTCCACCGGCCCCGGCCATCGTAGCGACGTGTTGTCGGAACGCTTACAGCGGCCCTATCAATGTGATCAAACTGGCAATCAATCAGGCACGTTCGGGCTATTGCGGACGCCGGATCTCGGCGGGTCGCGGTTCCTGGGCGTACTGACGGACGAGTCGGGTCAGCCGGCCGCGGGCCAGTCCGCGCAGCTCGTCGGCGGTGATGACCCGTTCCTCCTCGGGATCGTTCGTCAGGCGGGACCGGATTCCGACGAGCACCCGGTCGAGCGCCTCCCCGGGGGCGAATCCGTCCAGACAGATGACGAACACGTGTCCGAATCTGCTCTCGTATGCGGCGTGCGCGGCGCTCAGCGCGGTGTGGGCGGCGGAGTACGCGCTGTCCGGGAGCGGCGTGAGCGACTCGCCGGCCAGGGCTTCGGCCAGGTCGGCGGGGGTCAGGTCGTACGCCGCCTCGTCGGCCGCGGCCAGCAGGGCGCCGAGGTCCGGGTAGGGGCGGTGGTCGGTCAGACGGTGGACCCAGCGCAGGCTGCGGCAGCAGGCGAGCAGGGCGCGGGTGACCTCATCGGCGGGTGCGGAGTTGAACCCGTCGAGGCGGGCCGGGGACGGCCCCGCGCTCTTCTGCTCGGGGAGGGCGACCTGGCCGGGGAGGCGTGGGAGACGGTGAGACGTCAGCGTGGGTCCTCGGCGGTGGGGGTGTGACACGCGACGCCCCGTGAGCGTGACGTGCGTGCGATACGTGTGTTTCGGCAGGGGGGGAAGTGAAAGATGTGCCGCTCACGCTATCGAGGTGTGTCGGGACCTGTCCGACGGATGCCTGGATTTCACCCGCACGGGAGAGTTTCGGAGCGTGTGGTGGACGGTTGTGCTGACGGTCGCGGCAGAGTTCTCGGTGGAGCGGAGAAGCGGCGCCGGGGAGCGGAGTGGAGAGGTGGACGCCTCGATGGAGGAGTACACCTGAATGGGGGAGCGGGTCCGGCGGCGGCTCGGGCGTGGCGGAACGGGCGGGCGCATCGGGGAGCGCCCCGGGCGGCGACACGAACGTGACGGAACCGGCGGGGTGAGATGTGATGGCGAGATGTGGTGGCGAGATGTGGTGGCGAAATGAATCGGGTGAAGTGAGCAGAGTGATGTGAGCGCGGCGTAGTGATCAAGGTGAAGTGAGCAGGGCGGAACGAGCGCGGTGAGATGAGGGTGGCGGAGTGAGTGGTGGCAGGCGGCGGGCACCGCGGCGGCGGACAGGGCGGAACGGGCAGGCCGGGCTCGTCGCGGGCGGTCTGGCGGTCGCCGGCGTCGTCGCGGTGACCGTGGCGGTCTGGCCAGGCGGCGGTGGGCAGCCGGCCGGGGCGCGGGTGCCGTCCGCAGACCGGTCCCAGGCCGTGTCCGCCGGCCTGTCGCCCGCCGCCAGTCCCTCGCCGACCCGGAGCTACCCGCTCTCCAAGGCCCCTCGCACCATCCCGGCCGTACGGGAGCACACCGCGGCCCACGGCCCCGGCTGGCGCCCGGCCGCCGGCGCCCGGGTCGTCGTCGACGACAACGGCCTCGCCGACGAGGGCAGGCTGCTCGCCGGCGAGCTCAAGCTGACGTACGCGGGACGGACGGGTGCCAAGGCCGGCGATGTCGAGCTGGGCCTGGACAAGGGGAGCGCGGGCCCGGAGTCGTACTCCCTCACCGTCAAGAACAGCCGGGTCAAGATCACCGGGCCCGCCGAGGCCGGTGTGTTCTACGGCACGCGCACCCTCAAGCAGGAGGTGCACGGCGGCGGTACGGCGCCGGAGGGCGTCGTGCGAGACCGGCCCGCGAAGCCGTTCCGCGGGTTCATGCTCGACATCGCGCGCAAGCACTTCACGGCGGCCTGGATCGAGGACCGGGTGCGGGAGCTCGGGGACCTGAAGTACAACCAGCTCGGCCTGCACTTCTCCGACGACCAGGGCTTCCGCATCCAGTCCGACACGCACCCCGAGATCGTGTCGAACCAGCACCTGACGAAGGCGGAGGTGCGCCGGATCCTCGCCCTCGCGGCGAGCCGGCACATCACCGTCGTGCCCGAGATCGACTCGCCGGGCCACCTCGGCGCGGTCATCGCGGCGCACCCCGACCTCCAGCTGCGCAATGTGTCGGGGGTCCCCGTCCGCGGCGCCGTCGACATCTCCAAGCCCGCGGCGGCCACCATGGTCGACGACCTGCTCAACGAGTACGCGGGCCTCTTCCCCGGCGCCTACTGGCACCTCGGCGGCGACGAGTACCAGGCCCTGACGGTGGCGAACCCGGCGGCCTCCTTCCCGCAGCTGGCCACCGCGGCCAGGAACAAGTACGGAGCGGGCGCGAGCGTCGCCGACCTGACGACCGGCTGGCTGAACGACCGCGCCAAGCTGATCCACGGGCACGGCCGGACGGCGCGGGCCTGGAACGACGGCATCTTCAGCGGGGGAACCGTCCAGGCGGACGGCGCTCTCCAGGTGGCGTACTGGACCGGCAAGGAGATCGGGGCCCGGCAGCCGCTCGCGTATCTGAGCGCGGGCCGCAAGGTCGTCAACTACAACGACGAGTTCCTCTACTACGTCCTCGGCGAGCCCCAGACCTTCGTCTACCCGACCGGGCAGCGCATCTACCAGCAGTGGACGCCCCTCGTCCTGCGCGGTACGGCGCCGGTCCCCGCGAAGTACGACCCCCAGATCCTCGGCGGGTCCTTCGCCGTCTGGTGCGACCTCGCGGGCTCGCAGACCCAGGACCAGGTCGCGGCGGGCATCCGCATGCCGCTGCGCGCCCTGACCCAGAAACTCTGGGACCCGCGCACGCCGGCCCTGTCCTGGACGCAGTTCAAGGCACTGGCGAACCAGTTGGGCTGAGGCGGTACCGGGCCGGTACGGGGTGTCGCCGGAACGCGCTGGACGTGGCGACGCGTTGAACCATATCTTCGGCTACTTGTTCGTATGCCGGGCGCGACCTCCGGGGAGGGGGCGCCCGGCTTCCTGTGCCGTCACCGCGCGGTGACGCACACCCGGGGGGTTCCCATGACCGTGCCACCATCGCCGCAGCAGCCCATGTCGGAGGCGCCTGCCCCGGCGCAGCCCGTGGCGGAAGGGCCCGTGCCGCCGCAGCCCGCTGCGCAGGGGACCGCCTCACGGGCCCCTTTGCCGCCGCTGCCGCCGCTCCCGTCGCCGCACGGCCCCGCCTCGCTGCGCTCGCCCGTCGTCCTCGGAAAGGTCGCCGCCGCGCTGCTCGGCCTGGTGATCGCCGTGGACCTCTTCGCGGTCTGGGCGGACTACACGCTGGAGAACGCGCTGGGAGTCCTCGTGGACGGCGGGTCCGGTGACACCGCCTGGCGACGGGCCGAGCACGCGGAATCGCTCAACGCCGCCGTCGGGTACGCGCAGGGGGCCACGCTCGTGGTGGCCGCCGTCGTCTTCCTGAACTGGTTCCTGCGGGTGCGCGTCAACGCCGAGGTCTTCAGTCCCTTCGGGCACGAGAAATCCCGCGCCTGGGTGGGCTGGGGCTGGTTCGTCCCGGTGGTGAACCTGTGGTTCCCGCGTCGGGTCATGGCGGACATCTGGGACGCGAGCCGCCCCGCGGGTGCCCGGCGCGGGCATGGGCTGGTCAACGTCTGGTGGACCTTCTGGATCATGGGGCTGTTGTTCGGCCGAGCCTCCTTCGGCGCGAACGGCAAGGCCGAAACCGCCGGGGAGCTCCAGGCCACGGCCGGCGAGGCCATGATCGCGGACACCCTCGACATCGTGGCCGCCGTGTTCGCGATCCTCGTCGTGCTGAAGCTGACGCGGATGCAGGACCGCAAGGCGCACGAGGGCCCGGTCGCGTCCGGCGTCTGAAATTCAACAGTCGCCCCTTTTGGCGGGGGTGCTCTCGCGCGCCTGAGCGGCCGGCCGGCCGCTCCTCGGCGTGTCGGGTGCGAGTCAGAGCAATTGGCTGAAAACCTGTTCATCCGGCTCTTCGGCAGGCAAGGTGGGGTCGCACTGTGACACTCCTGGTCCGTTGCACGCAGTAAGGGGAAGTGCGGGCTCCGTAAGGCAAGGGCGCCCTGTCGAGGCATTTCGAGGGAGTCGTGATGAGTCTGGTGGAACTGATCGCTCAGGCCGACGAGCGAGGTCTGGCGGCGAGCGGTCTGGCTTGTTTGGATCGGTGTGTGCCGCTGCTGGGCGGTGACGACGATGTCCTGCGACCCCTGTGGGCGAGCCTGGCGGAGACGGACCCGTGGGCCGAGTGGGGGACGCGCCTCGACGAGGCGCGTGCCAAGCTGGACGCGGAGGACCCCGAGCCCGCCGTGACCGACGAGGACCACGCCGCCGTGCTCGCTCGCGGCATGCTCGACGCCGTCCCCGCGAAGCCTGACGAGGAGGAGCTGCGTGCCTGGTCGGACGCCTGCTCGGTGGCGGCGCTGCAGGTGCACCGGTTCCTCGACCACGCCGACGACGCGGAGGCGTGCGTGACGGCGCGCCGTGAGGGTCGCACGGAGGGCATGTCCCCCCTCGTCGCCGCCGAACTGCGCCGTCAGGTCGCCATCCTGGAACTGCTCGCCGAGCACGGCAAGGGTGGACTCCGGCTCGCGCTGGACGCGTCGACGGAGGGGCGGCGCGTGCTGCGGGCGGTGGTGTCACGCAGGGCGCGCGGGCGGGTGTAGCCCCGGGACGCGGGTGCGCCGGAGGCGGTACGGCTGCGGCGCACCCCAAACCTTGATCCTGAGGGGTTCCTGTGACGGTCCTGGGGTGGAGGTGACGGTCCTGGGCCGGTGTCGCGAACCCTCGCCCGGACGCGTGACGAATCCGGCTGTCGTCGCGCTCTATCGAGTGTGAACGCAACTCAAGCAACCCGGCCCTCAGCTGCGACGAAGCCCGTTCGCTGGGCGGCCGACACGGTCGCGACCATGCGCGAGGGCGCCCGGCTGCGCCTCGACTACTCGGCGCAGAGCCTGTTGCGTGTCGACCGCGTGATCGACGAGATACGCCGGGACGGCGCCCCGTACGCCGCCGTCGAGAGCGTGCTCCGCGGGTTCGGGGCGTACGCCGGTGAGGTCGTCGCCCGTCAGGTCGGCGCCGAGTGGTGGGAGACCGGCGGCGAACACTGGCTGCGATCGCCCGACGGACGACTCTGGGACCCGATCGAGGAGGCCCGTCGCTGCTACGCGGGCGACGGTTCCCTGCGCCTGCTGTGCCGCGAGGCCACCCGTCAGGACAGGTGAACCAGGGCCGTGGGTGCGGAAGTTGGGGTTCCGTACCGCGTCGTCCCGTCGGCTGCCGCGAGGGCGCGCGCCCGGCGGACGTCTTCCGCGGCCGGTGGTCCGGCCGGGCCGGGCCGGACGTCTGACGCACTGTGACATTTCCCCGGGGCCCGACGCTGATGACCATGGGGGAGTCGACGCGGCCGGCCGCGTCGACGGAGCACATTCGGGCGAACTCGGTGCGAACGAGGACAGTGTTGGGCCAGGGAGGGGAACCCCGCCGCGCGCAGCCGTACGACGCGGAACTGGGCGTGGCCGTGGCGCGGGCGCAGGAGGGGGACGAGGTCGCCTTCGCGGTCGCGTACCGGATCGTGCAGCCAGGACTGCTCGGCTATCTCCGCGGCATCGTCGGCGACGAGGCCGAGGACGTGGCGTCCGACGCCTGGCTGGAGATCGCCCGGGACCTGGGACGGTTCCGGGGGGACGGCGCGGGCTTCCGCGGCTGGACCGCGACCATCGCCCGGCACCGGGCGCTGGACCATCTGCGGCGGCTGAGGGTGAGGCCCCGGGGAACCACCATCGAACAGGACGCGCTGGACCTGCCCGGCAGGCACAGCACGCACGACGAGGCGCTGGAGACCCTGTCCACGGAGTACGCCCTGGAACTGGTCGCGGGACTGCCGCGTGACCAGGCCGAGGCGGTGCTCCTGCGCGTGGTCGTAGGCCTCGACGGACCGGCCGCTGCGCGCGTGCTCGGCAAACGCCCCGGCGCGGTGCGAACCTCCGCCCACCGCGGCCTGAAGCGGCTCGCGCGCCAACTCGGCGTCACGGGTGTGACGGATGACGAGGCCCGGACGCTGGGGGAGTCGGGGTGAGCGGTTCGTCCGGTACGGCCGGTACGCCGTCGTCATCCGCGGCGGCATCGTCGTAAGGCGGGATGTCACCCCTCGGCCGCAAGCCGCCGCGGGGCGAGCAGCCGCCGTACGGAGCGGGGTCGTCCTACGGCACACGGTCGTTGTACGGCGCGAGGTCGTTGTACGGCGCGGAGCGTGGAGTGGAGTCCCGGTACGGCGAGGAGTCGTCGGGCGGAGTGGCGGACGGAGAGGGAACCGGACGTGGAACCGGACGTGGAACCGGACAAGGGCGAACGGCACGGCGGCGGCGGGACTGCCGGCCCTCGCGTCGCGCATCCGGCGGACGCGGGGAGCGGACCGGCCGGCGTGGAGGCGCTTCTCGGCGCGGCGATGCGCGCCCGGGCGGACGACACCGAGGCGGAGAAGCGGGCCGTGGCCGCCTTCCGGGCCGCGCGGGACGACGGCGCGCACACCGCGCGCACCCGGCGGCGGGACGACTGGCGCCCCGGCGAGCAGAGGTGGCCGAGCCGTTCCACGAGGGTCGCGTTCGCCGTGCTGCTGGCCGGTCTGACGCTGGGCGGCGTCGCCTTCGCGGCCGTCGGGCCGTCCTCGCACGACGACGGCGGCCACCGGGCCGGAGCCGGGGCCCGTCCCTCCGGCAGCGTTCCGGACCGGTTCTCCGTCGAGGCCGCGCCGCCCGTCGGCCCGGGGGCTCCCGGTGTCTCCACCCCGGGCGGCTCCGTGGCGACCGACCCCGCGGGGCGTCCGGCACGGGCCCGTGACAACGAGGCCCACTGCCGTGCGTACGCGTCGGCGGGGGGCCGGGGCGACGCCATGGACGCGAGGGCCTGGCGGCGGCTCGTCGCGGCCGCGGGTGGCGAGCGCGAGGTCGAGGCGTACTGCGCCGGGCAACTGGCGGCGCACGACGGGGCCAAGGCCGCGAAGGGGACCAGGGGGACGGGGAAGCCCGGGTCCGCGGCCGGGACGCCGGTTCCGGGAGCCCCGGCCGTCACGCCCGAGGCGACGAAGTCCAAGAACGAGCGGTAGGGCGTGCGGCGGTGGACGGGCCGGGCGGCAGGCCGCGGATTCGAACCGGGCTCCGGCGGCTCCGGCGCACCTTCCCGCCGATGGCAACGGCCGGGGCCGCCACCCCCCACAGGAGAGGCCCCGACCGTCGCGCGGCACGGGCCGCGCGGCGACCCGTACTCCCTACAGCGCCGGGACTGCGTTTTGTGTCACACCTCGCACCGTCACCATGTAGTTGCGCGTTGTACGAACATGGACGGGGAGCTGTTTCAGGCCGTAACGTGCCTTTCGCGCCGGTGCGGAGAACGGACGACCGCAACCACGAGGAACCGGAGACCACGACTGAGTGGAATCCGGGACCGCGACCACGTGGGGCCTGAGACCGGAACCGTGTGGGATCTGAGACCACGACCACACGGATCTGGGACCACAACCGTCCATCGAGGAACCACGACGGCGAGAATCCGGTCCGCGAGAGCGGCGCCGGTTGAGGCGCAAAGAGGGGCGCGGGGGTGCTGGGGGACGACGCGGAGCTGACCGCCGCGGTACTTGCTGCACAGGGCGGGGACGAGACCGCGTTCCGGACTGTGTACCGAGCGGTGCATCCACGCCTGCTCGGATACGTACGGACGCTGGTGGGCGAGCCGGACGCGGAGGACGTCACGTCCGAGGCCTGGCTCCAGATCGCCCGTGACCTGGAGCGGTTCAGCGGGGACGCGGACCGCTTCCGAGGCTGGGCGGCGAGGATCGCCCGCAACCGCGCCCTGGACCACATACGGATGCGTGGCCGCCGTCCCTCGATAGGCGGCGACGAGACCGAACTGACCGGCAAGGCCGCCGAGTCCGACACCGCGGTCGAGGCGATCGAGGCGCTGGCCACCGACAGCACCCTCTCGCTCATCGCCCAGCTCCCGCAGGACCAGGCTGAGGCGGTCGTCCTGCGTGTCGTCGTCGGCCTCGACGCCAAGACGGCCGCCGAGACCCTGGGCAAGCGCCCCGGAGCCGTCCGCACGGCGGCACACCGCGGCCTGAAACGGCTCGCGGAGCTGCTCGGCACCGATCCGGAATCCGTCGGCGCGCTCGACGCCGTTCCCCCGCAACGAGGTTCGCGCACCCGCGCGGTGACGTCCGCCGGTGTGACGCATACGCGTTCGCGGGCGCAGAAGGACATGTGATGGCCGACGAGCAGTACAGGTGGCTGGACCGCGACGCCGCGGAGCGTCTGCTGCGCGGAGAGCCGCTGGAAGCCGTCGACGCCGGGACCCGCGAGCAGGTGGACCGCCTTGCCGAGGCCCTCGGCGCACTGGCCGCCGAACCCAAGCTGAGCAGTGACGAACTCCCGGGCGAGGCCGCCGCGTTGGCCGCGTTCCGCAAGGCGCGCGCGGGCGGGGACGGCGCCGCGGCGCCCCTCGGCCACCGTGGTCACGCGCGACCCGGCGCGCATGTGGCGGACGCCGGTCTGGTGCGGATCGGGCGACCCGGCGCGCACGGACGCCGGACGCGTTGGGGACGGCCCACGCGCTTCGGGCTCGCCGCGGTGCTGGCCGTCGGGATGGTCGGCGGGGTCGCCGTCGCGGCCGGAACCGGAGTGCTGCCGACTCCGTTCACCCGTGAACACCCGGGCCCGGCCGCCTCGGCCACGGCGGTACGGACTCCGGACCGGCCACTCGTCTCCGCCTCCCCCTCGCCCGGACTCTCCGGCGGAACCGGCTCCATGGTGCCGGTTCCTGACGGTCCGTCGGATGAGCCCTCCGGCGAGACGTCCTCGCCCGCCGATTCCGGCACGGACTACCCGAGCGGTCCGCCGCGTCCGGACTTCACCAAGAGCGCCGACCACCCCCGCGAGTGGTGGGTCCGTACGCGTTCGTACTGCCGCGATGTCCTCGACGGCAAGGATCTCGACGCGGACCGCAGGCGCGTCCTGGAGCATGTGGCCGGTGGCGGCGGCCGGGTGAAGCTCTACTGTTCGGGCGTCCTCGGTCGCCGACCGGGCGGCGGAGCCGGCGGCGGCACGGGCGGCGGAGCGGGTGACGGCGGCGAGCAGGGGTCGGGACAAGGGTCGGGGCAGGGCTCCGGCCAGGGCGGTGAGGGGGACCAGGGCGGCGACCAGGGCGGCGGTGACGGCGACGGCCATCACATAGCGCCGCGCGGCAACGACCCCCGGGGCGACGGCGGTATCGTCCGGTCCGCCCTGCACCCGGGGCGGGTTCCGCTCCGGCCGGCCGTGCCGACGAGGTCCCCGCTGCCGAGGGCGACGACGAGCCCGACGACGAGCCCGTCCGGCAGCGTCCTTTCGTGAACCGCCGTTCTTCCAGGCGCTGATGGTGCCATTGGCTTTTCTGCCGGTGATGTCGTGCCGTCAGCTCTCCGGCCGGCGCACTGTTGTCGCGGTCGTCCTCGCGCGGAGCGCGCCGCCCGGCTCGGTACGGTCGTGCCCCGTCGGGTGGCCCAGAGCCGTGACTCCTCGTTCGGCGAGGTCCGCCCCAACCCGCTGACCTGCGCTTTCGTATGTTGTTGAACTTTTTCCGGGCCGGGTGTGACGTTTTCGGCCGCCGTGGCGCAGTACGTGGTGAGCCGACTGGTCATCGGCCGTCGCACGGAGCCCGGGTTCCCCCCGTACCCATGGCTCTGTGCAACCGGCGCGGGTGGGACACGTTCCCCCGGTCCCGCCCGCGCCCCACTCTCCCCCTCGCCCCGACCCGGCGCAGGGGCGCGTCACCAGTAGACGACGACCTTGTCGCCGCTGCGGACCTGCGCGAACAGCGCCGCGACCTTCCCCTCGTCCCGCACGTTGACGCAACCGTGCGAGGCGCCGTAATAGCCGCGGGCCGCGAAGTCCGAGGAATAGTGCACCGCTTGGCCACCGCTGAAGAACATCGCGTACGGCATCGACGTGTGGTAGATCGTCGACACATGGTGGCGTGACTTGAAGTAGATGCTGAACACACCTTCGCGGGTCGGTGTGTACTGCGAGCCGAACCGCACGTCCATCTCCGAGACCGTCCTGCCGTCGATCATCCAACGCAGCGTGCGGCTCGTCTTGCTGACGCACAGAACCCGGCCCGTCATGCAGCGCGGGTCGGGCTTCGCGGCAGGCTGCCCGCCGTAGGGGTACAGCTCCCAGTCCGCCGGTTCGTGCGTCATTCTCCGCAGGCGCTGCCAGGTGACGGTGTCCAGTTCACCTGTGCGCGGCAGTCCCCGCTTGCCCTGGAACCCCTTCACGGCGTCGACCGTCCGGGCGTCGTACGTCCCTGTCGGCGGGGTGATCAGCCAGGCGACCTGGTGCAGCCGGGCCTGCGCCTTGCGGACGTCATCGCCCCGGTCGCCGCTGGACCAGAGGACTTCGGCGGGTGCGGCGGAGGACTTGTCGTGCTTGTCGTCCTTCCCCGCCCCCGCGGAGCCGGAGTTGTCGTCCTCCCCCTTCGAGGGCGCGGCGGGCTTGCCGTCCTCCCCCTTCGCGCCGGGGGCCGGGGCGAGCGAACCGTCGATCCGCACCGGAGGCTTCTTCCCCCGCGCGTCCACGGCGTGCGCCGTGCAGCCGCTCACCACGGCGAGGGCCGCGAGCGCGGCCAGTGATCTCTTCAAGCCAGTCGTACGCATCCGGACCCCTGTTCCACCCGTCCTGTCATGCACATCAGGCCCCCGTCCCGCCGTCGTGTCACCTGAGATGCTCCCCGGGGGTGACCGGTCGCGAAAGGCCGCATGGTGGAAGAGAACCATGGAACCGGCCCGCGAAAGGGCCGGTGAGCAAGGTCCCGGCGCGGGTCCCTCCGCCTGGTGCACCGGGGCCGCTACAGTCCGTGGCCGAGGTCGATTCCTGTCGGCGGGCCGCTTCACGGGAGGCACAGCAATGGCGCGCGAATCCGAGTCCGGACTGCCCATCGAACCGGTCTACGGCCCCGAGGCCCTGGACGGCTGGGACCCGGCCGAGAAGCTGGGCGCGCCGGGCGCGTACCCCTTCACCCGTGGTGTGTACCCGTCGATGTACACGGGCCGTCCGTGGACCATGCGGCAATACGCCGGTTTCGGCACGGCCGTGGAGTCCAACGCCCGCTACAAGCAGCTGATCGCCAACGGCACGACGGGCCTGTCGGTCGCCTTCGACCTGCCCACCCAGATGGGCCACGACTCGGACGCCCCCCTCGCGCACGGCGAGGTCGGCAAGGTCGGTGTGGCGATCGACTCGGTCGACGACATGCGCGTCCTGTTCGGCGGGATCCCGCTGGACAAGGTCTCCACCTCGATGACGATCAACGCGCCCGCCGCGCTGCTGCTGTTGATGTACCAGCTGGTCGGCGAGGAGCAGGGCGTCCCGGCGGACCGGTTGACCGGCACCGTCCAGAACGACGTCCTCAAGGAGTACATCGCCCGCGGGACGTACATCTTCCCGCCCAAGCCGTCCCTGCGGCTCATCGCGGACATCTTCAAGTACTGCCGGACCGAGATCCCGAAGTGGAACACGATCTCGATCTCGGGCTATCACATGGCCGAGGCGGGAGCGACTCCCGCGCAGGAGATCGCGTTCACGCTCGCCGACGGCATCGAGTACGTCCGTACGGCCGTCGCCGCCGGCATGGACGTCGACGACTTCGCACCCCGCCTCTCCTTCTTCTTCGTCGCGCGTACGACGATCCTGGAGGAGGTCGCCAAGTTCCGTGCCGCCAGGCGCATCTGGGCCCGGGTCATGAGGGACGAGTTCGGCGCGAAGAACCCCAAGTCGCTGATGCTGCGCTTCCACACCCAGACGGCGGGCGTCCAGCTCACCGCGCAGCAGCCGGAGGTGAACCTCGTCCGGGTCGCGGTCCAGGGCCTCGGCGCGGTCCTCGGCGGCACCCAGTCGCTGCACACCAACTCCTTCGACGAGGCCATCGCGCTGCCCACCGACAAGTCCGCGCGACTGGCCCTGCGCACCCAGCAGGTACTGGCCTACGAGACGGACGTGACGGCGACGGTCGACCCCTTCGCGGGCTCGTACGTCGTCGAGAGGATGACCGACGACGTCGAGGCGGCCGCCGTCGCCCTCATGACGAGGGTCGAGGACCTCGGCGGCGCCGTCGAAGCCATCGAGCAGGGCTTCCAGAAGGGCGAGATCGAGCGCTCCGCCTACCGGGTCGCCCAGGAGACCGACTCCGGCGAGCGCGTGGTGGTCGGCGTCAACCGCTTCCAGCTCGATACGGAGGAGCCGTACGAGCCGCTCCGGGTCGACCCGGCCATCGAGGCCCAGCAGGCCGAACGCCTCGCCCGCCTCCGCGCCGAGCGCGACCAGGCGGCCGTCGACACCGCCCTCGCCGCCCTGAAGAAGGCCGCCGAGGGCACCGACAACGTCCTGTACCCGATGAAGGACGCCCTGCGCGCCCGAGCGACGGTCGGCGAGGTCTGCAACGCCCTCCGCGAGATCTGGGGCACCTACGTACCGACGGATGCCTTCTGACCTGGGCGATTCCTTCGTACGGGTGAACGGAGGCGGAAGCCGCGCGCCCCCGGTTACGCTCATGGAGAGGGACCCCTGAAAAGGAGGATGCCGTGGCCGTACTGCAACACGAGCTGACGTTGAGCGAAGCCGCCGACCTGCTCTCCCGTGCACTGCCTGGGCACCGCGTGGAGATTCTCCAGGGGAGGCTCACTGTGACACCACCGCCGGACGGCTCGCACGCGCTGTCGCTGACGTGGTTGGTCGTGGCGTTCGACAGGGCGGGGGCCCGGGAAGCCGGACTCAGGTATGTCCAAGGCGTCGGCCTCTGGCTGCCCACGCTGCGCGACGACTTCGCGATCCCCGACTTCTCCGTCGTCGACGAGGACTTCCGGGACGCCCTCGTCCAGAAGAACTGCTACGCCCCGAACGTCTTCCGCCTGGTCGTCGAGGTCACCTCGTCGAACTGGTCCGACGACCTCGGCCCCAAGGTCGAGTGCTACGCCGAGGCCGGTGTCCCCGTCTACATCGTGGCCGACCGCAAGCACGACGAGGTCCTGCTCCACCGGGATCCGGTCGACGGCAAGTACGCGGCCCCCGAGCGCTACAAGCGGGGCCAGAGCGTCCCGGTTCCCGAGTCCGTCGGTGTCGCCCTCGACCTCTCCGTGGACACGCTTCTCGACGGTGACTGACCGGCGGGACGCCTCTGCCCGCTGTCGCAGCCGCGTGCGACACTCGCTCTCATGCTTGGTGTCATCGATCTCCCCACCTATCTCGCGGGTCTCGTCCTGGTCGTCCTGTTGCCGGGACCGAACTCGCTGTACGTGCTGTCCGTCGCCGCCCGCAAGGGTGTCCGTACGGGCT
Source organism: Streptomyces sp. NPDC002742 (assembly GCF_042888885.1). Classification (NCBI taxonomy): domain Bacteria; kingdom Bacillati; phylum Actinomycetota; class Actinomycetes; order Kitasatosporales; family Streptomycetaceae; genus Streptomyces; species Streptomyces sp. NPDC002742. The sequence goes on from NZ_JBIAQF010000010.1 coordinate 287,513, forward strand.
ATACCGCCGCCGCGGGAGTGTGGTGCGGGGACACCGCGCTGATGACACTGTCGGCGGCCGGTGTGGCGTCGCTGCTGCAGGCGAACGCCGTGCTGTTCGGGATCGTGAAGTACGCGGGCGCGGGCTATCTGACCTGGCTCGCGGTCGGGATGCTGCGGGCCGCGCACGCGATGTGGCGGGCCCGGCGCGAGCCGGCCGAGCAGAGCGCGGAGCCCGAGGCCGTGGCCGGGGAGCGGCCGTTCCGGCGGGCGCTGGTGATCAGCCTGTTCAACCCGAAGGCGATCCTGTTCTTCGTCGCCTTCTTCGTGCAGTTCGTCGACCCCGGGTATGCCTACCCGGCCCTGTCCTTCGTCGTCCTCGGCGCCTTCGCCCAGCTCGCGAGCTTCCTCTACCTGACCGCGCTGATCTTCAGCGGTACGCGCCTGGCGTCCGCCTTCCGCCGGCGCAGGCGCCTCTCCGCGGGGGCCACGACCGCCGCCGGCGCCCTCTTCCTCGGCTTCGCGGTGAAGTTGACACTGGCCAGCGCGTAGGCCTGGGTACCGGCGACTCTCAAGGGCGGTCCCTCCCGGGGCCGCCCTCCGTCTTCCCGGCCGAGGAGACCTCGTGCACCACGGCGAACGCCTTGGCGTCGACTCGGCACACGAGGTCGCCGGCTCCGGGCGGCGGTCGGACGCGGTGTCAGCGGCGCGGAGCCGCCAGCACCGAGCGCAGCCGAGGAGTCAGCCGGTTCTCGACGAGGTGGTTCAGCAGCCACGCCAGGACGAGCATGGTGGCGGCCGTGAGGAGGAAGGTCGCGTACGACGGGATGCCCAGGGACTGGTGGTAGGCCTTGATGACGACCCAGCCCGCATGTTCGTGGACCAGGTAGAAAGGGTAGGTCAGGGCGCCCGCGACCGTCAGCCACCGCCAGTTCGCCCAGTCCAGCCAGCCGAGCGCGATGGCGGCGACCGCCAGATACCCCAGAGTGACGATCAGGATGATGCCGTAGGCGCTTCGGTACGAGAAGGCGTCCGGGTTCGGGGCGTGCCACAGGGTCTGCACCGCGTAGTGCTGGCCGATGAGCCAGCTGACGCCGACGATGCCCCAGGCGTACGCGTCCCGCCGGTCGCGATGGACCAGGTAGAGGCCGACGCCGCCGATGAAGTACGTGGCGTACTCCGGCATCAGGACGGTGTTGAGGAACGGCTCGTTCGACGCCTGCGCGATCACCACCGCCAGGGTCCAGCCCGCGCAGAACATGATCACTCGCTGCCGGTTCGCGCCCGGCAGCACGATGCACAGGGCGAACAGCGCGTAGAAGCGGACCTCCGCCCAGAGCGTCCAGCAGACCCCCAGCACCCGGTGCGCGCCGAGGGGTTGCTGCATCATGGTCAGGTTCAGCAGGGCATCGCTCGGCGAGACCGGATGGTAGGCGACCATCGGCAGCGCGAACAGGGCCGTCACGATGACGACCGCCGCCCAGTAGGCGGGCAGCAGTCGGGAGGCACGGGAGGCGAAGAACGAGCGCAGCGGGCGGCCCCAGCCGCTCATGCAGATGACGAATCCGCTGATCACGAAGAAGATCTGAACGCCCATGCAGCCGTAGGCGAAGAAGCTGTGGAGCGTGGGAAACTGCTGTTTGGGGGAGCTTCCCCAGGCCTTGGTGACATCGCCGTCGCGGCCGCCGTAGTGGTAGGCCGCCACCATCAGCGCGGCGATCAGCCGCAGCCCGTCCAGGGCGCGTAGCCGGGTCTCCCGGGGTTTGCGTCCCGTCGGCCGTGGAGGCGCTTCGGCCGAAGGGACGACGGCGCGGACCACGGTGTCTGTGGAAGTCCCGCGCACGTCCTCGGGAATGTTGCTCACGGTCTACCCCTCGACGTGTCTTCCTGTTAACTCCCTAGCACGTTAGTCCGATTCACAAGGGGGGTATGACTAATGGCCGCACGCTTTTTCCAGCCGACGCCATGAATTCATCTGGGGGTCATTTTCGGCGGCGTACTCCCCCGGCGCAGAAAACGCACGCGGCGCACGACGCGACGGACCGTCGCACTGCGTGCCAGGAAGGCGAGCCGCGCCGGGACGGCACCCGGCAGGGCCAGCCCGGTGAGCCGCCGCCGCTTGAAATAGCGCCAGGTGCGTTGGTCGAGGTGGTCGGTCAGATAGCGGACGGCGTCCGGACGCAGGCCCGGATGGATCTTCGGCTGCATCGCGAACCCGACGGTCCGCACGAGCGCGGCGAGGTCCGCGGTGTCCATGCCCGGCCGCTGCCCGGTGACCGCCTGCCGGTCCGTCAGCTCGGGCAGCAGCGCGTCGGCGATCGTGACGGGGACACGGTTGCTGTTCTCGTACGGGGTCAGGCATTCCAGCAGCATGCCGGTGCCGACGCGGGCGACGGGCAGGTCGTACAGCGCGGACGCGGTGAACAGCGCCGTGGAGAAGCAGCCGACGACCAGCGAGGGCCGCATCCGCTGGTACAGCACCTCGGCGAGGACCGGTGAGTCGAGCACGGTCAGGTCGACGCCGAGCTCCGCCGCCTCCTTCTCCAGGGCGCGCGACCAGCGGTCCGGGGCCGTGGGGTGCGGCTTGAACACGACACGGGTCCGGCCGAGCGCGACGGCGCCCCTGAGCATCCGTACATGGAGGTGCTCCTCCTCCTCGGCGGTGAGGATGTCGAGCGCGCACAGGTACTGGCCCAGGAGCAGGGCGGGTCGGTCGATCGCGGGCAACTCGGCGGCCGAGTCCACGGAGTCGGCGAGTTCGGCGAGCACCTGCAGGAAGGCGGAAGTGGCCACCGTCTCCGGTTCGACATCGAACTCGGTGAGCAGTAGTGGTTTCAGGCCCGGCACCAGGTCCAGATGGAGCAGCCGGGTCACCCGGGTGCCGACCAGCGGGTCGATCTTGCTGCGGGTGGGACCGTAGCTCATCAGCCCGTCCGCGTAGACGGTGACGGGCGCGTCCGTGAAGATCTGCGCGAGGCCGAGTGCCGGGTTGACCTGGATGGACTCGACGGCCAGCTCGACGTCGTCGTCGCCGAGGCCCCAGGCGAGCCGCAGTTGGCGCTCCCACAGCGGTACGTCGTCGAGCCTGGGGGCCCAGCCGCTCGGATGGAAGGGGCGGATGGTCTCGTTCCAGGAGATCACGTCGTCGAAGCGGGTGCGCAGCCGTTCGAAGCCGGGCATCGCGGTGATGGCGGGCGTCGTCTCGGGGGTCGCCGCGTTGTTGGAGACGAGCAGGACGCGCCGGTCGGCGGGTGCGAAGCGCGTGGTGTCCAACGCCGCCGCGAGCGTGGCCGTGCCGTACAGCGTGGAGGCGAGGAAGATCTGCGTGGTCACCCGGACACCCCCGCGGCGACAGGGGCGGGACCGCGGCGCAACCGACGCAGGAGGGTGGCGCGCTGTTCGTCCATCGAGTCGAGGACCTCGTCGAGCACGTCCCGCGGCATGTGCCGCAGGGCCGCGGCGCTCATCGACTTGAGTGTCCGTGCCACCGGGGGCTCGAACCTTTCGATGGATCCCAGATGGTGGGCGATGATCGCGCAGTAGGTGCGTACGGCCTTGGGCAGGAATTCGTCCGCGCGCTGGTCCTCGCCGGTCTCTGCCACCACCTGGTCGAACGCGCGCAGGAAGTCGAGCCGGCGGACGTCCCCGATCTGGGTGAGGGAGGAGGCGACACCGCGCCGGTAGAAGACGCCGAGCAGTCCCACCGCGGCGAAGGACTCCGCCTCCCGGTGCAGCTTCCAGATCCACGGCCGGTCCTCGGCCGTGCGCAGCCCGTCGGTGAAGTGCAGCAGGCCCCGGTCCAGCAGGCGGCGGTGGTAGATGCCCGCCCAGGCGTACGCGTAGTCGACGGAGGTCGAGCGGTGGGCCGGCAGGATCGCGTCGCGCGGCGACAGGGCAACCCCCCGGGGGGCGATGGGGGCCCGGTGGAGGGTGCGCGCCTGCGCCTGGCACTGAACGTGGTCGGTGCGCACGAAGTCGCATCCCAACTCCTCGGCCGAAGCGAGGAGTTGGGACAGGTACCCGGGCGCGAGCCAGTCGTCGCCGTCCAGGAAGGTGAGGTACTCGCCGCGGGCCGCGTCGATTCCGGTGTTGCGCGCGGTGGCCAGGCCGCCGTTCTTCCCGTGTCTCAGGAGTATGGCCCCGGGGATCTCCTGTGCCGCTCTGTCGAGGATCCCGGAAGTTCCATCGGTCGAACAGTCGTCGACAAGCAGGAACTCGAAATCGTCGCGGGTGTTCGAGCGAAGACTTCTGAGCGTGTCAGGAGCGAATTGCTGAACGTTGTAGAACGGCACAATGACGGAGAGCTTGACCACACGGCCGACGCTAGGCCGGGGCCTGCTCGAAACGTGAGACACGGAGTGGACATGTGGTTAACGAGGCGTGAAAGATTCGATAAGCCTCTTGATTTCTGTCCGAGTCGGGAATAGGTGTGCGACCGGCTATCCGAGTGTCGTCCGCTTGATGGTGCGCACCCGCCGCGCCACCCGCCGTACCGTGGCGTTGCGCGGAATGAAGGCGAGCCGGGTCGGTACCCCGCCGGGCAGGTCGAGCGCGGTGAGCCGGCGGCGCTTGAAGTAGTGGCCGGTGCCGGCCGGACGGTGGGTGAGGTAAGCGGTGGCCGTCCGGTGCAGACCCGGGTAGATCTGTGGCTGCATCATGAACCCGACCGTCTCGACCAGGCCCTTCAGCTCCCCGATCTCCGCCGTCCGCCCGCTCTCCAGGTCGGGCAGCAGCGCGTCGGCCAGCGTGACCGGGACACGGTTGCTGTTCTGGTACGGGCTGAGCCGCTCCAGCAGGATTCTGGTACCGACACGCGCGGTGGACAGTCCGTAGAAGGTCTTCGCGGTGAACAGCGCGGTGGAGAAGCAGCCGACGACGAGGGCGGGCCGGATGCGTTCGTAGAGCACTTCGGCCAGCACGGGTACGTCGAGGACGGTCAGCCGGACGTCGAGCCGCTCGGCCTCCTCCTCCAGGGCCCGGCCGTAACGGGCGGGCGCGGTGGGGTGCGGCTTGAAGATCACCTGACGGTGACCCTGGGCGACGGCGCCCCGCAGCATCAATACGTGCAGGTCCTCTTCCTCCTCGGGCGTGAGGATGTCGAGCGCCGACAGGTACTGGCCGAGCAGCAGGGCGGAGTCGTCGGGCAGTTCGATCGCGTCGACCGCCGTGCCGCCGATGGCGCCGAGCACCTTCAGGAAGGCGTCCGTCGGTACCGTCTCCGGTGCCACGCCGAACTCGGTGAGCAGCAGCGGCTTCAGGCCGGGTACCAGGTCCAGGTGCAGCAGACGGCGCACGCGGGTGCCGACCAGCGGGTCGATCTTGAAGCGGGTGGGGCCGTAGCTCATCAGGCCGTCCGCGTACACGTCGATGTGCGCCAGGGAGAAGATCTGGCTGACGGCGAGAGCGGGGTTGACCTGGATGGACTCCACGGCCAGCTCGACGTCGTCGTCCCCGAGGCCCCACAGCAGCCGCAGATGCCGCTCCCACAGCGGGGTGTCGTCGGGTCGTGGCGACCAGCCGCCGGGGTGGAAGGGCGCGATGGTCTCGTTCCACGACAGGACGTCGTCGAAGCGGTCGCGCAGCGCCGCGAAGCCCGGCATCTCGTCGACCGCGCTGGTGACCTCGGGGTTTCCCGCGTTGTTGGAGACCAGCAGGATGCGCCGGTCGGCGGGGCGGAAGCAGTCGGCGTCGATGGCCGCGGCGAGCGTGGCGACTCCATAGAGCGTGGAGGCGCAGAAGATCTGGGTGGTCATGCGGTAGCGGCCTCCGTCACCGGGCGGCGTCGCAGTCTCCGCAGTCGCGAGGCGCGCTCCCAGTCCATCGAATCCAGGGCGTCGTCGAGAAGGTCCTGCGGCAGGCGCTTGAGGGCCGCCGCGCTCAGGGTGCGCAACCTGCGGGCCACCGCCGGTTCGAACTTCTCTATCGTGTTGAGGTGGTGGGCGATGATCGCGCAGTACGTGCGAACGGCCTTCGGGAGATAGAGGTCGGCATCCCGGTCCTGCTCGGTCTCCGCTATCACCTGGTCGAACGCCCGTATGAAATCGAGCTGGCGTACGTCGCCTATCTGGGTCAGGGACGAGGTCACGCCGCGCCGGTAGAAGATCCCGAGCAGCCCTCCGGCCACGGCGAAGGACTCCGCCTCACGGTGCAGGCGCCAGATCCAGGGCCGGTCCTCGGCGGTGTGCAGATGCTCGGGGAAGTGCAGCAGGCCGCGGTCGACGAGCCTGCGGTGGTAGATGCCCGCCCAGGAGTACGGGTAGTCGACGGGTGTCGAGCGGTTGTCCGGCAGGATCGTGTCGCGCGGCGACACGACGGTGTCCCGCAGTCCGAAGGGCACCCGGTGGATCACCCGTTCGGTGCCCGTGCACCGCACGTGGTCGGTGCGCATGAAATCGCAGCCCAGCTTCTCGATGCCGGCCAGCAACTTTTCGAAGTAGCCGGGAGCGACCCAGTCGTCGCCGTCGAGGAACGTCAGGTACTCACCGCCGGCGGCGTCGATTCCCGTATTGCGCGCGGCGGACACCCCGCTCTCCGTGCGCCGTATGTGCACGGCGCCCGGGAGATCGCGAGCCGCGCGCTCCACGATCTCGCGCGTCCCATCGGTCGAACAGTCGTCGATGAGTATGAATTCGAAGTCGTCCCGCGTGTTCGCGCGCAGGCTCTTCAGGGCTTCTGGGGCATATCTCTGCACATTGAAGAATGGCAGGATGACGGAGAGCTTGACCACCTGCTTGACGGTAGACGGCCGCCCGGCATTCGTCTTGACTGTTGGTGAGATCTCAGGTGAACGACGCGTGGCGGAATCATGAACCGCGTCGCTTTCTCAGCCGATCCTGGGCTGATCCCCCATTCGTCGACGTGCTGTTAACCGTTTGTTGTATTCGGGTTGGGCCGCTCCTCGAATTGGGTTCCTAGCGTCTAGGACGTGCCAGCAAGTACCACGAAGTCCCTGCGAGTGGCCGTCCTCGCGGATTCCGACACCAGGTGGAAATGGGGCTCGCTCACCGCGAACCGCATTTCCCCGGCCGAATCGGACATCCGCCTCGACGGGTTCCTCCTGCGCGGCCGAGCCACCCCGACCGCCCGTCAGCTCGAAGAGGTCGGCGTCCGCGCGGACTCCCTCCGCGAGGTCACGGCCGTCGAGTTCCTGCGCGAGCTGGGCAAGGAGGACTGCCCCTACGACGTGGTCGTCCTCGCCCTGGTCGGCGGTGCCGTCCAGGCGCTGCTGCACGGTCTGGCCCGCGCCTGGGACGGGCGGACGAAGCGGCCCCTGGTCGTCACCGGCTACGTCGGAGTCGTCTACGAGAAGCTCGCCGACGGGCTGCTCCTGCGGCACGGCGCGGATCTCGTCCTCGCCAACTCCCGCCAGGACGCGGACCGTTTCCGGGCCGTGTACGAGGGGGTCGGCGCCGACGCCGGGTCGGTGACCGAGGTCGCGCTGCCCTTCCTCGGCGGGGCGGCGTACACGGAGAACGACCCGTCCGCGAAGCAAGGGGGCAGGCCCTACACGGTCGTCTTCGCCGCCCAGCCCTCCGTACCGGAGAGCCGCAAGGACCGTACCTACCTGCTGGACCGGCTGATCCGGCACGCGCGGCTACACCCGGACCGCGAGGTCCTGCTCAAGCTGCGCTCCAGGCCGGGCGAACACACCACGCACATCGAGGAGCTGCCGTACCAGAAGCTGGTGCAGAAGGCGGACCCGCCGGCCAACTTCCGGCTGGTGTACGGCCACATGGGTGAGGTACTCGACCGCACCGACCTGCTCGTCACCATCAGCTCCACCGCCGCCCTGGAGTCCCTGCACCGCCGTATCCCCACCGTCGTCCTCAGCGACCTCGGGGTGCGCGAGGCGCTCGGCAACCACCACTTCGTGGGCTCCGGCTGCCTCGCCTCCTGGGACCAGCTCGACGCCGGGTACCGGCCGGTGCCCGACGCGGCCTGGGTCGCCCGGCAGGGCGTCGCGGCCGACGGCTCCTACGAGACGGCCTTCGACGCGGCCCGGCAGCGCATCACCGGGCTGCTGGCGGCGGACAAGCTGCCGCCCCTCGCTCCCTACTACACCCCCGTCACCGCACCCGGCTATCTGCCCGGCATCCTCGCCCGCCACCACCTCGGCCCGGACGGCACCCCGCTGCCCGGCGCCCCCGCGGCGGACCGGGAACCCAGCCCCGTACGGCAGATCGTGCGCCGGGCCGCCCGCGGCGCCTACCGGCACGGCGTCCAGCGCGTGGCACCGGTGATCCGGCGGATGGGCGAACTGTGAGCGCCCCGGCAGCGGGCAGCCCGCGGTCCGTCGCCCCCCACGCCTTCCTCGCCATCCTCGTCAAGGAGAACTGCGCATGACCAACTCGGAAGCGGGCCAAGCCGCGCCGGTGCGCCGCGTACTCGCGGTGATCCCCGCGCGCGGCGGCTCCAAGGGCGTGCCCGCGAAGAACCTCCTCCCCGTCGGCGGTGTGCCGCTGGTGGCCCGCGCGGTGCGCGAGTGCCGCGCCGCCCGCCTGGTGACGGACGTGGTCGTCTCCACCGACGACCAGGCCATCGCGGCCGCCGCCCGCCAGGCCGGCGCCGAGGTCGTGCTGCGTCCCGCCGCCATCGCCGGGGACACCGCCACCTCCGAGGCCGCCGTCCTGCACGCCATGGACACCCATGAGGCGCTGCACGGCTCCCCGGTCGACGTGGTCCTGCTCGTGCAGTGCACCAGCCCGTTCATCATCCGCGAGGACGTGGACGGCGTCGTGAACGCGATCGTCGGGAACGGCGCGGACACGGCGCTGACCGTGGCCCCCTTCCACGGCTTCGTGTGGCGCGACGGCGACGACGAGGCCACCGCCGCGGTGGCCGTCGAGACCGAGCGCGCGACCGTCGACGGCGGCACCGGCACGCTGGTCACGGACACCGCCACCAGCGGCGGCTACGGCGTCAACCACGACAAGTCCTTCCGCCCGCGCCGCCAGGACCGCCCCCAGGACCTCCTGGAGACCGGTGCCGTCTACGCCATGGAGGCCGCAGGCTTCCGTGAGGCGAGACACCGCTTCTTCGGCCGCACCGAACTCGTGCGCACCGACCCGGCCCGCGTGCTGGAGATCGACGACCCGCACGACCTCGCCCGCGCCCGGGCCCTCGCGCCGCTCTTCGACGCGAACAGGCCCGGCTCCCTCCCGACCGCCGAAGACATCGACGCGGTCGTCCTCGACTTCGACGGCACCCAGACCGACGACAGGGTGCTGATCGACTCCGACGGACGGGAGTTCGTCTCCGTGCACCGCGGGGACGGCCTCGGTATCGCCGCCCTGCGCAAGAGCGGGCTGACGATGCTGATCCTGTCCACGGAACAGAACCCGGTCGTCGCCGCCAGGGCCCGGAAGCTCAAGATCCCGGTCCTGCACGGCATCGACCGGAAAGACCTCGCACTGAAGCAGTGGTGCGAGGAGCAGGGCATCGCGCCCGAGCGCGTGCTCTACGTCGGCAACGACGTCAACGACCTCCCGTGCTTCGCCCTCGTGGGCTGGCCCGTGGCGGTCGCGAGCGCCCACGACGTCGTGCGCGGCGCCGCACGCGCGGTCACCACCGTCTCCGGTGGCGACGGCGCGATCCGAGAGATCGCCAGCTGGATCCTCGGCCCTTCTCTCGACTCCCTCGACAAGTAAGGAACTTCCCCGCCATGAGCACCAACTCCCGTCTGCGCAACTTCGGTTCGAAGACCGCCGGCCCCGGCCACCCCGTCTACGTCGTCGGCGAGATCGGCATCAACCACAACGGTGAGCTGGAGAACGCCTTCAAGCTCATCGACGCCGCCGCCGAGGCCGGCTGTGACGCCGTCAAGTTCCAGAAGCGCACCCCGGAGATCTGCACCCCGCGCGACCAGTGGGACATCGAGCGCGACACCCCCTGGGGCCGCATGACCTACATCGACTACCGCCACCGCGTGGAGTTCGGTGAGGACGAGTACCGCCAGATCGACGAGTACGCCAAGAGCAGGAACATCGACTGGTTCGCCTCCCCGTGGGACACCGAGGCCGTCGCCTTCCTGGAGAAGTTCGACGTCCCGGCCCACAAGGTCGCCTCCGCCTCGCTGACCGACGACGAGCTGCTCCGCTCGCTGCGCGCCACCGGCCGCACGGTCATCCTCTCCACCGGCATGTCGACGCCGAAGCAGATCCGCCACGCGGTCGAGGTCCTCGGCAGCGACAACATCCTGATGTGCCACGCCACGTCGACCTACCCGGCGCAGGCCGAGGAGCTCAACCTCCGCGTCATCAACACCCTCCAGGCCGAGTACCCGAACGTTCCGATCGGCTACTCCGGTCACGAGACGGGCCTGCAGACCACGCTGGCCGCGGTCGCCCTCGGCGCCACCTTCGTCGAGCGTCACATCACCCTGGACCGCGCGATGTGGGGTTCCGACCAGGCGGCCTCCGTCGAGCCGCAGGGCCTGACCCGCCTCGTCCGCGACATCCGCACCATCGAGGCCTCCCTCGGTGACGGCGTCAAGAAGGTCTACGACTCCGAGCTCGGCCCGATGAAGAAGCTGCGCCGCGTCACGGGCGTCGTCGCCGAGGCCGAGATCGCCGCGGCCGCGGGCGAGCCCGTCTCGGTCTGAACGCCCTGAATTCCTTACGACGGGACGGTCGTACGTCGATGAGCACCCGCGCCGGTTCCGCCGGCTCCCACACTCTCGCCTTCGTCGAGAGTCCGGTACAGCTCCTGAACGTGCTGGAATGGGCGCACGCACATGCCCACAACGGTGCGGCGCCCGGCGCGGGGCTCACCCTCGTCGTCCTGTCTCCCAACGACCCGATGACCCGTGGTCAGCTCCGTCGGATGGCGGAACTGGCCCGCGACGAGGGCCACGCGGTCCGCTGGGAGGAGGCGCGCGGCGGCACCACGGCCCCCTTCCACACGATCGGGGGACTGGCTCCGCTGCTCCGCCGGGCCCGGCGGATCGTCATGGGGGACCCGTTCTCCCGCTATGTGCAGCTTCTGCTGACCATCACCCGGGCGCGGGACCTCGTCGTGGTCGACGACGGCACCGCGACGATGGAGTTCGTCGCCCAGCTCGCCCGCGGTGAACGCCTGGTGCGCTGGCACCGGCGCGGTGGCCGCCCCGGTGCGCGGGACGTGCTCTTCGCCCCCGTGTCCGCCGCGGCCCGCCGCCGGCTGACGCCCAGTGACCGCCGTACGGTCGAGGTCTTCTCCTCGATGCCGATCGAATCGGCACCGGACGGGGTGGAGATCACCGCCAACGACTTCTCCTGGACCCGGGCCAGGTTCGGCCCGCCACGCATCACCAAGAGCGCGGACATGGTCGGCACCTCGCTCGTCGAGACGGGCGTGGTCGATCCTGACCGCTATCTGGAGGCGGTCCGCGCGCTGGCCAAGGCGCACGGCGCGACCCGCTACTTCGCGCACCGCCGCGAGAGCTCGGACAAACTGCACCGCCTGGCCGTCGAGACCGGTCTGGAAATCGTCCGTCCCGACCTGCCGCTCGAACTGATCGCCCGGCGCGGCCCCATCGGCCGGACGATCCTGAGCTTCCCGTCCACGGTCGTGCACACGCTGCCGCTCGCCCTGGCCGGCACCGAGGTGCGTGTCGCGGTCTGCGACATCGACCCGAGCTGGCTGACCGAGAACGCCTCGCCAAGGGCCCAGGGTTTCCTGTCCGGGGTCACGGGGACGGCCCGGGACGTGCACCGCCTCTCGGCGGTTTCGACCGTCTAGAACAAGCCATACCTTTTCGGTGGGTGGAGCCCGGCGTATCGCGCCGGGCTCCACCCGTTCGTCCGCCACCATGATCTACGCGCATCATCCGGTCCCTTTGCGCGGATCCTCCACGACGAGCGCACCGAACAGCCGTGTGTTGTTCACCGGTTCTCCATGGTTCACGCGTGAGAGAGACACGATCCGGCCATTGAATCGCAGCGCGCGGTACCGGCCGTGGACCGCGCGGGGATTCCGTTTCCGGAATGGGGGGACAAGCACGTGGCGTCCGCGCAAGAGGAATCCGACAGACCGGAGTCCGGAAGATCCGAGTCCGGAGAACCGGCATCCGGCATACCGGAGTCCGGGATATCGGAGTCCGGAGAACCGGCATCCGGCATACCGGAGTCCGGGATATCGGAGTCCGGGATATCGGAGACCGAGGAGCCGGAGTCGGCCGGAGCGGAGTCCGGCAGGTCGGGGGCCGAGGGGTCGGGGGCCGGCAAGGCCGTCCCCGGCCGGCCCGAGGTCCGGGAGCTCACCCCCCGCCGGCTCAACGCCGCCCGCGGCCTCGGCGACCGCGTCTTCCGGTACCAGCTCACGGCCGCCGGTATCGCCGTCCTCGCCGTCATGGCGGGGGTCGGACTCTTCCTCCTCCTGAGGGCCGGTCAGGCACTGCGCGCCCGGGGCTTCGCCTTCCTCACCACCCCCGAATGGCAGCCGGACGTCCACAACTTCGGCATCGCCGCCGTCATGACCGGCACCATCCTGATCGCGTTGGTCGCGGTGACGGTCTCCGTGCCGCTCGCCGTCGGAACCGCCCTGTTCATCACCGACGTGGCTCCGCCCAAACTGCGCCGCACCCTCGTGTCGATGGTCGACCTGATGGCGGCCGTCCCCTCGGTGGTGTACGGGCTGTGGGGGCTGTTCTTCTTCCAGCAGCACGTGATCGGCCTGTCGCGCTGGCTGTCCACCTGGTTCGGCTGGATCCCCCTGTTCAAGGTGGACGGTGCCCAGCCGGGCGAGCCGCTGGCCACCGACAGCGTGTACACGGCCTCCACCTTCATCGCCGGGATCGTCGTCGCCCTGATGGTCGCGCCGATCCAGTGCTCGGTGATGCGCGAGGTCTTCTCGCAGGCTCCGGCAGGTGAACGCGAGGGCGCCTACGCGCTCGGCGCGACCCGCTGGGGCATGATCCGCAGCGTCGTCCTGCCGTACGGCAAGGGCGGCATCATCGGCGGCACGATGCTGGGGCTCGGCCGGGCGCTCGGCGAGACGATCGCGGTGTACATGATCATCTCGCCCGTCTTCACCATCCAGCTTCACATCCTGCAGACCGGCTCGAACTCGGTCTCCTCGCTGATCGCCCTGCACTACGGCGACGCCTCCACCTTCGGTATGTCGGCGCTGATGGCGGCGGGCCTGGCGCTGTTCCTGCTCACCCTGGCGGTCAACTTCACCGCCTCCTCCGTGGTGGCCCGCAGCCGCTCCGGCGCGCAGAGCGAGGCATGAGATGACCGTCATCGAAGAAACGTCCCTGTCCGGCGTGACCGAGGCCGAGCCCGAGCCCGTGTCCGCGGATGTCGCGGTGGAGCAGGCGCGCCACGCGCCGGGGCCCCTCCGGCCGCGCCGCATCGGAGGGGTCAGCCGCGCCGGGGTGCTTTCCCTGTGCGGTGCCGCCGCCTCGGCGCTCTGCGTCACCGTCCTGCTGTTCGGTCAACTCGCCCCGTTCTCTGGTGTGTTGGGCTTCACGGTCACCGCCTATCTCGTCTTCCTGGCGATCTACGCGGTACTGACCGGGCTCGACGAGGACGGTCAGGCGGTACGCGACCGGGTGATGACCGTCGTGCTGTGGACGGCGGCCACGCTGCTGTTCTCCGGTCTGTTCATGGTCGTCGGCTTCACCGGCTGGCGCGGCAAGGACGCCCTGCCGCACGGCAACTTCTTCACCGAGGACATGCAGGCCTCGGGCCCGCTCGACCCGCTCACCCACGGCGGCATCGCCCACGCGATGCTCGGCACCCTCACCATGATCGCCATCGCCCTCGCGATCACCGTGCCGCTGGGCCTCGCCTGTGCCGTCTATCTGAACCAGATCCCGGGCCGGTTCTCCCGGTTCGTCCGCACGATCGTCGAGGCGATGACCGCGCTGCCCTCGATCGTCGCCGGCCTGATGGTGTACGCCACCTGGATCCTCGGCCTCGGCATGCAGAAGTCGGGACTCGCGGCCGGCTTCGCGATCAGCGTGATGATGCTGCCGATCGTGATCCGGGCCTCCGACGTGGTGCTGCGGCTGGTGCCCGGCAACCTCACCGAGGCGGCCGAAGCACTCGGCGCGCCGCGCTGGCGCACGGTGTGGCACGTCGTGCTGCCCACCGCACGCTCGGGCCTCGCCACCGCCGTCATCCTCGGCACCGCCCGCGGAATCGGCGAGACCTCGCCCGTCCTGCTCACCGCCGGTTTCACGGCCGCGCTCAACGCGGACCCGACGAACGGGCCGATGGTCTCGCTGCCGCTCGCGGTCTTCAACTTCGTCAAGTCGCCCGAGCCCACGATGATCGCCCGCGGCTTCGGCGCCGCCGCCGTCCTGATGGCCCTCGTCCTGGTGCTGTTCGTGATCGCCCGGGTGATCGGCGGGCGCGGCCCCGGCCACCAGACCAAGCGCCAGGCCCGCCGTACCGCACGCGCCTCACGGCAGGACGTACGGCGCTTCGAGGACCTGCACGCGCCCGGCCTGTCCCTGTTCGAGAGCCCCGGGGGATCGCACCCCGCGGAAACCGCCCTGTCCGCCCCCGCCACCGGAGAGACCGACTGATGCGCAGCCACCTCCACACCGCCCTCGGGCGCCTTCGGGCACTCGGGACGCTCGGCGCGCTGCTCGGCGTGATCGCCGCGCTGCTGGCCGGTCCGCTGGCGGCCCCGGCCGCCGCCGACAGCTACACGCCGATATCCGGCGCCGGCTCCACCTGGGCCGAGAACGCCGTCGACGAATGGCGCCGCGCCGTCAACCAGTACGGCATGCGGATCAGCTACGCCGGCACCGGATCCTCCGACGGCCGCCGGCAGTTCCTCAGCGGCACCGTCGACTTCGCCGTTTCGGACATCCCGTTCCAGACCCACCCGACCGACGGCTCGGCCGCCGAACGGCCAGGGTCCGGGTCGTACGCCTACATGCCGATCGTGGCCGGCGGCACCGTCTTCATGTACCACCTGACGGTCAACGGCAAGCGGGTCACGAACCTGCGCCTGTCAGGCGACGTGGTCACCAAGATCTTCACCGGCGCCATCAAGACCTGGGACGACCCGGTCATCAAGGCCGACAACCCGGGGCTCCAGCTCCCGCACCGCGCCATCGTCCCCGTCGTACGCTCCGACGGCTCGGGCTCCACGGCCCAGTTCACGATGTGGATGGCCGCCCAGCACAAGTCGCTGTGGCAGTCCTACTGCAACCGGGTCGGCCGCTCCGGAGCCTGCGGGCAGACCTCGTACTACCCGACCGTCCCCGGCATGATCGCCCAGTCCGGCGACCTCGGTGTCGCGGGCTACGTCGCCCAGAACTACGGCGAGGGCGCGATCGGGTACGTCAACTACTCGTACGCCCTGAACGCGCACTATCCGGTCGCCAAGGTCCTCAACCACGCGGGCTACTACACCGAGCCGACCCCGCAGAACGTCGCCGTCTCGCTGCTCAAGGCGAAGATCAACACCGACAAGAGCTCCGCGGACTACCTCACCCAGAAGCTCGACGGCGTCTACAACGACTCCGACCGGCGCAACTACCCGCTGTCCAGCTACTCGTACATGATCCTGCCCCTGAAGGTGCAGGGCACCTTCACCAAGACCAAGGGCAAGACGCTCGGCGCGTTCTCGTACTACTTCATGTGCCAGGGCCAGCAGCAGGCGCCCTCGCTCGGCTACTCGCCCCTGCCGATCAACCTGGTGAAGGCGGGCTTCGACCAGATCCGCCGCATCCCGGGCGTGCAGGCCCAGAGCATCAACCTCAAGGGCTGCAACAACCCGACCTTCTCCAGCGACGGCCACAACAAGCTCGCCGACACGGCACCCTACCCGGCCGCCTGTGACAAGAAGGGCGCCCCCGCCTGCACCACCGGCAGCGGTGGCGCCAAGGCGGGCGGCAGCTCGGGCGGTTCGGGCTCCACGGGCGGCACGAGCGGCGGTTCGACCTCGGGCGGTTCCACCGGCGGAAGCGCGAACGGCGGTACCAACGGCGGGAGTTCGGGCGGCGGCGGAACAGCCGCGGGAGGCGGGACCGGCGGCGGCTCCGCCCCGGTGGTCGACCCGGACACCGGCCAGACGCTCTCGCCCGGCACGGGCGGCGGCTCGGGGACCGGTTCCCCGGGCGGCAGCGGTGGAGGCACCGGCGGCACCGGCGCGGTGAACGACACCATCTCGCTCGCCCAGCCGGTCTCCGTGGCCGGCACCCAGGGCTGGACCAGCACCCAGACGCTGATGCTGATCGCGGCCTTCCTCGTCCTCGGACTCGTCCTGCTGCCCTCCGTGGTGTCCCGGGCGATCGCCGGGCGCGGCACCGGCAAGGACGCCGGAGAGGGGCAGAAGCGATGAGCTCCCGCAGCAGAGGAACACGCGGGGCGAGACCCGTGGCCACCAGCCCGCGCACGCGCGGGAGAGCGGTGCTCCGCATGCGACGGCTGCTCCTGCGCGTCGTCGCCGGAGCCGCTGTGGGCGCCCTCGCCGGACTCGGCGTGGCCCAGGCCGCCGCCCCCGCGTCCGCGGCGGGCACCGTGGCCACCACCTCCGCGGCCGTCACGGTCTCCGGCCGCGGCGAGTTCAAGGACATGAGGTTCACCGTCGACCAGACCACCCATCTGACCAGTCAGGCGGTCACGGTCTCCTGGTCCGGCGGTACCTCGTCCACCTTCGCCGGCACGTCGTTCAACACCGACTTCGTGCAGATCATGCAGTGCTGGGGCGACGACGACGGCACCGTGCCTTCCAACCCGGGCCCCGCGCGCACCCAGTGCCAGTACGGCGCCTCGCCGACCACCGACCGCGGCGGCTGGCCGGGCAACGACTACGACGACACCCGCAAGGTGTTCTACAGCGCCGATCCCACCAACTACGGCCAGGACAACCGGTACGGGGCGGCCAACCCCAACGCCCCGGGCGAGGTGCCCTTCAAGTCCGTCGACGGCACGGTGATCACCTCCGGTACCCAGAACAACGCCCTCTTCAACCGCAACACCACCAACGAGGTCGACTTCGCCCGCACCGGCGCCGACGGCTCCGGCAAGGAGTACTTCGAGGTCCAGACCGCCAACGAGGCCCCGCAGCTGGGCTGCGGTCTGCCGGTCACCGCCAACGGCGGCACCAAGCCGCGCTCCTGCTGGCTGGTCATCGTCCCGCAGGGCCACCTCGACCTGGACGGCAAGCCGTACGCCGACCACAGCCAGGTCAACGCCGGTTCCCCGGTCTCCTCCACCAACTGGCAGAACCGGGTCGCGATCCCGCTCGGCTTCAACTCGGTCGGCACCAACTGCGCGCTCGGCGCGAAGGAGCGCGCCACCACCGGCAGCGAGCTCGCCGCCGACGCGATGACCAGCTGGCAGGCGGCCCTGTGCCCGACCGGCACGGTGTACGGCTACACCGAGCTGGGCGAGCCGGACACCCGCGCCCGCCTCACCGGCGACGGCTCCTCCGGCCTCGCCTTCACCACCCGCGCCCTCGGAGCCGACGCCGGGACCACGGCACCCTCCGACCCGACCGTGTACGCGCCCGTCGCCCTCTCCGGAACGGTCATCGGCTTCACCGTCGAACGCAGACCCAAGGCGGGCGCGCCGGACTCCGTCCGCGAACTCGCGGGCACCAAGGTCGAATCCGTCGACCTCACCCCGCGCCTGGTCGCCAAACTGCTCACCGAGTCGTACCGCAACTCGCCCTGGGGAGCGGTGCTCGGCGACAACACGGCCACCGGCTACGGCTGGGCGAGGACGAACCCCGCGGGTCTGGCGAGCGACCCCGAATTCATCTCCCTCAACCCCGAGTTCGCGGACCTGTCGGTCTCCGAGACCCCGTCCACCGACACCGACCTGATCACCGCGCTCGGGCACAGCGACTCCGCCCGCGCGCTGTGGCAGTGGATCCTCTCCGACAAGGACGCCCGCGGCTTCCTGGCCGGTGCCGCCGACAGCTGGGGCACCCGGGTCAACCCGTACTACAGCACCGACGCGGACCTGAACCCGTCCGGCATCGCCTTCGATCCCGCGAGCTCCGACGACTACCCCAAGAGCGACCCCTGGTGCGCGATCCCGCCGGGCACCGACGCCACGGTCAAGCAGTGCATGACCGACTACCACCCCTACGTGGAGGACATGCACTCCGGCGCCCTGCACACGCGGCGTGCCGACACCCTCTGGAAGTCCAGCTGGGACGCGCTCGCCAACCCGCCGGCCTTCAAGAGCCCAGGACCCCAGACCGTCGGCTCCCGCTTCGTGATCACCGTCACCGACGCGGCCTCCGCCACCCGCTACGGCCTGCAGACCGCCCGGCTGCGCAACACCGCCGGTAAGTTCGTGGGCCCCTCCGCGTCGTCCCTGACCGCCGCGGCCACCGGCGCCACCGGCACCGGAGCCCCCGAGATCACCCCGGCCACGGCCGACGCGGAGGGCGCCTACCCGCTCGCCCAGCTGGTCTACGCGGCCGTTCGCCCGGCCGCGATCGACACGGCCGCCCGCAAGGACTACGCGGCCCTGCTGCGGTACGCCGCGGGTGACGGACAGACGAGCGGCGCCGACCCGGGCCTGCTCCCGGGCGGCTACGCCCCGCTCCCGGCCGCCCTGCGAACCAAGGCGACCAAGGCGGCCGACGCCCTCGTCCACTACACCGGACCCAGCTCGACGCCCTCGGGCGGCGGTTCGGGCCCGGCCGGCGGATCGAGCGGCGGCTCCACGGGCGGCAGCGACTCCGCGGGCTCCGGCGGAGGATCGGGCGGCACCGGCTCCGGTGGCTCCACCGGCGGCGGCGACACCGGTGGCGGCAGCGGCGGCAACAGCGCCACGCCGAGTGCCGACGCGAGCGCCGGGCCGAGCGCCGCACCGTCCTACGACGGCGGCAAGGCCGTACAGACCACCGCGCTGGGCACCACGCCCGACGACCCGGCCAACTCCCTGCGGTACGCCGTCCCGGTCGGTGCCGCGCTCGGCGCCTTCGCCGGCATCGGCGCGCCGTTCGCCGGCGGCGGCAGGCTCCGGCTTCCGCTGCGTGTCCCGCTGCCCGGCGGCCGTGGAGTGACCGTCCCCGCGTTCACCCCGCCCGAGTGGCTGCGCAAGCTGCTGTCCGCCGGCCGGAGCTGAGCTCGTGGAGCGCGGGCCCGGCCGGGCCCGCGCTCCCCACAGACGGCCGCCCGCCCCGAAAGGCAGTCGGGGCGGACGGCCCGTACCACCCTGCCAGATCCTCCCGACGTCACGTCGCACACCCTCTGGAGACTCTCAATGCGCACGATGCGCCTTTCGGCGGCCATGGTCGCCGCCGCCGTGGTGTCCGGCACGCTGGCTCTGGCGAGCCCGGCGTCCGCCGACCCCACCCCCGCCAGCACCTTCCGCAAGCTGGTCGGCGTGGGCTCCGACACCACCCAGGACGTGCTCAACGCCCTGGCCGGCGACACCGTCAACAACAACAGCTACGCCTCCACCGCCGTGAAGTCGGCGAGCGGCGCGGGTGTCGCCTCCTACGACGCGATCGAGCCCGTCACCGGCTCCACCTCCTCGAACATCACCACCCGCACGGGTGGCCCGTCCTTCCTGCGCCCCAACGGCTCCGGCAAGGGCCGCCTCGCCCTCAGCATGTCGCTGACCGGCGACAAGTACCCCGACGGCCTGGGTGTCTCCATCAAGGGCCAGGTCGACTTCGCCCGCTCCTCCAGCGGCCCGAGCACCTCCGGAACCGCCTTCACCTACATCCCGTTCGCCCGTGACGCGGTCGGTGTGGCGGTCCGCGGCTCGGCCCTGAACACGCTGACCGTCGACCAGCTGCACGACATCTACTCGGGCACGCTGACCGAGGTGAACGGCCAGACCGTGCACCCGAAGATCCCGCAGAGCGGCTCGGGCACCCGCAAGTTCTTCCTCGGCGCCATCGGCCTCACCGACGCCACGCTCTCCCTGAACGTCGGTACCGTCCAGGAGAACCAGGCCGACGGAGCCCTCGACGCCGACGGCTCGCTCGTGCCCTTCTCGGTGGGCAGCTGGATCGCCCAGAACAACGGCATCTCCCCGGACTTCAGCACCACCGCGGCCACCGCCGGCGCCCACCTGGCCGCCGTACAGCTGCCCGGCGACACCGGTGCCACCACCCCGGTCACCACCGTGAACGGCAAGCTCGCCCCGGTCGGCGCCTACTACGAGAACGCCACCTTCGGCCGCGACGTCTACAACGTCGTTCCGTCCCGGGCGATCGACCCGACCGGCATCTTCTTCGACAAGGACCTCTACGACGTCTTCGTCACCAGCGGCACCCACGAGGCGGCCCTCGCCTCCGACGCCGCCGAGGGCGTCATCGCCAAGTTCGGCTTCGTGAACGAGTCCTACAACGGCTCGGTCAACCCCACCAAGCACGCCAGGCTCGGCGGCCTGGAGGAGTCCGGTGTCGACGCGTCCACGCCGGCCGCGCCGGCCCTGAGCGGCACCCGCGGCGACGGGAGCGTCAAGTTCAACTGGACCGCTCCGTCCGCCACCGGCCTCCCGGTCACCGACTACCGCGTGACCCTGACCGGTTCGGACGGCGCCGTCGTGGCCGTCAAGGACCTCCCGGCCACCACCAGGTCGTACACCTTCAGCGGTCTGGCCCTCGGCCACTACACGGCCGAAGTCTCCGCCGCCAACCTCAACGGCAGCGGCGCCGTCGCCTCCTGGACCGGCGACATCAAGTACACGACCACCACGAAGGCGACCACCGCGACGACCGCGTACGGCAAGGCCCCGAAGGTCGCCGTCGCCGTCGCCGACACGCACGGCGTCGTCGCGACCGGCACGGTCACCGTGAAGGAGGGCACCACCACCCTCGGCACGGGCACCCTGGACCGCACGGGCAAGGTCTCCATCAGCCTGTCCAGCCACCTGAAGGTCGCCAAGCACAGCCTCACGGTGTCCTACGCGGGCAACAGCAAGCTCCTGACGTCCGCCGGAACCGTCTCGCTGACCGTCTCGAAGGCGACCCCGAGCGTCAGCACCTCGGCGCCCGCCTCGATCAGTCACCTCTCGCAGGCCAAGGTCACCGTCAAGCTCTCCGCGACCGGAACGACGCCGACCGGCACGGTCCGCATCTACGAAGGTTCGCGCGTCATCGCCACCGGCACCCTGAGCGGCGGCAAGGTGACCATCAAACTGCCCAAGCTGTCCCGCGCCACGCACACCCTGCACGCCTGGTACGCGGGTTCCACCACGGTGAACTCGAAGAACGGCACCACTTTCAAGATCAAGTCCACCTGATCCGTGGTCTGTTGAACCACCCTCTCGCCGGGGGGCGCCCAGCAGGGCGCTCCCCGGCGGGGCCCCTTTCCGCTTTCCGCCCCACCCGTTCCATGAGTTGAGTGAAGGAGGCGTGCCGCCGTGACGGTCGCCGTACAGACCACGCTCGCAACGCCCGCGCCGTGGCCGGGCGTTCGGAGCGTCACCGCCGTCCGGCACCTCGCCCGCGGCGGCCTGCTCACCCTCGCGGCCCTGCTGCTCGGCCTCACCGCGCAGCTGCTGTTCCTCAGCGGCTTCCAGGAACGAGCGGCGCAGCACGCCGCCTACGACTCCCTGCGGGCCCAACTGGCCCTGGGCACCGCCCCGGTGGCGCAGACCGACCAGGAGGGCGCGCTGCTCGCCCCCGGAACTCCGGTCGCGCTCATCGACATCCCCGCCCTCCACGTCCACCAGGTGGTCCTCGAAGGCACCGACTCCGGCGTCATGACCGACGGCCCGGGCCACCGCCGGGACACCCCGATGCCGGGGCAGGCCGGCACCAGCGTTCTGATGGGCCGCGCCGCCGCCTACGGGGGTCCCTTCGAGCGCCTCGGCGACCTCGCCGCAGGCGACACGTTCAGTGTGACCACCGGCCAGGGCAAGGCGAAGTACCAGGTCTTCGGCATCCGGCGCGCCGGTGACCCGGCGCCCGCACCGCTCGACGCGGGCAAGGGCCGCATGGTCCTCCTCACGGCCACCGGACCGGACTTCATGCCCGGCGGAGTGCTGCGCGTCGACGCCGAGCTGGTCTCCGCGCCCGCGCAGACCCCGGCCGCGGTCATCCGCTCCGGCACGCTTCCCGAGGCCGAACAGCCGCTGGCCCGGCCCGGCGGAACGCCCTGGCCGCTCGTGATGTGGCTCCAGGCTCTGGTGGCCGTGGCGGTCGGCGCGGTGTGGGCCTGGCACCGCTGGGGCCGTCACCAGACCTGGATCGTGTTCGCGCCGGTCGTCGCCGTCCTCGGCCTCCAGGTCGCGACCCGCGCCACCGAACTGCTGCCGAACCTGATGTGACACCGCCCACCGGCCCCACCCCCGTGACCCGGCCGAGCCCGCCCCGACCCGCGACCCGGCCCAGCCCGACCGACCCCGTGACCCAGCCGTGCCCGACCCGATCCCGCCATGAGGTGCCCGACGTGACCGATGCGACCGCCGCGCGTGACAGCGCCGCGACCGAGACCGCCCCGACCGACAGCGTGCCGGCCGCCACCGCCGGGACCGGCCCCGCCACCGCCGTCATCGACCCGGCGACCGCCGCGGCCGACACCGTCGCGCTGCCGCCCGTCCCGTCGGACGGGACCCTCCGGGCCCGGCCGGCGGAAGCCCCCGCGGAGCTCGACGCGCGCGAGGTGTCGGCCTGGTTCGGCAGCCACCTGGTGCTGGAGCGCGTCTCCCTCACCATGCCCGCCGGACAGGTCACCGCCCTCATCGGCCCCTCCGGCTGCGGCAAGTCGACCTTCCTGCGCACCCTCAACCGGATGCACGAGCTGATCCCCTCCGCCGCGATGGCCGGCGAGGTGCTCTTCGACGGCGAGGACATCTACGCCCCCGAGCGACGGCTGACCGAGGCCCGGCGCCGGATCGGCATGGTCTTCCAGAAGCCGAACCCGTTCCCGGCCATGTCGATCTACGACAACGTGGTCGCGGGACTGCGCCTGACCGGCACGCGAACGGGCCGCCGTGAGAAGGACGAGCTGGTCGAGGAGAGCCTGACCCGGGCCGGTCTGTGGAAAGAGGTCCGGGACCGGCTGCGGCAGCCCGGCGGCGCGCTCTCCGGCGGTCAGCAGCAGCGTCTGTGCATCGCCCGCGCTCTGGCCGTACGGCCCCGGGTGCTGCTGATGGACGAGCCGTGCTCGGCTCTCGACCCGACGTCCACGCGTCGCGTCGAGGAGACCATCCACGAACTCGCCGACGAGGTGACCGTCGTGATCGTCACCCACAACATGCAGCAGGCGGCCCGCGTCTCCCAGCAGTGCGCCTTCTTCCTCGCCGAGCAGGGCACCCCGGGCGGCATCGTCGAGCACGGCCCCACCGCCGACATCTTCGGCACCCCCAAGGACCAGCGCACGGCGGACTACGTGGCGGGCCGCTTCGGCTGAGCCGCCACCCGGCCGCCCGCGCCGGACCGCTCCCGCCCGGCCCGGCCCGCCCGCGCCGGGCGCGCGTGCCCGGCCCGCTCGTCCCCGCCGCCCCCGCTCCCGCGCCCCGCCCACCCGCGGATCACGGAAGGTGACGCGACCGTCGCGCGGTGGTGACGATTACGGAATCCGGTTGCGGTGTTGTGAGACTGTGGAGGCCGGACGAGGGAATGCGCTCGGGTATGACGGGCGTTCCCTCGTGCACATCGGCGGGCGATCCCCGGCCGACCCGGATCAGAGCCGGTCACCCGCGTCCGTTCAAGATCCAAACGCCCGAAGAGCCGGGCGAGTCTACCCATCCTCGTCGCCGACCATGCGCCGCGCGGTCAGATTTTCTTCCCCTAACGGGCTGAACTTTTGTTGATCGTGGGTTAGTTGGCCGCCCGATCGTCCTACCCTTCAAAGGGTGAACCAACTGATGTCCCGAGAGTCCGAGGCCGATCTCCCCGGGGAGCCGCTGCTCCCCGGCGCGCTGCCCGAGGCACTGCGCGCCGAACTCGTGGCGTTCCGTCGCGACTTGCACATGCACCCGGAACTCGGCAATCAGGAGTTCCGTACGACCGCGGCGATCAAGGCGCGCCTGGAGCGGGCGGGCCTGAAGCCGCGCGTCCTCGCCATCGGGACCGGCCTCATCTGCGACATCGGGGACGTGGACGACGTACGCCCCATGCTGGCGCTGCGCGCCGACATCGACGCGCTGCCCATCCCGGACACGAAGAGTGAGTGCGCGTACCGCTCGACCGTGCCCGACCGGGCCCACGCCTGCGGCCACGACGTCCATACGGCGGTCGTGCTCGGCGCCGGTCTCGTCCTCGCGGACCTGCACGCGCAGGGGCTGCTGCCCCGGCGCGTCCGGCTGATCTTCCAGCCCGCGGAGGAGGTGCTCCCCGGCGGCGCGCCGGACGCGATCGAGTCGGGCGTGCTCGAAGGAGTCGGGCGGATCGTCGGCGTGCACTGCGACCCGAGGGTCGACGCGGGGCGCATCGGACTGCGGCACGGCGCCATCACCTCGGCGTGCGACCGGCTGGAAGTGTCCCTGGACGGCGCGGGCGGTCACACCGCGCGCCCCCACCTCACCACCGACCTCGTCACCGCCGCCGCGCGTGTCGTGACCGACGTGCCGGCGCTCGTCGCCCGGCGCGTGGACGCCCGCAGCGGGCTCGCGGTCACCTGGGGACGCATCGAGTCGGGTCACGCCTGCAACGTGATCCCGCAGCACGCCGAACTGTCCGGGACGATCCGCTGCCTGGATCTCGACGCCTGGCGGGCCGCGCCGGACCTCGTCCACGCGGCCATCGACGAGATCGCGAACCTCTACCGTGCCAAGTCCGAGATCAACTACATCCGGGGCGTCCCGCCGGTCGTGAACGACCCGGCGGTCACCGAGCTGCTCCGTGACGCGATGACCGCCCGACGCGGCGCCCAATCCGTCGAGGACACCGAGCAGAGCCTCGGCGGCGAGGACTTCTCCTGGTACCTGGAGCACGTGCCCGGCGCGATGGCCCGGCTCGGGGTGCGCCCGCCGGGCGACCGCGCCGTCCGCGATCTGCACCGGGGCGACTTCGACGCGGACGAGTACGCGATCACCGTCGGCGTCGAGATGTTCACCGCGGCGGCGCTCCTGGACGAGCGGAACTGACGCCTCCGGGACCAGGACCCGCCCGGACGGGTCCGGCGGCGAAGGGCGCCGGGCACGGCCGGTGACTCCGGTCGCGCCCCCGGAGCCCCCGCAGTAGCGTGGTCCAAGTCATCGTCAATGTCACTCCGTGGAGCAGGAACCATTCGCTCCGTCACCCGGGCTCCGTTTTCCGGACACACCGGGTGATGGTCGTGGAGGGTGCTGCATCCCCAAACGCGCCTTTCGATCCCGTGGTTCACAAGGACGTAACCGGCCATCGGCACGAATGGATAACGGCCAGGCGAAACCCCGTTCCCTGGACGGTCTACGCGCGTTAATGTGCGCCGAACTCAGCACCCACTGCGGGGCTTTGGAGAATGGGGAGCTTCAGATGCGTCGGATAGCCAGCCTGACCCGCGTCGCGGTGGGGGTCGCGTCGCTCGCACTCGCCGCCACGGCCTGCGGCAGCACCAGCAGCACCAGCACCAGCAGCAACAGCAGCGCGAGTGGCGGCGCCAAGGGCCTCGCCATCGCGTACGACGTCGGCGGCAAGGGCGACCAGTCCTTCAACGACGCCGCGTTCGCCGGACTGGAGAAGGCGAAGAAGGAGTTCGGCTACCAGACGGCCGACGTCGAGCCCACCGACAACGAGACGGACGCCGACAAGCAGCAGCGTCTGGAGTCGCTGGCCAGGCAGGGCTACAACCCGGTCATCGGCATCGGCTTCGCCTACGGTCCCGCGCTGGAGAAGGCCGCCGCGAAGTTCCCGAAGACCAACTTCGGCATCGTGGACTCGGTCGTACCGGGCAAGAACGTGGCCTCCCTGGTCTTCGCCGAGCAGGAGTCCTCGTACCTCGCCGGTGTCGCGGCCGCCAAGGCCACCAAGAGCAACACCGTGGGCTTCGTGGGCGGCGTGGACGTTCCGCTGATCCACAAGTTCGAGGCCGGCTACACCCAGGGCGTCAAGGACACCAAGCCCGGCGTGAAGGTCCTCTCGCAGTACCTGACGCAGACCGCGGCGGAGGGTGGCTTCTCCAGCCCCGACAAGGGCAAGGCCGCCGCCGAGGGTCAGATCGAGAAGGGCGCCGACGTCCTCTACGCCGCGGCCGGTCTGTCCGGCCAGGGTGTCATCGAGGCCGCCGCCAAGGCGAACGTGTGGGCGATCGGTGTCGACTCCGACCAGTACAAGCAGCAGGCGCTGGCCCAGTACAAGGACCACATCCTGACCTCCGCGCTCAAGGACGTCGGCGGCGCGGTCTACACGCTGTCCAAGTCGGTCCACGACGGCAAGCCGCTGACCGGCACGCAGACCTTCGACCTCAAGGTCAACGGTGTCGGCCTCGCCGACAGCAACCCGAAGATGGCGCAGATCGCCGGTCTCACCGACGCCGTGGCCAAGGCCAAGGCGGCCATCGTCGACGGCAGCATCAAGGTCAAGACCAGCTAGTCGCCGCGAGCGGCGGGTGATCGCGGCGGGCCGGTCCCGCCACCTCCCCGCCGGACGGGCGAACACGGTCGAAGCGCAGCGGAACGGGCGGGCACCCCAGGTGCCCGCCCGTTCCGCTGTCCGTTTCCGGGGTCACCCACCGCCACATTCCCTTTGCGATCGGCAAGTCTCCGGCCCTCGGGCAAGTGGCGTCGGGCACAGCCGGATAACAAGGTGGACAGAAGGGGTTTTCTAGTTGGTCTACGCGCGTTAATCTGCGGCGAAGCCAGCGCCGAAGCTGAACCGTCAGGCGCTGAACGACAGGAGCACAAGTAATGCGCCGGGTTACCCGCATCGCGCTCGCAGGTACTGCGACCGCCTCTCTCGCCCTCGCTCTGTCCGCCTGTGGCGGCACCTCGACCTCCGCCTCGTCCTCCTCGGACTCCAAGGGCGGTCACAAGGGCCTCGCCATCGCGTACGACGTCGGCGGCAAGGGCGACCAGTCCTTCAACGACGCCGCGTTCGAGGGTCTGAAGAAGGCGAAGAGCGAGTTCAAGTACGCCACCGCCGACGTCGAGCCCACCGACGGCGAGACGGACGCGGACAAGACGCAGCGTCTGGTCTCGCTGGCCAAGCAGGGCTACAACCCGGTCATCGGCATCGGCTACTCCTACGGCCCGGCCGTCAAGGCCGCCGCGGCGAAGCTCCCGAACACCACCTTCGGCATCGTCGACGACTCCACCGTCACGGCGAAGAACGTCGCGGACCTGGTCTTCTCCGAGCAGGAGGCCTCGTACCTCGCCGGCGTCACCGCCGCCCTGTCCACCAAGACCGGCACCGTCGGCTTCGTGGGCGGCGTGGACGTTCCGCTGATCCACAAGTTCGAGGCGGGCTTCGAGCAGGGTGTCAAGGACACCAAGCCCGGCGTCAAGGTCCTCTCGCAGTACCTGACGCAGACCGCCCAGGAGGGTGGCTTCGCCAGCCCCGACAAGGGCAAGACGGCCGCCGAGGGCCAGATCGAGAAGAAGGCCGACGTCGTCTACGCCGCGGCCGGTCTGTCCGGTCAGGGTGTCATCGAGGCCGCTTCCGCCAAGAAGGTCCTGGCCATCGGTGTCGACTCCGACCAGTACCTGCAGCAGGCGCTGGCCAAGTACAAGGACTCGATCCTGACCTCCGCCACGAAGGACGTCGCCAAGGCGGTGTACAACCTGGCGAAGTCGGTCGAGGACGGCAAGCCCGAGAGCGGTATCGTTCGGGGCGATCTGAAGTCCGGTGAGGTCGGCCTGGCCGATTCCAACCCGGCGTTCAAGAGCAACACCGCGATCCAGGACGCCGTCAAGGCCGCCCAGGAGAAGATCATCAGCGGTGCGATCAAGGTCAAGACCAGCTGACGAGCAGTACCTCAGGAGCAGCCAATGCGGTCCCGGGGAAGTTCGGGTACGTCTCTGTGCCGTCCGGCACGGGGAGGAGCCAGTTCTGCCCCGGAGCCGCTTGGTAACCGCGGGGTTACGTCCGCTCAACGGGATACGAGGAGTCTTGCTCCCCGTATCCCGTTCTCGCGGCGCGTGGCCCCTTTCGTTGCCGTAGGGGCGCTACGCGCGTAGACGACCCCCTTTCCCTCAGGAGAGTGCGCCATCAACGCGTCAAGCAGCCCTCCGGCCGGCGCGGTCAACGGTCAGGCGACCGCTGTCGAACTCGCCGGGATCACGAAGCGATTCCCTGGCGTCGTGGCCAACCACGACATCCACCTCAGCGTCCGCAAGGGCACCGTGCACGCCCTCGTCGGCGAGAACGGCGCCGGCAAGTCGACGCTGATGAAGATCCTCTACGGCATGCAGAAGCCGGACGAGGGCACCATCGCCGTCGACGGCGAGCAGGTCACCTTCTCGTCGCCCGCGGACGCCATCGGCCGCGGCATCGGCATGGTCCACCAGCACTTCATGCTGGCCGACAACCTCACCGTCCTGGAGAACGTCGCCCTGGGCAGCGAGAAGCTGTACGGCATCGGCGGCAAGGCCCGTCGAAAGATCGTGGAGCTCTCCGAGCGCTACGGCCTCGGGGTCCGCCCGGACGTCCTGGTCGAGGAGCTCGGCGTGGCCGACCGGCAGCGCGTGGAGATCCTCAAGGTCCTCTACCGCGGCGCCCGCATCCTGATCCTGGACGAGCCCACCGCCGTCCTGGTGCCGCAGGAGGTCAACGCTCTCTTCGACAACCTGCGCGAACTCAAGGCCGAGGGACTGTCGGTCATCTTCATCTCGCACAAGCTGGGCGAGGTCCTCTCGGTCGCCGACGACATCACGGTCATCCGGCGCGGTACGACGGTCGGCACCGCAGTGCCCTCCGAGACGACCCCGCGTCAGCTCGCCGAACTGATGGTCGGCAGCGAACTGCCGACGCCGGAGACCTCCGAGTCCACGGTCACCGACCGGGCGGTGATCGAGGTCGAGGACCTGACGGTCTTCGCCAAGGGCTCGGTGTCGATGGGCAAGGGCTCGGCGGCCCTGCTCATGGACCAGGTGGAGCGCGGCGAAGTACGGCTCGTGCTCGACCATGTCTCCTTCACCATCCACGCCGGTGAGGTGATGGGTATCGCGGGTGTCGAGGGCAACGGCCAGACCGAACTCATCGACGCGCTCATCGGCCTCAAGGGCGCCGACTCCGGTGTCATCCGCTTCGCGGGCGAGGACATCACCGGCCTCTCGACGCGCAAGCGCCGCGAGAGCGGCATCGGCTACATCCCCGAGGACCGCCACCGCCACGGCCTGCTCCTGGAAGCGCCCCTCTGGGAGAACCGCATCCTCGGCCATGTCACCGAGAAGCCCAACGCCAAGGGCATCTGGATCGACATCAAGGGCGCCCAGCAGGACACCCGCCGCATCGTCGAGGAGTACGACGTGCGCACCCCCGGCATCGACGTCACCGCGGCCTCCCTGTCCGGCGGCAACCAGCAGAAGCTGATCGTCGGCCGCGAGATGAGCCACAAGCCGAAGTTCCTGATCGCCGCCCACCCCACCCGCGGTGTGGACGTCGGCGCGCAGGCGCAGATCTGGGACCAGATCCGCGCGGCGCGCCGCGAAGGACTCGCCGTCCTGCTGATCTCCGCGGACCTGGACGAGCTGATCGGCCTGTCCGACACGCTCCGGGTGATCTACAACGGCAAGCTGGTCGCGGACGCGGACCCGGCCACCATCACCCCGGAGGAACTCGGCTCGGCCATGACCGGTGCCGCTTCCGGACACCTGGAGAACGAGGAGCTCGCCGAAGCGGCCGAGCTCGAAGAGCCCGCCGAGAACCCGGCGGACGCCCCGGAAGACGAGGCCCGCTGATGAAGAAGTTCGACAAGGAGCGTCTGCTCCTCGGGGTGGCCGGACCGGTCATCGCGCTCGTCGTCGCCGTGGCGCTGACCTCGGTCGTGCTGCTCGCCTCGGGCAAGAGCCCGATCGAGCCGTACACGATCATGTTCCAGCAGGCGACGTACTCCGACATCCAGGTCCTGATCATCAACCAGGCCTCGCTGTACTACATCGCGGCGCTGGCGGTGGCCATCGGCTTCCGGATGAACCTGTTCAACATCGGTGTGGACGGCCAGTACCAGCTCGCCGCCATGGCGGCCGCGATCGTCGGCGCGCACGTCGCGCTGCCGGCCGTGCTCCAGGTCCCGCTGCTGATGGTGACCGCCATCTGCACCGGCGCGTTCTGGGCCGGTATCGCCGGTGTCCTCAAGGTCACCCGTGGGGTCAGCGAGGTCGTCGCGACGATCATGCTGAACGCGATCGCGACCTCCGTCATCGCCTACCTGTGGCTGCCCGACGTCTTCGGCGTCAAGCTCGGCAACAACAACACCACCGGCGAGATGCACAAGTCCGGCTGGGTCCCCGGTTTCAGCATGGGTGACGCGGGCGAGATCTACGGTCTGGTCATCCTCGCGGTGGTCCTCGGCATCGGCTACTGGATCGTCCTCAACCGCACCCGCTTCGGCTTCGACCTGCGCGCCTCCGGCGCCTCCGAGTCCGCCGCCGCGGCCAGTGGTGTCGACCCCAAGCGCATGGTGCTCACCGCGATGCTGCTCTCCGGCGGCATCGCCGGTCTCGCGGGTCTGCCGATCCTGCTCGGCGACACCCACACGTACAGCCTGAACTTCCCGGTCGGTATCGGCTTCCTCGGTATCGGCATCGCCCTGCTCGGCCGCAACAGCCCCGTGGGCATCGCCTTCGCGGCCCTGCTGTGGGCCTGGCTGGACAAGGCCTCGCCCGAGCTGGACTTCCACGGGTACGACAAGGAAATCGCGGTCATCATGCAGGGCCTGATCGTGATCGCGGTCGTGGTCTCGTACGAGGCCGTCCGCGAGTGGGGTCTGCGCCGCCAGCAGCGCCGCGTCGGCGCGGAACTCGCCGCGGGCAACGTCCTCGGCGCCACCGACAACACCCAGAAGGAGGTGGCTGGCCAGTGACCACCGCAACCGACGTCAACCAGCCCACGCAGCAGCCCGCGGCTCCCAGCGGCCGCCGGATGTCGCTCCCCGTCCTCCTGCTGGTGATCGCGGGCGGCCTGGCGCTGACCTCGATCGTCCGCATCATCACCGGCGCCGACGGCATCACGAACGTCAGCCAGATGTCCACCGCGCTGGAGCTGGCCGTCCCGATCGGTCTCGCCGGTCTCGGTGGTCTGTGGGCCGAGCGCTCGGGCGTCGTCAACATCGGCCTCGAAGGCATGATGATCCTCGGCACCTGGTTCGGCGCCTGGGCCGGCTACCAGTGGGGCCCGTGGACCGGCATCCTGGTCGGCGTCATCGGCGGCGCCGTCGGCGGTCTGCTGCACGCGATCATGACGGTCACCTTCAACGTCAACCACATCGTCTCCGGTGTGGCCATCAACATCCTGGCGCTCGGTGCCACCCGCTATCTCTCCCCGCTCGCCTTCGAGGGCGTCCCGGGCGGCTCGGCCAAGCAGTCCCCGCCGGTCGAATCGCTCGGCCAGTTCACCGTGCCAGGGCTCTCCGACTGGCTCACCACCCTGAACTCCAAGGGCTGGTTCTTCGTCTCGGACGTCGCGGGTCTGCTCGGCGGCCTGGTCACCGACGTCTCCTGGCTGACCCTGATCGCCGTCGCGCTGATCCCCGCCACCTGGTGGATCCTGTGGCGCACCCCGTTCGGCCTGCGCCTGCGGTCCTGCGGTGAGAACCCGATCGCGGCCGAGTCGCTCGGCGTGAACGTCTACAAGTACAAGTACATCGCCGTGATCATCTCCGGTGGTCTGGCCGGCCTCGGCGGTGTCTTCCTCTCCATCGTCGCCAACCCCTTCTACCTGGAGGGCCAGACCGCCGGCCGCGGCTACATCGGTCTCGCCGCGATGATCTTCGGCAACTGGATGCCCGGCGGTCTCGCCCTGGGCGCGGTCCTGTTCGGCTACACCGACAGCCTCAACCTGCGCGGCGGCTCGGAGAACGTCCACGCCCTGCTGCTGCTCGGCGCCATCCTGCTCGTCATCGGCGCCATCTGGCTCGCGGTCAAGAAGAAGTACGTGTCCGCCGTCATCACCCTGGTCGTCGGCGTCCTCGTGTACCTCTGGTACGCCACGACCAACGAGGTGCCCAGCCAGATCGTCTCCGCCACGCCGTACGTCATCACCCTGCTCGTCCTCTCGCTCTCGGCGCAGCGGCTGCGCATGCCGAAGGCCGACGGCCTGCCGTACCGGAAGGGACAGGGGAAGTGACCCCCGCCGGCGTGGAGTCCGCGGACCTCGACTGGGAGGAGCTGCGGGAGGCGGCCCGTACGGCGATGACCCGCGCGTACGCCCCCTACTCGGAGTACCCGGTCGGCGCCGCCGCCCGCGTCGACGACGGCCGGATCATCTCCGGCTGCAACGTCGAGAACGCCTCCTACGGCCTCGGCCTGTGTGCCGAGTGCGGTCTGGTCTCCGAGCTGCACACCACCGGTGGCGGCCGGCTGACGCACTTCACGTGTGTCGACGGGCGGGGCGAGATCCTCGTCCCGTGCGGACGCTGCCGGCAGCTGCTGTTCGAGTTCGGCGGGGGCGACCTCGTCCTGGAGACGCCGGACGGGCTCGTGTCCCTCTCCGAGATGCTGCCGCAGGCCTTCGGCCCCGGACATCTCACCAAGTAATGCCCCGCGGCCCCTCCCGATCGACCGATCCCGGGGAGGGGCCGCTCATCTTTTCGGAAGGAACGCCATGGCCATGGACGCCGTCTCCGTCATCCGCACCAAGCGGGACCGCGCCGAACTCAGCGATCCGCAGATCGACTGGGTCATCGACGCGTACACCCGCGGCGAGGTCGCCGACTACCAGATGGCCGCCCTCAACATGGCGATCCTGCTCAACGGCATGAACCGCCGTGAGATCGCCCGCTGGACGGCCGCGATGATCGCCTCGGGCGAGCGCATGGAGTTCTCGTCCCTGTCCCGCCCGACCGCGGACAAGCACTCCACGGGCGGTGTCGGTGACAAGATCACCCTCCCGCTGGCCCCGCTGGTCGCCGCCTGCGGCGCCGCGGTGCCGCAGCTCTCCGGGCGCGGCCTCGGCCACACCGGCGGCACCCTGGACAAGCTGGAGTCGATCCCCGGCTGGCGCGCGCTGCTGTCCAACGAGGAGATGCTGCACGTCCTCGACACCACGGGCGCGGTCATCTGCGCGGCCGGCGACGGCCTCGCCCCGGCCGACAAGAAGCTCTACGCGCTCCGCGACGTCACCGGCACGGTCGAGGCCATCCCGCTCATCGCCTCCTCCATCATGTCCAAGAAGATCGCCGAGGGCACCGGCTCGCTCGTCCTCGACGTGAAGGTCGGCTCCGGCGCCTTCATGAAGACCATCGAGGACGCCCGCGAGCTGGCCTCCACGATGGTGGGCCTCGGCACCGACCACGGCGTGAAGACGGTCGCGCTCCTCACCGACATGTCGACGCCGCTCGGCCTGACCGCGGGCAACGCGCTGGAGGTCCGCGAATCGGTCGAGGTCCTCGCCGGCGGCGGCCCCGCCGACGTCGTCGAGCTCACCATCGCCCTGGCGCGCGAGATGCTCGACGCGGCCGGAATCAAGGACGCCGACCCGGCGAAGGCGCTCGCCGACGGCTCCGCGATGGACGTGTGGCGCCGCATGATCGCCGCGCAGGGCGGTGACCCGGACGCCGCGCTGCCCGTCGCCCGCGAGCAGCACGTCGTGACCGCCCCGGCCTCCGGCGTGCTGACCCGTCTCGACGCGTACGACATCG
Source organism: Streptomyces sp. NPDC002742 (assembly GCF_042888885.1). Classification (NCBI taxonomy): domain Bacteria; kingdom Bacillati; phylum Actinomycetota; class Actinomycetes; order Kitasatosporales; family Streptomycetaceae; genus Streptomyces; species Streptomyces sp. NPDC002742. Next base: position 321,074 of record NZ_JBIAQF010000010.1, read on the forward strand.
GGATCGCCGCCTGGCGCCTCGGCGCCGGACGCGCCCGCAAGGAGGACCCGGTGCAGGCCGGCGCGGGTGTCGAGCTGCACGCCAAGCCGGGCGACACGGTGACGGCGGGCCAGCCCCTCATGACCCTCCACACGGACACCCCGGACCGCTTCGAATACGCGCTCCAGGGGGTCGAGGGCTCGTACGACATCGCCGCGGCGGGCACGGACTTCAAGCCCACCCCGATCGTGCTGGACCGTATCGCCTGACCTGCGGTTTCCTCATTCCGATGAACGGGACCGGTGGACCTCCACCGGTCCCGTTCGGCATGCCGTACTCGGCGAGGCACCGATGTGATCCGCCGAGCCGCCCGCGATGAGTTCCGCTCCCCTCGACGGTCTACTGACTGTGGATTCCGCGACACCGGCCGTACTCGTGATGCCAGGACTCGTCACCCGGGACGAGGTACCCCGGCTCTGCGAGGCCGTCCGAGCGCTCCTCGGGGTGACCGGCGGCGGGGTCGTGGTCTGCGATGTCACCGGCCTCGGACCGCCCGGCCTCGCCGCCGTCGACGCGCTGGCGCGCATGGAGCTGACGGCCCGCCGGGCAGGAGGCCGGATACGTCTGCGCGGCCCGGACCCGGCGCTGCGCGCCCTACTCGACCTGGTCGGCCTCCGCTTCGAGACCTCCGACAGCTCCGTGTCCACCGGTTCCCCGGGCCCTGAGAGCCTCGGCCTCTTCGGGTCCGTCGAGGCGCAGGGGGAGTCCGAAGAGCGGGAACCAGCGGGCCGTGTCCAGGAAGCAGTGGAACCCGGTGATGCGCCCCTTTGAGATCTCCAGCGCCTGCACCGCCCAGGGCGTGAAGCCGCCCGCCTCCTCGTCCGGCTTGTACTGGGCGAAGCCCGGCAGGCCGTTCACGTCGACCGGGATCAGGAGCGAGCCGGCGCAGGCCGCGCCCAGCGTCGTCATGAAGCCGGTGATGTCCTCGGTGCCGCGCAGCCACAGGTCGAACGGCGGCATCGTCATGATCGCGTCCTCGTGGAGGAGCGCCGTCAGAGCCGTCATGTCGTACCCCTCGAACGCCGCCACATAGCGCTCCAGGAGTCTCCGCTGCTCCTCGTCGAGCGGGTCGGAGGTGGCGGCGTCCGCGCCCGCCCCGTCGTTCTCGGCGAGGGTGGCACGGGCCCGCTGGAGCGCGCTGTTGACCGACGCGACCGTGGTGCCGAGCAGCTCGGCGACCTCGCTCGCCTTCCACGCGAGGACCTCGCGCAGGATGAGGACCGCGCGCTGCTTGGGCGGCAGGTGCTGCAGGGCCGCCATGAAGGCGAGCCGCACCGACTCCTTGGCGACCGCCGCCTCCGCCGGATCACCGGCCGTGGGCAGCACGCGGGCGTCCGGCACCGGCTCCAGCCAGGTGTTGTCCGGGCGCGGGGTGAGCGCGGCCTGGGCGAGGGGGGAGGGAGCCGTGAGATCCATCGGACGAGCCCTTCGGTTGCCCGCGTTGAGCATGTCCAGGCATACGTTCGTCGCGATCCGGTACAGCCAGGACCGCATCGAGGAGCGGCCCTCGAACTTGTCGTAACTGCGCCAGGCCCGGACCATCGTGTCCTGCACCGCGTCCTCGGCCTCGAAGGACGAGCCGAGCATCCGGTAGCAGTACCCGGTCAGCTCGACCCGGTGCTTCTCCAGCCGGACGTCCAGGTCCGCGGTCGTCGCCGTACCCTCGCTCATGGCCAACCCCACCCTGTGGCTGTTTCCGTTCAGCGCGTCATTGCGCCGGCACTTCGGAAGCTACCGCAGCCCACTGACAATGGCGTGCGGAGCGGGGAAAACAGCAGGTCACAGGGGGTGTTCCGGAGAGCGCTCCGGGTTGCTCAGCGGGCCGGTGCCGGTGCCGGTGCCGGTGCCGACTGGCGGCGGGAGGCGGTGCGGGCCGCGTGGGAGCCGAACACGGTGATGGAGACGACACCCAGCACCGCGAACAGCCCCATGGCCACCGTGCCCGCCCAGCCCCCCGCGCGGAAGGCGACCGCTCCGAGCGTGCTGCCGGCGCTGGAGCCGATGTAGTACGCGGACTGGTAGAGGGCCGACGCCTGCGCCCGCCCCTTCTTCGCGGTGTGGCTCACCGACGACGACGCCACCGCGTGGCCCGCGAAGAAGCCCGCGGTGATCAGGACCAGGCCGGGCAGAACCAGTGCCACGGAGTCGCCGAGAGTCAGGAGCAGACCCGCGGTCGTGGTGCCGCCGGCCAGGTAGAGGGAGCCGCGGCGGCCGAGGCGGTCTGCCAGCCGGCCAGCCGTCGACGCCGACACCGTACCGACGAGGTAGACCAGGAAGACCGAGCCGACGACGCCCTGGGGGAGCGAGAAGGGCGCCTCGCTGAGCCGGTAGCCGATGACCGTGTAGACCCCGCCGAACACCATCATGAACAGCGCGCCGATCGCGTACAGGCGGCACAGCAGCGGGTTCGCGAGATGGTCGCGCACCGTGCGGGCCAGCACCCGGGGCCGCAGCGACCCTGGCGCGAAGTGCCGGGGCGGCGGAAGCAGCAGCCGGAAGGCCGCCGCGCAGACCACGGCGATCAGCCCGATCGTGCCGACGGCCGCCCGCCAGCCCCACTCCTGCGCGACCCAGCCGGTGATGACCCGTCCGCTCATACCGCCCACGCTGTTGCCCGCGACGAACAGACCGATCGCGGTGATCAGCGCCTTGGGGCGGACCTCCTCCGCCAGGTAGGCCGTCGCCGACGCCGGGAGTCCCGCGAGGGCCGCGCCCTGCACCGCCCGAAGGGCCACCAGCGCGCCGATCGACGGCGCGAAGGGGACCAGGAGGCCGACGGTGACCGCCACCGTCAGGGACGCCGTCATCAACGTACGCCGCCCGAAACGTTCCGACAGCGCGCTCATCGGGAGGACGAACAGCGCCAGCCCGCCCGTCGCGGCCGACACCGTCCAGCTCGCCTCGCTCGCGCTCACCCCGAAGTCCGCGGAGACCAGCGGGAGCAGGGCCTGCGTGGAGTAGAGGAGCGCGAAGGTCGCGACGCCCGCGAGGAAGAGCGCGAAGCTCATCCGGCGGTAGCCGGGCCCACCGGGGGCCATGCGGGAGTCGGCAACGGGGACGGCCGGGGCCGGGGCCGGTGCGGGGGCGGGGACGGAGGTGGCGGCGGGGCCGGGAGCGGAGGCGGTGGCGCCCACGGTGGTGGGCGCCCCGGTACTGGCGGAAGGCATGCCTCGAACCTAGGGACCCGTCGTTCATCCGTCCAATGCATGGAATCGCCATAATCGTTCCCATGGGGCATCAGCAGAGGTCAGAGGCTCACCTGTCACCGTTCAGTGACACAGAAGACGGCGCGCACTTTTCGAGGCTGCTCGCCCCACGCCTCGCGTACTTCGCCGGTGTCGCCCGCACCGAGCACGTCACCCGGGCCGCGGAGCAGATGGGGGTCCCGCAGTCGACCCTGTCCAGGGCCATGGTCCGGCTCGAACAGGACCTGGGCGTAGACCTGTTCGCGCGGCGCGGCCGGACGGTGTCGCTGACCCCCGCCGGCCGTACCTTCCTCTCCTCCGTGGAGCGCGCCCTCGCCGAGGTCGAGCGCGCCGCCGACGAGGTGCGCGCGGACGCCGACCCGGCAACCGGCAAGGTCGCGTTCGGCTTTCTGCACACGATGGGCTCGGAGACGGTGCCGGGGCTGATCCGCGCGTTCCGCGCCGACCATCCGCGCGTCCGCTTCAGCCTCGTGCAGAACTACGGGGAGGCGATGCTGGAGCGGCTGCGTTCGGGCGAGCTGGACCTGTGTCTCACCTCGCCGGTGCCGGACGCGCCCGACCTGGTGGGCCGCCGGCTCGACGAGCAGAAGCTCCGCCTGGTCGTGCCCGCCGACCATCCGCTGGCCTCCCGCAGACGCATCCGTCTCGCCGAGGCGGCCGACGAGACCTTCGTGACCCTGGAACCCGGCTACGGGATGCGGCGTATCACCGACGACCTCTGCCAGGAGGCGGGGTTCCGGCCGCGCATCGCCTTCGAGGGGGAGGAGGCGGAGACGCTCCGGGGCCTTGTCGCCGCCGGACTCGGCGTCGCCCTCCTGCCGCCACCGGCCGTCGCCCGCCCGGGAGTCGCCGAGCTCACGGTCACCGCCCCGCGCGCCGTGCGGGAGATCGGGGTCGCCTGGCTCGACGGCCACCCGGACACCCCGCCGGTGGCCGCCTTCAAGAAGTTCCTGCTGTCCCGCCGCGGCCGCCTGCTGCCCGACTGAACCGCCGGGCGACTCCTCGACGAGTGACTCCGCTGTCTCGCTTCCGGGCCACTCCGCTTCCGGGCTACCGGCGCAGCGACTGCCCGAAGCCCGCCGCGAGGGGCATCCGCAGGCCAAGCGGCGGCGGTGCGGCGAAGGCGTCCTCGACGGGGCGCGAGAAGGCGTGTCCGAACAGCGTGCCCAGTACGAAGTCCTCCGCGAGGGAGAGGACTTCGTGCCGGTGCTGGTGCAGCGCGTGCCCGTCCGAGTGGACCTCGAAGCGGCAGATGCCGCGGTTGGCCTTCTTCGCGCGCGCCGCGAACCGGAACGACAACTCGGGATCGGTGCGCTGGTCGTTGGTGCCGTGCACGATCAGCACGCGCCGGCCGGCCAGGTGCTTCACCGGTTCGGATGGCGCGGCGACGTCGTCCTCGGGCAGCCAGGGTGCCAGCGCCAGCACGGAGTTGACGGCCGGATGCCCGCCCGCGCGCAGCGCCGCCCGGCCGCCCATGTCGATACCGGCCAGGCATACGGGGACGTCGCCGTAGCGGCGGACGACCTCGTCCGCGGCCCAGGACGCGTCGGCCGCGAGATGGGCCTCGCTGCCGTTCCAGCCGCGGACGCGGTAGTGCACCACGTGGGTGACCAGGCCTTCCGCGCGTCCGGCGCGGGTCAGCCGGCGCCCCAACGCGCGTACGGAGGCGGTCGCCATCATGGGGGAGGGTCTTCGGGCCGAGGTCTCGTCGCCGCCCGGCAGCAACAGAACAACTCCGCTGACCGCCGTCGGCTCGGGGCCGAGCGCCCTCCCCAGCCGGGCCCTGCGAACCGGCGTCGCTTGCTGTGCCATCTCTCTCCTTGCGTGGGATTCCGGCCCTTAGGCCCGGGCGGGAAACGCACCGTGCGTGCCGGAGACGCTACGTGGCGTAGTACGCTTGGCGTCTGCCTTCGGCAGCGGTCAGGGCTTGGCCGTCATGAGACTCCTTGGAGTCGAGTGAGAAGCCCCCTCCTTCGCGAGGGGGAGGAGTCACGACAGAACAGTGTCAGAAGCAAGGGTGTACGCCACCCGTCCGCACGGTCACCGTTACGTATCGACGGATTCGTACAACAGGAGATCTACGCGCGTAGGGTCTAGAGTGCGAAAATGACGAGCCAGATCCGGAACACCCCGAGCTCGGAGCAGATCCGCCGGGCGCCCAAGGTCCTGCTGCACGATCATCTCGACGGGGGACTGCGCCCCGGCACGATCGTCGAACTCGCCCGGGAGACGGGCTACTCCGACCTCCCCGAGACCGACCCCGGCAAGCTCGGGCTCTGGTTCCGTGAGGCCGCCGACTCCGGTTCGCTGGAACGGTATCTGGAGACCTTCGCCCACACCTGCGCGGTCATGCAGACCCGGGAGGCCCTGGTGCGGGTCGCCGCCGAGTGCGCCGAGGACCTCGCCGAGGACGGGGTCGTCTATGCCGAGGTGCGGTACGCGCCCGAGCAGCACCTGGAGGGCGGGCTCAGCCTCGAAGCGGTCGTCGAGGCCGTCAACGAGGGCTTCCGGGAAGGGGAAAGGCTGGCCCGGGAGAACGGCCACCGCATCCGCGTCGGCGCCCTGCTGACCGCGATGCGGCACGCGGCCCGCGCCCTGGAGATCGCCGAACTCGCGAACCGCTACCGCGACTTGGGCGTCGTCGGCTTCGACATCGCGGGCGCCGAGGCCGGCTTCCCGCCCACCCGGCACCTCGACGCCTTCGAATACCTGAAGCGAGAGAACAACCACTTCACGATCCACGCCGGCGAGGCCTTCGGTCTGCCGTCCATCTGGCAGGCCCTGCAGTGGTGCGGCGCCGACCGGCTCGGGCACGGCGTCCGCATCATCGACGACATCCAGGTGCGCGAGGACGGCTCGGTGCAGCTCGGGCGGCTCGCGTCGTACGTCCGCGACAAGCGCATCCCCCTGGAGCTGTGCCCCAGTTCCAATCTCCAGACCGGTGCCGCCGACTCGTACGCGGCCCACCCCATCGGGCTGCTGCGGCGCCTTCACTTCCGTGCCACTGTCAATACCGACAACCGATTGATGTCGGGTACGAGCATGAGCCAGGAATTCGAGCACCTTGTCGAAGCGTTCGGTTATTCACTCGACGACATTCAGTGGTTCTCGGTCAATGCGATGAAATCGGCGTTCATTCCTTTCGATGAACGACTCGCCATGATCAATGACGTGATCAAGCCTGGATATGCAGAACTCAAGTCCGAATGGCTGTTCCAGCAGACCGCTTCGACCAGCGGTTCTGTGGAGGATCAGGCCTGACCGGAGCGGGCGGTAATTGGCCGGGTCTTCACTCCTTCTCCATGACTCGGCCGCTTTTCCGTGTTTGCGGAAGGCGGGTTTGCGTGTTTACGGTTTTGGACCGCTCACATCCCCGCCTCACCCATCCCAAGGACGCACTCACGATGAAGCAGTCTGCTGCCAAGACCCTCGGTGTCGCCGCTCTCGGCGCCGCTTTCGCCGCTGTCGGCGCGGGCGCCGCGAACGCCGCCCCGGCCGTGCCGGACACCTCCGCGGCCCTGGACACCGTCACCAGGACGCTGCCCGCCGAGACCGTCGCCTCGGCGCTGCCGGCTGCCGGTCAGGCGCTCGCCCAGAGCCAGAGCGCCCTCGGTACCGGCGTGGCCGCCTCGCAGCCCGCCGCCGCGCGCGTGCTCGCCGACAGGCCTGCCGCGCCCATGGCCGGACTGCTCGGTGGGCTGCCGCTGCAGGGGCTGCCCACGCACGGTCTGCCGGTGAACGGGATTCCGCTGGGCTGACGCTCTCCGCCCTCTCCGCTCCTCGCTCCCCGCTCTCCATCGGACGCGGGTCCCCTGTCTGTCCGAGCTCGGGGCCCGCCCGCAGCGGGGAACGAACGCTCCGGCTGTACGAACGCCGGTGGGGCGCATCCTCGTCGGGTGCGCCCCACCGGCGTTCGTCGCGTGCTCTCCGGGTGTCCGCCCGGGTCACCAGGCGGCGCGGGAAGCCTTGTCCTCGGAGGGGAAGAGGATCCACAGCGCTATGTAGAGCAGGAACTGCGGGCCGGGAAGCAGGCAGGACAGGACGAAGACGACACGCATCGTCGTCGCGGAGGTGCCGAAGCGCCGCGCCAGCGCAGCACACACTCCGCCGATCATGCGGCCGTTCGTGGGGCGGGCAAGGGCGGTCATGGTGGCTCCTTCGCGAACCGTCGTCGAGTGCCGGCAGGCCGGCTCCGTCATCCTCATCGGTGCCTTCACCGATGTCTTCGACGCTACGTGGACGAAGCGGGCGAAGCGTCGCTCTACGGAGCGATCCCGACCCTGGGAATCGTCGGGGTCCGACCCTGAGCGGGGTCCTCCCGAAGGACGGCCGCGCGCCGCCGTGTCTCCGCCCGGCGACGGAACCGGGCCCTGGCGGCGGGCACCATCGCGAGGTGCGCGAGGGCCACGCCGAGGGTGTTCAGCATGATCGAGTCGATGTCCACGACCTGGCCCGGGACACCGGTCTGGAGCAGCTCTATGCCCAGCGACAGCAACGCCCCGGCCGCGGTCGTCCGCAGGAGGGAACCGAGCGGGGAGACGGCGAGTCTGCCTCCCGCCGCCGGGAGCAGGACGCCCAGCGGGGCGAGCAGTCCGAGGCCCGCGGCGATACGGCGGGCCGCCACCTCGGGGCCCAGCGCGAGGTCGGCTCTGATACCCGCGAAGGGCCGCAGGTTGGCGGCGCTCACCCAGGGGACGTCCAGCGGACGCAGCGTGATCCAGGCGACGAGCGCCAGGTGTGCGACAAGGAGGACACCTCCTGTCACACGGACGCGGGTGACGGCGCTGCCGCCGTCTGAACCTTGACGCTGCACGCCCCCCAAGACGCGAGGTCCGGCACGATCGGTTCCGTGGCGCGGGTTTTCGCCCCTGTCACGTCAGGAGCCCTGGACCGCCGTCGACGCCGGGGACGTGTCGCTCGGGGCGGCACGCGCCTCGGGGGTGCACTCGTAACTGCGCAGGGGAGCGGGTGCGGGACCGCCCAGGACGACGCTGCCGTCGTCCCGTGCCGCGGCCGAGTCCGAGAAGGTGCAGACGATCTGGGCGAGCGCCGTCGAGGTGAGGTCCTCCGGCCGGGTGCTCAGCCGGAGAGTGTCCTCGGGGTCCCCGTCGTGGGGCCCGCCGACCGTCATGCCGCCGCGTACGTCCGTCGTGTACCCGGCCTGCTCCTCGGGCGTCGAGGGTGCCTCCGCGAGCTCGTCGAGCAGCGCCTGCGCCACCAGGACCCGGCGCTTCGCCTCCGCCGTACCGTCCGCGATGCGCACCGACCGGTCGACGGTCACCAGCTGTGCCGAGCAGAGCAGGAAGACCTGGACCGGCACCCCGTGCGAGGACTGGGTGGAGATGTCGGGGGCGGAGAGGGCGCACGGTACCCGCGAGGGCGCCGGACCGAAGTCGGTGGGCACCTGTGTGGACCGGATGCCGCACCCCGTGACCAGCACGGCGAGCAACGGAACGGCCAGCCAGGCCCCCGTCCACCGCGGCCGCGGCCGCCGGGACGGGCGGCCGGGCGTCGCCGAGTCCGTCACCCGGGGACGCGCGGCCTGCGGGGAGCCGGTGGCCTGCGGGCGGACGGTCTCCGGCAGTTCGGTGGCCTGCAAGCGGACGGTCTCCGGCAGGTCGGTGGCGCGGGCAGGGATTGTCCGCGGGTGCGGGGAGCCGGTGGCCCGCGTCGACCGGGTGGCCCCTGCGCCGGAGGGTCCCGGGGAGGGGGTGGCCCCTGCGCCGGAGGGTTCCGGGGAGGGGGTGGCGCGTGCGCCGGTGGGGTGTGCGGTGGTCATCCGGCGGTGCCTTCCGTGCCGTTCCCGTGTGCGGAGCCGTTACGGCCCCGCGGGTCGTCGGCGAGCAGTTCCGAGGCGTCCTGGGGCAGGCGCAGCGTGAACACCGCCCCGCCCTCGGGCGCGTTCGCCGCGATGATCTCGCCACCGTGGATGTGCGCGTTCTCCAGGGCGATGGAGAGGCCGAGCCCGCTGCCCTCGGAACGCGGGCGGGACGCGCTGGCCTTGTAGAAACGGTCGAAGACGTGCGGCAGGACGTCCTCGGGGATACCGGGGCCGTGGTCCTGCACCTCGATGACCAGTTCCTCGCCCTCCAGGCGCACCGACACCCGGACCGGCGAACCGCCGTGCTTGAGCGCGTTGCCGATCAGGTTCGCGAGGATCACGTCGAGACGGCGCGGGTCGAGCCGGGCCGTCCTGCCGCGCTCGGCGTCCAGGTCGACCGCGTCCAGCCAGGCGCGCGCGTCGATGCACGCGGTGATCTGGTCGGCGATGTCCACGTCGTCGAGGATGAGCCGGGCGGTGCCCGCGTCGAAGCGGGTCACCTCCATGAGGTTCTCGACGAGGTCGCCCAGGCGCCGGGTCTCGCTGACGACCAGCCGTACGGCCGGCTCGATCATCGGGTCGACGCTGCCGGTCTCCGCGTCCAGCTCCTCTTCGAGGATCTCGGTGACGGCGGTGATCGCGGTGAGCGGTGTACGGAGTTCGTGGGACATGTCGGCGACGAATCGGCGGGACGCCTCGTCCCGCGCGCTCATGTCCGCGACCCGCTTCTCCAGGGCTTCCGCCGTCCGGTTGAACGTCCGTGACAGATCGGCGAGTTCGTCCGTGCCCGAGACCCGCAGCCGGGTGTCCAGCTTGCCCTCGCCGAGCCGGCGGGCCGCGATGCCCAGCCGGTGGACCGGCTTGAGGACCGTGGTCGCGGCGGCCTGCGCGAGCAGCGCCGAACCGATCAGCGCCAGCCCCGTCGCGATCCCCAGTGACCAGGCCAGGGAGTTGAGGTCCTTGGCCTCCGGCTCCAGGGACTTGAGCATGTAACCGGTCGTGCTGCCGTCGATCACCCGCGCGCCGCCCACGAGATAGGGCTTGTCGTGCTCGGTGATCCGCTGCCAGTACAGGTGGTACGCGGACGTGTTGCTCGAGGACAGCGGCTGCTGCTTGTTCACCGCCTTCTGGAGGGACTTGGGCACGTCCTCCAGCGTGAAGGTGTCCAGCTCGGAGTTGCCCGTGATCGTCCTGCCGCTCGCGTCCTCCGCGGTCAGCAGCACACTGAAACGCTGGCTGCTGTTCGCCATCTGCCCCGCGGTGCGCTGGAGTTCGTCCTGCGCGGGGTGCACCGGCAGCATGCTCGCGTGGTTGCGCATCTCCTGCTGGAAGTCGCGCAGCACCGCGTCCTGGGTGCGCGTCAGCACGGCCTCGCGGTTGAGCCAGTACGCGATGCCCGACGCGGACACGGCGGCGGTGAGCGCGACGAGCCCGAACACCACGACCAGGCGCAGCCGCAGGCTGGTGAAGCGCAGACCGGACAGCAACGCCTTGCGCGCCGCGGCCCAGCCGCGGAGCTTGTCCTGCGGTTTGGTCACTGAGGGTTGTCCAGCCGATAGCCGACGCCGCGCACGGTACGGATCAGGGTGGGCGAGGACGGCACGTCCTCCACCTTGGCGCGCAGTCGCTGCACACAGGCGTCGACCAAGCGCGAGTCGCCCAGGTAGTCGTGCTCCCACACCAGACGCAGCAACTGCTGGCGGGACAGGGCCTGTCCGGGCCGGCGGCTCAGCTCCAGGAGCAACCGCAGCTCGGTGGGTGTCAGTTGCAGATCCTCGCCGTTCTTCGTGACCGTCATCGCGGCACGGTCGATGACCAGCGAGCCGAACGACGCCGAGTCGTTCGCCTCCCGCTCGCCGCGGCGCAGCACGGCACGGATCCGGGCGTCGAGCACCCGGCCCTGCACCGGCTTGACGACATAGTCGTCGGCGCCGGACTCCAGCCCGACCACGACGTCGATGTCGTCACTGCGCGCGGTCAGCAGAATGATCGGCAGCTGGTCCGTGCGCCGGATGCGCCGGCACACCTCGAATCCGTCGATGCCGGGCAGCATCACATCCAGCACGATCAGGTCCGGCCGCTGCTCGCGCAGAAGCTTCAGACCGTCCTCGCCGGTGGCAGCGGTGGCCACGCGGTGTCCCTGGCGCGTCAAAGAGAGCTCCAGGGCCGTACGGATGGCGTCGTCGTCCTCGATCAGCAACAGGGAAGGCACGGACGTCATTCTGGCCCATGTCATGCTCGGGTATCGACCGTTGGAGCGCTCCCACTCGTCTCCCGCGTGCAACGAAGGGCCCCGTGGACGGTGATGGCGGCCCAACTGGTCATCTGCGTAGTCGTGCCGCTCTTCTCTGTGATCGCGCTGTGGCGCGCCCGGGAACGGCCCCTGTGACAGGTCTGTGACAGTCGACGGACACGGCCATGAAGTGGGCCCGGCAAGCTTTTCGACACAAGGCAGGACGCACGACGGAACGAACCGAAGAACCGGGACTCCACGACGGGGGGCGCGAGATGAACACGCTGCACAGCACCAGCACTGGCGCAGTTGTCACGCGGCTCCATGACGTCAACCGGGCCACGGAGAAGTCCGGCGCCGTGATCGGGCGGGGGTGCGATCGCGGCGCCGGGCGTCAGCACACCGCGTACATGACGGTGGTTGACGCCTGCACGGGGGAGAGCACGGCGGCGACAGCCGCTGTGGGTACGGCCGGGGGGAAGGCTCACGGGGGAGCCGCGTACGGGGAGGTCACGGGGGAGCGTCACTCCGAGGCGGGGACGGTGGACGCGGAAGCGGCGTTCACCGCCTACGTCCAGGAGCGTCGCGCCTCCCTGTACGCAACCGCCTACCACCTGACCGGTGACCGGTTCGAGGCCGAGGACCTGCTGCAGAGCGCGCTGTTCTCGACGTACCGGGCCTGGGACCGGATCAGCGACAAGGCCGCGGTCGGGGGCTACCTCCGCCGCACCATGACCAATCTGCACATCAGCGCGTGGCGCCGCCGCAAGCTGAACGAGTACCCGACCGAGGAACTGCCGGAGACGGCCGGTGGCACGGACGCGATGCGCGGCACCGAACTGCGCGCGGTCCTGTGGCAGGCGCTGGCCCGGCTGCCCGAACTCCAGCGCACGATGCTGGTCCTTCGTTACTACGAGGGCCGCACCGACCCGGAGATCGCGGAGATCCTCGACATCAGTGTCGGCACGGTGAAGTCCAGCATCTGGCGGTCGCTCCGCCGGATGCGCGAGGACGAGGTCCTCAGCTTCGGCCGTGACGAGGAGGAGTCCTTCGGGGAGCTTGTCGCCTGAAGGTCTGGGGCCGGTTCCGGGGGGAGCCGGTGACGGGGGAAATCGGTTCCGGGGGGAGCCGACGCACGACGGGGTCACGGGGAAACGGGTCACGGGGAGCCAACCGTGTCACGGGGGACCACGGGGGAAAGCACGGGGGAAACGGAAGAAGGTCCAGGCGGACGGGGGTTTCGCCTGGACCTCTTTTCGTTGCCCGGGAGCCGGCGGGCGCGGTCCCGAAGGGAGTCGGGCCCCTGTGTTCGGGTCCCGGGCGGTGTCCGCCGGGAGCCGGGAGCCGGGACCGCGGGTTCCCGCCGGAGCGGTGTTCGCCGGGAGCCGGGAGCCGGGACCGCGGGTTCCCGCCGGAGCGGTGTTCGCCGGGTGGGGGCCCGCGCTACGCGACTGTCGCGCGGGTGGACGCCTGTCGTCCGGCCGCGGCGGCCGTCAGCCGGCCGAGTGCCTCGTCCCTGTCGCAGGGGTGGGCGCCCAGGGCCGCCTGGCGGGCCACGATGGAGCGCTCGGCACGCATCAGCCGCCAGCCCCGCCGCAGCAGGAAGGGCACCGACTTGCGGCCCTCCCTCAGATCCCGCACGAAGCGCCGCCGGAACGTGGTGACAGCGCCCCGGGAAAGGCACAGCGCGTCGGCGAGCACGCCGAGTTCACGGCAGCGCTCGACGATCTCGGCCGCGAAGATCCCCTCCGCGATGAACAGCGGTGTCCGCTCGATGCTGAGGGCCTCGGCCCCGGTGCGGGCGCTGAGCGAGATGTCGTAGACGGGGATGGTCGTGCGTCCCGTACGGCACAGCTCCTCGATCGCGGCGACGGCGGTGTCCGCGTCCCAGGACAACGGGTGGTCCCAGTCGATGTCCTCGCTGCCCTCGACCTGGGGCAGTGTCGGATCCGTGCCCTCCTTGTAGAAGTCGTCGAGGCGGAGCACGGGGAGCCTGGAGTCGGCGGCGAGAAGGGACTTCCCGGAGCCGGAGGGGCCGCAGAGCAGCACCACGCGGGCGGGTATCGGGGGAGGGGAACCCAATGGTCTGTACCTTCTGTGACGGGTTCGGCGGCGCCGCGCGTCGGCGCGGCTCCCGGCCATTATCCCCGGCTCCGGCGCTCGGACCGACTGGCGCTGATATGCCTGTTGACCCGCAGGGGCGAATCCGTCGCCAGTACCGCCCCGGACGCGATCCCCGTCAACTACTCTGCGTGTCGCTTCACTTGCACTCCGCTTTCCGCTCTCCGCTAGTCAAAGAGGAAAACCTGATGGCGCGACACGCAGCCCAGCAGAACACCCTGGCCCGCACGACCGCGCGGATCGCCGTGGCGGCCGGTGTGGTCGCTGCCGGTGCGGCCGTGGCCTCTCCGGCCTTCGCGGCCACGGCCCCCGTGGTGGACGCTCTGCGCACCCGGCCCGCCTCGCTCGGCGACGTCGACCCGCAAGCGGGCCTCCAGGCCCTGACCGGCACCGTGGGGTATGTCACGGGCCCCGTCACGGCGCTCAAGCCCAACCCGCTGGCCGGCACCGGCGTGGACCCGCTCGACAACGGCGTGGGCACCCAGGTCGCCGACTTCAAGCCGATGTCCTCGCAGGCCCTGACGGGGCCGGTGGCGGAGGCGGAGTCGATCGGTGACATGCCGGTGCTGGGGCAGGTGACAGGGTTCCTGCACTGACTCCCGCGCGGGCCGTCGACGGCCCCCGGACATGAGAGAGCCGCGCTTCCCCTGGACGGAGGGGAAGCGCGGCTCTCTCATGTCCGGGGCCCCGGGGACACGGATCGGGGCCCCGGCGTCTCAGCGCGTCGGCGTGTCAGCGCGTCAGCACGCCGAGAGGCGGGTGGGCGCGGCTCAGTAGGACGAGCCCGAGGCTCCCAGGGAGCCCGTCGGGTGCCAGACCGTCTTCGTCTCCAGGAAGGCCGTGAGGCGCTCGGTCCCGGGAGTCCGCGCGTAATCCACAGGCTGTGGACGAAGAACGCGCTTGAGGTTGTCCGCGGCCGCGATCTCCAGCTCCTTGGCCAGCACCTCGTCCGCGCCGGCCAGGTCGATCGCGTTGACGTCCTGGTGCGCGGCCAGCGGCGCCGCGATCTCCGCGGTCCGGCCGGACAGGATGTTCACGACACCGCCGGGCACGTCGGAGGTGGCCAGCACCTCGCCCAGCGACAGCGCCGGGAGCGGGGACTTCTCGCTGGCGATCACGATCACCGTGTTGCCGGTGGCGATCACCGGGGCGATCACCGAGACCAGGCCCAGGAACGACGACTCCTGCGGGGCGAGCACGGTGACGACACCGGTCGGCTCCGGGGAGGACAGGTTGAAGAACGGGCCCGCGACCGGGTTCCCGCCGCCCACGACCTGGGCGATCTTGTCGGTCCAGCCCGCGTACCAGACCCAGCGGTCGATCGCCGCGTCGACGACGGCCGCCGCCTTGGCCTTCGACAGGCCCTCCGCGTCGGCCACTTCGCGGACGAACTGCTCCTTGCGGCCCTCCAGCATCTCGGCGACGCGGTACAGGACCTGCCCGCGGTTGTACGCCGTGGCGCCGGACCAGCCGCCGAACGCCTTGCGCGCGGCGACGACCGCGTCACGGGCGTCCTTGCGGCTCGACTGCGGGGCGTTCGCCAGCCACTTGCCCTTGGAGTCGCTCACCTCGTACACCCGGCCGCTCTCGGAACGCGGGAACTTGCCGCCCACGTACAGCTTGTAGGTCTTGAAGACACTCAGACGCTGCTGCTCGGACTTCTCGGCTGCACTCATTTATCGCTCGCCCTCCGGGCTCGACGGGGCGAGGTACGCCTCCAGGCCGTGACGACCGCCCTCGCGGCCGAAGCCCGACTCCTTGTACCCGCCGAACGGCGAGGTCGGGTCGAACTTGTTGAACGTGTTGGACCAGACGACACCCGCGCGGAGCTTGCTCGCGACGGCGAGGATGCGGGAGCCCTTCTCGGTCCAGATGCCCGCCGAGAGGCCGTACGGGGAGTTGTTGGCCTTGGCGACCGCCTCGTCCGGGGTGCGGAACGTGAGGACGGACAGCACGGGTCCGAAGATCTCGTCGCGGGCGATGGTGTGCGCCTGGGTGACGTTCGTGAAGAGCGTCGGGGCGAACCAGTAACCGGAGGACGGGAGTTCACAGGCCGGGGACCAGCGCTCGGCACCCTCGGCCTCGCCCTGCTCGACGAGCGTGGTGATGCGCGAGAGCTGCTCGGCGGAGTTGATCGCGCCGATGTCCGTGTTCTTGTCGAGCGGGTCGCCGAGGCGCAGCGTCGACAGGCGGCGCTTGAGCGAGTCGAGCAGCTCGTCGTGGATCGACTCCTGGACCAGCAGGCGCGAACCCGCGCAGCAGACCTGGCCCTGGTTGAAGAAGATGCCGCTGACGATGCCCTCGACGGCCTGGTCGATCGGGGCGTCGTCGAAGACGATGTTCGCGCCCTTGCCGCCCAGTTCGAGCGTGACCTTCTTGTGCGAGCCCGCGATCTGGCGGGCGATGGCCTTGCCGACGGAGGTGGAGCCGGTGAAGGCCACCTTGTCCACGTCCGGGTGCGCGACGAGGGCCGCGCCCGCGTCGCCGTACCCGGGAAGGATGTTGACGACACCCCTGGGCAGGCCCGCCTGGCGGCAGATGTCCGCGAAGAACAGCGCCGTCAGGGGCGTGGTCTCGGCGGGCTTCAGGACGACCGTGTTGCCGGTCGCGAGGGCCGGCGCGATCTTCCACGCCAGCATCAGAAGCGGGAAGTTCCACGGGATGACCTGGCCCGCGACACCCAGCGGGCGCGGGTTCGCGCCGAAGCCCGCGTGGTCGAGCTTGTCGGCCCAGCCCGCGTAGTAGAAGAAGTGCGCGGCGACCAGGGGGAGGTCCGCGTCGCGGGTCTCCTTGATCGGCTTGCCGTTGTCCAGCGTCTCCAGGACGGCCAGCTCGCGGCTGCGCTCCTGGATGATCCGCGCGATGCGGAACAGGTACTTGGCACGCTCGGAGCCCGGCAGCGCGGACCACTTCGCGAAGGCCTTGCGGGCGGCCTTCACCGCGCGGTCGACGTCCGCCTCGCCCGCCTGGGCGATCTCGGAGAGGACCTCTTCGGTGGAGGGGGAGACGGTCTTGAAGACCTTGCCCTCGGCGGCCTCGGTGAACTCACCGTCGATGAACAGGCCGTAGGAGGGCGCGATGTCGACGACGGAGCGGGACTCGGGCGCCGGTGCGTATTCGAATGCGGAAGCCATGATGGATCAGTCCACCGTCACGTAGTCGGGGCCGGAGTAGCGGCCGGTGGCCAGCTTCTGACGCTGCATCAGCAGGTCGTTCAGGAGCGAGGACGCGCCGAAGCGGAACCAGTGGTTGTCCAGCCAGTCCTCGCCCGCCGTCTCGTTCACCACGACCAGGAACTTGATGGCGTCCTTGGTGGTGCGGATGCCGCCGGCCGGCTTCACGCCGACCTGCACGCCGGTCTGGGCGCGGAAGTCGCGGACGGCCTCCAGCATCAGCAGCGTGTTCGCGGGCGTCGCGTTCACGGCCACCTTGCCGGTGGAGGTCTTGATGAAGTCGGCCCCGGCCAGCATGCCGAGCCAGCTCGCCCGCCGGATGTTGTCGTACGTCGACAGCTCGCCGGTCTCGAAGATGACCTTCAGGCGGGCGGCGCCCGAGGCCTCCTTCACGGCGACGATCTCGTCGTACACCTTCAAGTATCTGCCCGAGAGGAACGCCCCGCGGTCGATGACCATGTCGATCTCGTCGGCGCCCGCGGCGACCGCGTCGCGCACGTCGGCCAGCTTCACGGGGAGCGCGGCGCGGCCCGCCGGGAAGGCGGTCGCGACCGAGGCGACCTTCACCCCGGAACCGGCGACGGCCTCCTTCGCGACGGCCACCATGTCGGGATAGACGCAGACCGCCGCCGTGGTGGGCGCCGTGCGGTCGGTCGGGTCCGGGAGCACCGCCTTGGCGCCGAGTGCCCGGACCTTGCCCGGGGTGTCCGCGCCTTCCAGGGTCGTCAGGTCGACCATCGAGATGGCGAGGTCGATGGCGTAGGCCTTCGCGGTGGTCTTGATGGAACGGGTGCCGAGCGAGGCGGCGCGCGCCTCCAGGCCGACCGCGTCGACGCCGGGCAGCCCGTGGAGGAAGCGGCGCAGCGTGCTGTCGGACGCGGTTACGTCGCCGAGTGCGTTTGCAGCAGATGCAGAGGTGGGCATGGTCACCAGACGAGCATATCTACGCGCGTAGCGGCTGTACAGCCCCGGGGGCGGCCGAGGGTTTTTCCCGCCGGGGGCGGGCCGTCTGCCCCACCGGACCCCACCCGAACCCCGCTCACCCGCCGGAGGCGCTCGCGTCGATCTGCCAGCAGGCCGCTGTGAAGCGGACCTCCGCGCCGTGTACGAACGGGTCGAACGCGGCGCGGACCGTTTCGACGACCCGGCGCAGCGTCCGTTCGTCCGTCTCGCGCAGGGCGATGCCGACCGGGCCGAACCGGCTGAAGTACGGGATCAGCTCCGTCTCGGGCAGGACGCAGGCCGCGTCCACCGGCCGGAGCTCGATCCCGGCCCAGCCGCTCTCCTCCAGCAGCCGGCGCACCCTGTCCGCGTCCGCCAGGGCGAACTGACCCGGTGCGTCCGGCCGGCGCTCCGGGAGGTCCGGCAGGAGCGGTGCCGCGGCGCGTTCGGCCGTCGTCATGAACGTGTTCTCCGCGATGTCGCGCCAGACGATGAAGCGCAGTCCGGCGTTCTCCTTCGCGGCCCGCCGCAGGTTGGTGAAGGCCCGTACCGGATCCTCGAAGAACATGACGCCGAAGCGTGAGACGACCGCGTCGAAGACCGCGGGTTCGAAGACGTGGTCCTGCGCGTCGGCCCGGACGAAGGAGGCCCGCGCGTCCTCCCGCGCCGCACGGGCTCGGGCGGCCTCCACCATCGGCCCGGAGACGTCGACGCCGACACACTCGCCCTCGGCGCCGAGCCGCCGCGCGAGGGCCACCGTGGTGCCGCCCGTGCCGCAGCCGACGTCCAGCACTCGGCCCCCCTGCCCGGCCGGAACCGCTTCGACGAGCAGTTCCTCCAGTGGTGCGAACAACGCGTCCACCATGTCCTGGGCCTCGACCCAGGCGTTCCCGGCCGGGCCGTTCCAGCGCGCGGCCTGCTCGTCGCCCGCCTTGCCGATCGTCTTGCCGGCCGCCTCGCGGTCCGTCCTGTCGGCCGCCCTGCCGGTGGGTTCCATGCCGCCTCCTGTGCTTGCCTGCCGTTGCCGAGACTGTAGTGAGGCCTCGGCGATCCGGGCGTTTCGGACCGAAAGGTCCGTCTCGTCACCAGAGTGCGAGTGCTTCGGCTTGAGTCGGCTTGAGTACGGCTTCCTGTTTCTGCCTGCCGTGGGCGCGGCAGGGTCGCGTCATCTGCCCGCCCCGTCCCCGTCCCCGTCATGTGGCGGGGCGGGTGGCGCGGGTCCTGCGGTCGCGTCCGGCGTGGTGGCGGTGCCGGGGAAGAGGGTGTCGCGAGGGTCTTCGCGACCGTAGTGAGACCCCGCCGAGCTCAAGTCCGTCGCGCGCGTCGTGCACAATCGGAACCATGACCACCCCCGACCACCAGTCACCCCTTCCGGACGCCTCGCGACCCGAGGCCCGGGACCGGATCTACCGGTCGCCCGCCGGTATCGCGGGCGGCGTCCTGCTGCTGCTCATCGTGGGCTGGCTCGGCATCGACGCGCTGATCTCCGGACACGGCCGCACCCCCTGGCTGGCGCTCGCCGGGCTGATCCTCGTCGTCCCCGTGGTGGCCGCCTTCACGCTGCGCCCCGCGGTCTACGCGAACGAGGACCGGCTGCGCATCCGTAACCCGTTCCGCGTGATCGTGCTCCCCTGGGGCAAGGTCGCCTCGCTGCGCTCGCACTACTCGAACGAGGTGGTCGACACCTCCGGCACGAAGTACCAGCTGTGGGCGGTGCCCGTGTCGCTGCGCGCGCGCAAGAAGGCGGCCAGGCCGTCGGCGCAGGGTGGGGCCGGGCGTGGAGGCGAGGGCCGTCCGTCGTCGCTGGGTCGTCCGTCCGTCCTCGGCCGGGGTGCCGTCACGGACGCGCCGACCCGCCCCGAGGCCGACCAGATCATGAACGAGCTGCGCGAGCTGGCCGAGTCCAGGGCCGCCGCGAGCGGTGCCCAGGGCGAGGTCACGGTGCGCTGGGCGTACGAGGTGATGGGTCCCGCGCTCGCCGGTGCCGTCGTGCTCGCGATCCTGCTGGTCACGGGCTGACCTGCCGGCTCCCCCATGGCTGCGGGGAGCCGACTGTCCTTCACCGGCCGACAGCGGGGCGCAGGGTCGGCCCCGCTGTCGGGTGCCGGAGCCGGCATTCCTTCACCCCGCCGGCACCTGAACGTCGAGGCCGCCCCGTCCGCCGGCGGCCGGCTGCCCTCCTGTCTTCACCCCGGCGACAGCGAGCCGCCGGCCGAGGGCCTCTAGGGCGCGCTCGGCCACACCAGGACCATGTACGCGCCGCAGTACGCCGAACCGAGCACCGCGGCCGTGAGGAACAGGGTCCGGAAGCGGCGGGAGGCGCGGGCCAGGTGCAGGGCGAGGGGGAGCAGCAGCGGGAAGCCGGGAAGCAGGAAGCGGGCGCGCGGGAAGTAGACGCCGCCGCTGCCGAGGACGATCAGCAGCAGGATCCCGGTGAAGACCAGGAGGGGGAGCGGCTGGCGGTCCCCCGCACAGAGCCCGTACAGCACCGCCGCCGCAAGCAGGGTCACCGTCACCATGATCAGGAACAGCTCGGGCGACGAGTTCTGTGCCAGGACCTCCCGCAGCCGGCGTACGGTCTCCGCGCCGCCGTCCCACTCGTTGTGCCACAGACGCTGCACGGCGAAGTAGCCGTCCCAGCGGCCCACCCGCAGGCCCACCCAGCCGACGTACGCGAGCCAGCCGGCCGGGGCCAGGGCGGCGGCCGCGAGCGCCCGGACCGAGAAGCCCCGGCGCAGCGACAGCAGCGCGGTCAGCGCGACGGCGCCGGCCACCGCGATCCCCGTGGGCCGGGTCAGCCCGGCCGGCGCCGCCAGCGAGGCCGCCCACACCGGGCGGCCGGTCAGTACCGCGTACAGCGCCCACGCGGCGAACGCCGTGAACAGCGACTCCGTGTAGCCCATCCACTCGACCAGACCCACCGGCAGGGCCGCCCACAGCACGGTCAGCAGCACGCCCACCCGGCGGCCGTGCAGGTGACTGCCCACCGCGTGGACGCCCCACGCGGCGAGGAACGAGCAGCCGACCGCGATCGCCAGCCCGGTCGTAGCGCGCGAGCCGGGTGTCAGGACCGCGACCGCCTTGACCAGGACCGGGTAGAGCGGGAAGAAGGCCAGGTTGTTCGCGTCGTACGCGTGGCCGAGGTGGTGCGCGTAGCCGTGGTCGGCGATGCCGAGGTACCAGTGCGCGTCCCACTGCGCCGCGAGGATCGGCCAGACGCCGTGGTGCCTGCGGTGCGCCCAGAGCGCGAGCGCGATCAGGCCGGTGAGGCGGACGGCCGCGTAGGCGAGGAGGGCGGGGGCCGCGTGCCGCAGGGAGGCGCCGACCGCGGCGAGGAGACCTGAGGCGCCCGGCGCACGCCGGGCGGCCGGAACGCCGGGGGTGCTCCCGCCCGGGGCGCCGTAGGGCGGGGCGGACGTCGGCCGGGAATCGGTCGAGGGCACGCGGCAGCTCCTGGGACTCGACGGTGCGCTACGGGTACCGTTCCTCGGTCGTCCGATGGCGCACGGGAGCGCTGCGTCAACTGCCACGCGGAAATCACCCGTAAGAGGGTGGGTGTGCGTGCAGGACCCGGCGGAGGCGGCGGGAGGGCCGCCTTCCGCCGGGCGGGGGCTCAGATGCCGGCCGCGGCCGACAGGTCGCGCTTGATCGCCGTCAGCAGCTCGGCGGCCTTCGCGTGGGCCGCCGGGAGATCGGCGTGGCCGCCGACGGGCACCACGACCTCCAGGTAGCACTTCAGCTTGGGCTCGGTGCCGCTCGGCCGGACGATGACCCGGGCGCCGTCCAGCGTGTAGCGCAGGCCGTCCGTGGGCGGGAGCTTGTCCGTTCCCCGGTTCAGGTCCTCGGCCTTCGTGATGGCCAGGCCCGCGAGCTCCGTGGGCGGCTGCTCGCGCAGCCGGCGCATGGCGTTCGCGATGACCGAGAGGTCCTCCACCCGTACCGAGAGCTGGTCGGTGGCGTGCAGCCCGTACGCGACCGCGATGTCGTCGAGGAGATCGAGCAGGGTCCGGCCCCGCTCCTTGAGCCCGGAGGCCAGTTCGGTGATGAGGAGGGCGGCGGTGATTCCGTCCTTGTCGCGTACGCCGTCGGGGTCGACGCAGTAGCCGAGCGCCTCCTCGTACCCGTACCGCAGACCCTCCACGCGGGCGATCCACTTGAAGCCGGTGAGCGTCTCCTCGTACGGCAGGCCCGCGCCCTCGGCGATCCGGCCGAGCAGCGAGGAGGAGACGATCGACTCGGCGAAGACGCCGCGCGCGCCCCGGCGCACCAGGTGCTCGGCGAGCAGCGCGCCGACCTCGTCGCCGCGCAGCATCCGCCAGTCGGCGCCGGACCTCACGGCCACGGCGCACCGGTCGGCGTCCGGGTCGTTGGCGATGATCAGGTCGGGTTCCGCCACGCGGGCCGCCGCGAAGGCGAGGTCCATCGCGCCGGGCTCCTCCGGGTTGGGGAAGGCCACGGTCGGGAAGTCCGGGTCGGGCTCGGCCTGTTCGGCGACGAGCACCGGCTCGGGGAACCCGGCCCGCGCGAAGGCGGCGAGCAGCACGTCCTTGCCGACGCCGTGCATGGCCGTGTAGACGGTGCGGGCGCCGCGCGGCGAGCCCTCGGCCAGTACGGCGTCCGTACGGGCCAGATAGGCGTCCAGGACGCCCTCGTCGAGGGTCTCCCAGCCGGAGTCGGGGCGGGGCACGTCGGCGAGCGCGCGGACCGCGTCGATCTCGGCGGCGATCTCCGCGTCCGCCGGCGGGACGATCTGCGAACCGTCGCCGAGGTAGACCTTGTAGCCGTTGTCGCGGGGCGGGTTGTGGCTGGCGGTGACCTCCACGCCCGCGACCGCGCCGAGGTGCCGTATGGCGTAGGCGAGGACGGGAGTGGGCAGCGGCCGGGGCAGGACGGCGGCGCGCAGACCCGCGCCCGTCATCACGGCCGCGGTGTCCCGGGCGAAGTCCGCGGACTTGTGGCGGGCGTCGTAGCCGATCACGACGAGTCCGCCGCTCTCGCCCTTGGCGTTCAGGTACGCGGCGAGTCCGGCCGCGGCCCGGATGACCACCGAGCGGTTCATCCGCATGGGTCCCGCACCGAGTTCACCGCGCAGGCCCGCGGTGCCGAACTGGAGCGTGCCGGCGAAACGGTCGGCCAGCTCGGTGACGTCCTCCGCTTCGACGAGCTTGGCGAGTTCGTCACGGGTCTCCGCGTCGGGGTCCTCGGCCAGCCACGCCTTGGCCCGCGCGATGAGTTCGTCCTGCACCTCGGGTGCACCTCTCTTCGGTCGTACGGTTCCGTGTACCCCGGGTCGTTCCGCCCCGGCACCGGGGGTGAACACCCTGTCGCCTACAGACGATCCAGTACCCGGGTCAGAAGTTCGCCCATGCGCGCGGCCGAGTCGCGGCCCGCCTGGAGGACTTCCTCGTGGTTGAGGGGCTCGCCCGTCATACCGGCGGCGAGGTTGGTGACGAGGGAGATGCCGAGCACCTCGGCGCCCGCCTCGCGCGCGGCGATGGCTTCGAGCGTCGTCGACATGCCCACCAGGTCGGCCCCGATGACCCGGGCCATGCGGATCTCGGCGGGCGTCTCGTAGTGCGGGCCGGGGAACTGCGCGTAGACGCCCTCCTCCAGGGAGGGGTCGACCTCCTTGCAGAGCGCGCGCAGCCGCGGCGAATACAGGTCGGTGAGGTCGACGAAGTTCGCGCCGATGATCGGCGAGGTGGCCGTCAGGTTGATGTGGTCGCTGATCAGCACGGGCTGGCCGGGGCGCATGCCCTCGCGCAGACCGCCGCAGCCGTTGGTGAGGACGATGGTCTTGCAGCCGGCGGCGACGGCGGTGCGTACGCCGTGCGCGACGGCGGCGACACCGCGGCCCTCGTAGTAGTGGGTGCGGCCGAGGAAGACCAGGGCGCGCTTGTCACCGATCCGGTACGAGCGGATCTGGCCGCCGTGTCCCTCGACCGCCGGCGCCGGGAAGCCCGGCAGCTCGGTGACCGGGAACTCGGCCTCGGGGGTGCCGAGGGCGTCCACGGCGGGAGCCCAGCCGGAGCCCATCACGAGGGCGACGTCATGGGTCTCGGCGCCCGTGAGCTCGCGCAGGCGCGCGGCGGCGGCGTCAGCGGCGGCGTGGGGGTCGCCCTGGATGTCGTCCGGAAGAAGAGATGCGTTCACGCGCAAGAGGGTAGCCGGTCTGGGCCTACGCGCGTAGATGACGGAGCTCACGGTCTTGCGATCGTTGTCTTGTCGTTTCCGACAAAGGGGAGGGCGCGGGGGAGGGGAGGAGGTGTCGCCAGGGGTGTCCCGTGGACGGGGCGGGACCGGCGCACGGCCGGGAAGGACGCCGCGGAGCGGCGGGCGCGCGCGGGCGTCCGGTCGGCGGGGCGATCCGGGCGGAGGGTGGGCGGAACCGTCGCGGAGCGGCGCGGATACCGTCGGGGCACGGCGGAGCGGGTTCCCCGCGCAAGACCTCAGCAGGGTCGTTTGCGGAGCTCCATGACGTAGTCGTGCGGGGCTCCCGCCGACTCGGCGGCGTCCGCGAGCTCGCCCAGATAACGCGCCGAGGGCAGTCCCCCCTCGTACCCGTTCAGTACGTAAAGCCATGCGGCTTCCTCACCCTCCAGCGTGTGCACTCGTACGCGCATCCGGCGGTAGACGTCGAGGCCGACGCCCTCCCAGCGGTCCATGGAGTCCTCGTCCAGTGGCGCGATGTCGTACAGCGCCACGAAGACCTGGGACCGCGGCGCCTCGACGATCGTCGCGAGCGCGCCCTCCCAGCCCATGTGCTCGCCACCGAAGGTCAGCCGCCAGCCGTTCAGCCAGCCCGTGGCGCGCAGCGGCGAATGCGGGGCGCGGCGCGTCATGAGCCGCGGGTCGAGATTGCCGGCGTACGCGGCGTAGAGCGACATGGGACCGAGGGTACGGCAGCGACACGTACGCCTCTCGCGTAACAAAGTGGCGCGGATGCAGCGGACTCGGCCCCCCTGGGCGGAAGCACCTTGAAGCGTGCGGGACAATGGAGTACGTGACTCGGATCGTGATCATCGGTGGCGGACCCGGCGGATATGAAGCGGCGCTGGTAGCCGCGCAGCTCGGCGCGGAGGTGACCGTCGTCGACTGCGACGGTCTGGGCGGGGCGTCGGTGCTCACCGACTGCGTGCCGTCGAAGACTCTCATCGCCACGGCCGAGGTGATGACGACCTTCGATTCCTCCTACGAGGAGCTGGGGATCATCGTCGCCGACGACACCCCTCCCCTGGAGCAGGCCGCCCGTGTGGTCGGGGTCGACCTCGGCAAGGTCAACCGCCGGGTGAAGCGCCTCGCGCTCGCCCAGTCGCACGACATCACGGCCTCGGTGACCCGGGCCGGTGCGCGCGTCCTGCGCGGCCGCGGGCGGCTGGAGGGCATGCAGGCCCTGGACGGCTCCCGCAAGGTCGTCGTGAGTGCCGCGGACGGCACCGAGGAGACCCTCACCGCCGACGCCGTGCTCCTCGCCACCGGCGGGCACCCGCGCGAGCTGCCCGACGCGCAGCCCGACGGCGAGCGCATCCTGAACTGGACCCAGGTCTACGACCTCGACGAGCTGCCCGAGGAGCTCATCGTGGTCGGCTCCGGTGTCACCGGTGCCGAGTTCGCCGGCGCGTACCAGGCGCTCGGCTCCCGCGTGACGCTCGTCTCCAGCCGCGACCGCGTGCTGCCGGGCGAGGACCCGGACGCCGCCGCCGTCCTGGAGGACGTCTTCCGCCGCCGCGGCATGAACGTCATGGCCCGCTCCCGGGCCGAGTCCGCCAAGCGGGTCGGCGACCGTGTCGAGGTCACGCTCTCCGACGGCCGGGTCATCAGCGGCACGCACTGCCTGATGGCCGTCGGCGCCATCCCGAACAGCAGCGGGATGGGCCTGGAGGAGGCCGGCGTCAGGGTCCGCGACTCCGGGCACATCTGGACGGACAGGGTCTCCCGCACGACCGCTCCGGGCGTGTACGCGGCCGGAGACGTGACCGGCGTCTTCGCCCTCGCGTCCGTAGCCGCCATGCAGGGCCGGATCGCCATGTACCACTTCCTCGGCGACGCGGTGGCCCCGCTGAACCTGAAGACGGTCTCCTCGAACGTCTTCACCGACCCCGAGATCGCCACCGTCGGCTACTCCCAGGCGGACGTCGACGCCGGCAAGATCGACGCCCGGGTCGTGAAGCTGCCGCTGCTGCGCAACCCGCGTGCCAAGATGCAGGGCATCCGCGACGGCTTCGTCAAGATCTTCTGCCGCCCCGGCACCGGCATCGTGGTCGGCGGTGTGGTCGTCTCCCCGCACGCCTCGGAGCTGATCCACCCCATCTCGATCGCGGTCGACAACAATCTGACGGTCGAACAGATCGCGAACGCGTTCACCGTGTATCCGTCCCTGTCCGGCTCGATCGCCGAGGTGGCACGGCAGTTGCACACCCGGAAGACCACGAACGAGGGCTGACGGCTCCGGGCGACTCCGCGCTGGTCACGGGGAGTTGGCGACCGTGCGCGCGGCATAGGCGGCACGAGTAGGCACGTATACCACTCGGTGTCCTGTCATGCGAACAACTTCTGTTATTCGGCGCAAACTGCTGAAAGCAGACGGTCGTTGGGGTTACTGTCAGTTTCGTGTTCGCTGCAGAACGTCGCCAATTGATCCTCGAAATGGTGCGAGCGAATGGGGCCGTGTCGCTCCGTGAGCTCGCCCGCGTCGTCCAGACCTCCGAAGTGACCGTACGGCGGGACGTGCGCGCACTGGAGGCAGAAGGACTCCTCGACCGCCGGCACGGCGGTGCGGTATTGCCGGGCGGGTTCACGCGGGAGTCCGGCTTTCCGCAGAAATCGCATCTCGCGACCGCCGAGAAGACGGCCATCGCCGATCTCGCCGCGGGTCTCGTCGAAGAAGGCGAGGCCATCGTGGTGGGGGCGGGTACCACCACGCAGGAGCTGGCCCGCCGGCTCGCTCGGGTGCCCGGCCTGACCGTCGTCACCAACTCCCTGCTGGTGGCCCAGGCGTTGGCCCACGCCAACCGTGTGGAGGTCGTGATGACCGGCGGCACCCTGCGCGGTTCCAACTATGCCCTGGTCGGCTCGGGTGCGGAGCAGTCCCTCCAGGGGCTGCGCGTCTCCCGGGCGTTCCTCTCCGGGAGCGGTCTGACCGCCGAGCGCGGACTGTCCACGTCCAACATGCTCTCGGCGTCGGTGGACCGCGCTCTCGTCCATGCGGCCGCCGAGGTCGTGGTCCTCGCCGACCACACCAAGCTCGGGACGGACACCATGTTCCAGACCGTGCCGACCGACCTCATCACACGCCTGGTCACGGACGAGCCGCCCGCCCACGACGATCGCGCGGCCACCGAACTGCAGGCCCTGGCCGATCAGGGCGTACAGATCGCGGTGGCCGGGTCATCGGCGTCGGGTGGCGCGGGAGGGGATCCCGTCCCGACGGGGCGCCAGTCGCGTCGGGACGTACCGCTCCCGGGCCCGCGCCGAGGCCAGGTGGTCCCGGGCTCGGGGCCGCAACTACGGAGCGCGACGGTGATGGGGGACCAGCCCCCGGCCGAAAGGGCCCGCGTGGCCGATCTCCGACGCCGCTGAGCGGCGTCGGAGGGCCGTGCGGCCGACGGCCGGGTTCCTGTCCGGCCCGGCCGGCTCATGGCTTCAGGCCGCGCAGCGTCAGGTTCAGCAGACGGTCGGCCAGCGCGGGGTCGTCCACGGGTTCCTCCGCAGCCAGCGCGATCGCGTTGGTCAGCTGGAGGAGATCACCGATCGAGACGTCGGGGCGTACGGCCCCCGACTCCTGGGCGCGGAGCAGCAGGGCGCTGCCCGCCTCACGCATCGGGCCGCTGCACCGGGCGAGGTGTGAACCGTCGTCCTCCGAGACCGACATGAGGGCGCGTGCGAGCCCTCGGTACTCACCCGCGTGAGTGATGATCTCGCGCAGCCACTCCACCAGAGCGGTGCAGGGCTGCGGGGAGTCGAGCAGCTCACGCGAGCGGGCCAGCAGATCGCTCACGGCCTCCTCGAAGACCGCGCTCATCAGGGCGTGCCGATTCGGGAAGTGCCGGTACAGCGTGCCGATTCCGACACCCGCGCGCCGGGCCACGTCCTCCAGGGACGCGTCCGTGCCGTGCTCGGCGAACGCGGACCGCGCCTCGGTGAGCAGCCGCCCGTAGTTCCGCCGGGCGTCCGCGCGCATGACACGCGGCGCTCCTGGACCAAGAGCGGGCCCGGACCTCCCGGCCCGCTCCCCCGCGGTCGCGCCCACCATCGCCTCCACCTGCCCTCCACCCGCCCTATCCCACCGCCCGGCTGCGCTCCAGGATGCCACCGGCAGCTCCCGGACGGACGCCCACGGGTTGCGCGGCAGGCGGCTCGAAGCATCATTCCCGGTCGCGCGGACGGGGGATCGAGCGCCACCAGTCCCGGCGAGGACCGACTCGCACGTCGTCGGCTTCCCGTGGGTCGTCTCGTGAGGCTCGTCGGCCGTCGTCGGCCGTCGTAGGCCCTCTTTGGCTTCGTAGGCCGTTTTTTGGGCTCGTGCACCGGCGTCGGACACCGCGTGCCTCCGACACCGCGTGCGTCGGCGCCCGCACAGCCAAGTGCCCGCACGGCGAAGTGCCCGCACGGCGAAGTGCCCGCACGGCGAAGCGCCCGGCTGGCCGCAGATGCGGTTCGCCGGGCGCTTCGGTCGCGATGAGACGGGTGAGTCACCCGTCCGTGTCGCTCAGCCCGTGTCGCTCAGTCCTTCAGTCCTTGATTTCGCAGATGGGGGCGCCGGAGGTGATGGAGGCGCCGACCTCGGCGCTCAGGCCCTTGATGGTGCCGGAGCGGTGTGCGTTGAGGGGCTGTTCCATCTTCATGGCTTCCAGGACGACGATGAGGTCGCCCTCCTTGACCTCCTGGCCCTCCTCGACGGCGACCTTGACGATGGTGCCCTGCATCGGGGAGGCCAGGGTGTCGCCGGAGGCGGCGGGGCCGGACTTCTTGGCGGCGCGGCGTTTGGGCTTGGCGCCGGCGGCCAGGCCGGTGCGGGCCAGCGACATGCC